>CAZPPH010000087.1:0-12104 GCA_964588375.1 uncultured Rhodobacterales bacterium | reverse complement strand
AGCTTCATGTCGCCGCCTCGAGCTTCAGCCGCTCTTTCCGGCGCAGCGGACGGGCGAAGAGTTCGGCGAGGTCGCCGGCCTGTTCGTAGAAATGCACCGGCGTGAAGACGAGCTCGATGGCCCATTTCGTCGTCAGCCCTTCGGCCTCCAGCGGGTTCGCGAGGCCGAGGCCGCAGACCGTGAGGTCGGGCCGGCCGGCGCGGGCGCGGTCGAGCTGACGGTCGACGTCCTGGCCTTCCGAGAGTGTCGGGCCGGCCTCGATGAGTTCAAGATCGGGGCCGAGGAGGGTGCGGTGAAGGAAGGGCGTGCCGATCTCGATGGCGGTCATGCCGCATTCGCGGGTCAGAAACCGTGCGAGCGGGACTTCGAGCTGGCTGTCGGGAAAGAAGAAGAGCGACTTGCCGCGAAGCGTCTCGGCGCGGGCGGCGATGGCCTTGCGCGCGCGGGCGCGCGGCGCTTCCGTCACCCGGTCGACGACGGCGCGGTCGATGCCGAAGGCGTCGGCCAGCGCGTAGAGCCAGAGCGTGGTGCCCTCCTCGCCGAAGGGGAAGGGGGCGGGGATGTGGGTCGCGCCGCGCCGTTCGAGTTCGGCATGGGTGTCGCCCAGAAACGGCTGAACGAGGGCGAAGCGGGTGTTCGGACCGATCGCCGGCGTGTCTTCGGCGCGGGCCGACGGCAGCACCTTCACGTTGTCGATGCCGATCGCGCTCAGAAGGCCGAGGGCCTGGTCCTCGACGACGTCGGGCAGGGCGCCCACGATGACGAGGTCGGCCGCCTCGGTCGGCCCGGCGGCCTCGACGATGGTCGCGAGGCAGGCGTCCTCGCCTTGGGTGAAGGTCGTCTCGATGCCCGAGCCGGAGTAGTTCTGCACCATCACCCGGGGGCTGTGCTCGATGGTGAGACGCTCGGCGGCGCGGTGCAGGTCGAGCTTGATCACCTCGGACGGGCAGGAGCCGACGAGGAAGAGCCGGCGGATGTCGGGGCGCCGCTCAAGCAGGCGCGCGACTTCGCGGTCGAGCTCCTCGTTGGCGTCGGCGAGGCCCGCGAGGTCTTTCTCCTCGAGGATCGCGGTCGCGAATCGGGGTTCGGCGAAAATCATCACCCCGGCCGCGGATTGCAGGAGATGCGCGCAGGTGCGCGAGCCGACCACGAGGAAGAAGGCATCCTGCATCTTGCGGTGCAGCCAGACGATTCCGGTCAGCCCGCAGAACACTTCGCGCTGGCCGCGCTCCTTGAGAACGGGGGTGTCGGTGCATCCGGGCCCCGAGGGCGGCGTGAGAGGCCGGTTCATGCCACCACCTCGCCTTCGAGACGGGCGAGTCGCAGCTTCCAGAGGAACTGGCCGGCGTTGACGACATAGGCCGCGTAGGCCGCGAGCGCGGTCGTGATGAGCGCATCGGCCGACATCGCGCCGGTCAGGAGCCCCCAGAGGTAGAGGGTGTGCAGGGCGATGACGACGAAGGAAAAGACGTCTTCCCAGAAGAACGGTCCGGCAAAGAGCCAGCGGCCGAAGACGATCTTCTCCCAGATCGACCCGGTGACCATTATTGCGTATAGAAACAAGGTCTTGATGACGATCGAGACGGTCGCCGCCCCGTAGCCTTCACCGGTCCAGAGATAGCGGATCACGAGGACGAGGGAGACGAGGAAGACGGCGAACTGAAGAGGCGCCAGAACACCCTGGACCAATGTCCAGATCGTCGCGTCCCGTCTCGCGCGTTCGTCGGGAGTGTAAAGCCGCGTTCCCCGACCCGCGTTGTCTTGCCGATTGGACATGGTCCTCCCCAAGCCTGCGGTGTTGAGTGAGCCTAGCCGCCACCAGAGCAAAGTGTCAAGTATACCTTACACTCTTTCAGGCGATTATTGCGAGAGGTTTCGGACTGCGCTGACGCATGTAAAAACGAGCGCAATGCAACAAACATTGGTAGCTCCGGGATGTCCCCATGCATCGCCGCGAAGGCCGGCAAATTACTGTCAACCTGCTTTGACATTGCAAGAGCCATCAAAAGTACCCATAGTACGTGTGTTGCGCGGGCGTCGTATCCGGCGCCGCGATGAGAGCGGAGAAGGTCCATGACGGATGGCCCAGAGCGCTCCGCCGATGACAGGCGGCAGTCCGGCGGCGGGGCGGTGACGTCCCTCGCAAGCCAGGCGTTGTCGCTCTTGGCGACGCGGCGGCTGTCTGGAGATGCGCGCAAGGAAGAAGTGCTTCTGGCCGAGATCGAGGCCGCCGCGCTCGACAGGGATCCGACCCGCCGCACCGCCGTTCTCGCGGAGATGAGGGCGCGCGGGATTCCCGATGCGTGGGTCGCGGAGATCCTGATCCCGAAGGTGGCCCGCAGACTTGGCGAGGCATGGTGCGAAGACAGCAAGAGTTTCGCCGAGGTGACCATCGGCTCTGCGCGCCTGCAGGCGATGGTCCGCGATCTCGACCCGTCCGACGCGAGCGACGCGCTGGACAAGGCTCCGCTTCTGGCGGTGATCGTGCCCGAAGACGAATTCCACACTCTCGGCGCGCTGACCCTTGCCGGTCAGCTGCGCCGGTTGGGCTTTTCCGTGAAACTGTTTCTGGGAACCTCCGAAGCCGAGCTCATCGCCGCGCTGTCTGCCGCGCGTTTCGACGCCGTGCTCGTGTCAGCCTCTCAAGGAGAGAGGGTTGCCGGTCTCGCCAGGCTGGTCAAGAGAATGCGCCTCGCCCTGTCGAGAGCGACGCCGATCATCGTTGGCGGGTCCGCGGTCACGCGCGGGTTGGGGGCCAAGGGGCGGATCGGTGCCGACCATATCACATCCGATGTCTTCGCGGCCTTGACTGCATGCGGCCTGGAGGTGTCCCGGAAAGATGATGAACATCACGAAGTGCTGGACGGGGTGAAGGCCCCGGCCTCTTAAAGATTGGAGACGCGGCTGTGACCAGCCGAGGCATGAAATACTGGAACACCGGAGCGATACCGCTGATCGCGCCGGACGTCCTGGGCGACATCATCGCAACGGCGGGGGACATCTCCATCGTCGTCTCCGACGTCGGCCGGATTCTGAGCGTTCTGGTCAACCCCGGCCATACTGCCTTCGAAAAGCTCGAGGCATGGGAAGGGCGCGATATTCGTGACGTTCTGACCGGTGAGAGCGTGCCGAAGTTCGAGGCGCAGCTCGCCCGGTTCAACGCCGGCGAGAAGCTCGGCCGGCCGATCGAGCTCAACCATGCCGACACCAGCCAGCTCGAATTCCCCGTTCGCTATTCGATGCACCGGATCGGTCCTGACGGCGCGATCCTGATGCTGGGGCGAGACCTCAGGCCCGTCGCGGAGATGCAGCAGCAACTCGTGGACGCGCAGATGGCGCTCGAGCGGGACTACGAGGCGAATCGCGAGAACGACACGCGATTCCGGATGCTGATGGAGGCGATGCGCGAGCCGGTCGTTTTCCTGTCGGTGGCGACGGGACGGGTGCTGCAGGCCAACGCGGCCGCCGCAGCCCTTCTCGGCGCCAGCCCGAGCGAGCTTTCCGGCAGCGATTTCTCCGCCGAATTCGAAGGCAGGAAGCGCGAGGGCCTCATCGATGCGCTCGTGTCCGCGGCAGTGGCCGAAACCTCGGCGCCGGTCGAGATCTCGACCCGCCGCAGCCGCCGCACCGTGACCCTTTCTCCCAAGGTGTTCCGGGCCGGCGGTGAGCGGACGCTTCTCTGCCGGATCGAGATCGCCGAAGGCGCCGAGATCGGGTCCGACGAGATGACGGAGGATCTCTCGGGGTTCTACCAGGAGGCGGTCGACGGTATCGTCTTCACGGACAAGTCGGGCGTGATCGCGGCGGCGAACGAGGCATTTCTCAATCTCGTCGATTCGCCGCATCTCACGAAGGTGCGTGGGCGCTCTCTGGGGGATTTCCTCGCCCGCGGCAGCGTCGACCTCAAGGTGCTCATCGAGAACGCGGTGCGTTCGGGCAAGATGCGTCTTTACGGGACGAAGATCCAATCGGAATTCGGAAACGAACTGCCTGTCGAGCTGTCGGCGACCTATCTGAACGACCGGGCGCACCCGTCCATCGTTTTCGTCATTCGCGATGCGAGCCGTGCCGAGGCCGTGCGCCCGGCCGCGGGTGCGGGTCGCGAGGACGGCATGCGCAGTGTCATGGAACTGGTCGGATCGGCGACCCTGAAGGACATCGTCAGCGAGACGACCGATGTGGTGGAGAAGATGTGCATCGAGACGGCCGTGGAGCTGACGCGCAACAACCGTGTGGCCGCCGCCGAGATGCTCGGTCTTTCGCGCCAGAGCCTTTACGTGAAGCTCCGGAAGTACGGGCTTCTGAAGCGCGACTGATCGCCGCCGTCAAGCTGGCCTGACAATCTAACCCTTGCGTTTTCGAAAACTGTGCTGTGTAGTTTACACATGACTGTCAGCGAAAGTTTACAGCCCCGCAGATTTCCAGAGCCGGCCGCGCTTCTCCGCCTGATCAAGCCGATCACGTGGTTTCCGCCGATGTGGGCCTATCTCTGCGGCATCGTTTCCTCGGGCGTCTGGCCCGGGGGGCAGTGGGATGTGGTGATTCTCGGCGTCATCCTCGCCGGACCCGTGGTCTGCGGCATGAGCCAGGCGGCGAACGACTGGTGCGACCGGCATGTCGACGCGATCAACGAGCCCGACCGCCCGATCCCCTCTGGCCGGGTGCCGGGGCGCTGGGGCCTCTGGGTGGCACTGGCGATGTCGGCGCTGTCGCTCTTCATTGGCTGGCAACTCGGGCCCTGGGGTTTCGGCGCGACCTGCGCGGCCGTGGCCGCGGCCTGGATCTATTCCGCACCGCCATTCCGCTGGAAGCGGTCGGGCTGGTGGGGGCCCGGTCTCGTCGGGCTCTCGTACGAGACGCTGCCGTGGTTCACAGGGGCCGCCATTCTGGCCGCAGGCGCGCCGCGCTTCGAGGTCGTCGTCGTCGCGCTGCTCTACGGTCTGGGCGCCCATGGCATCATGACCCTCAACGATTTCAAGGCACTCGAGGGCGACAAGGCGACAGGCGTGCGCTCGCTTCCTGTCGTGCTCGGCCCCGACGTCGCCGCCCGCATCGCCTGCATCGGCATGGCGCTGCCGCAGATGATCGTGATCTCTCTTCTCTTCATCTGGGGCCAGCCCTGGCATGCTCTGGCGGTTACCGTGCTGCTCTTGCTGCAATTCGCGGCGATGCGTGTGCTGTTGCGTGACCCGAAAGGCAAGACACCGTGGTATAACGGTACGGGAGTGACGCTCTACGTCGCGGGGATGATGGTCTCGGCCTTCGCGCTGCGCGGCCTCGGAGGTCTGCCATGAACCTTTCATGGATCTCCATCGTCCGGCTCGGTCTCGTGCAGATGGCGCTCGGCGCCATCGTCGTTCTGACGACATCGACGCTCAACCGTCTGATGGTGGTCGAACTCGCCTTGCCGGCCGTGCTGCCGGGACTTCTCGTCGCGCTTCACTACGGCATCCAGATCACCCGGCCGAACTGGGGCTTTCTGTCCGACAGCGGCGGGCACCGGACCCGGTGGATCATCGGCGGCATGGCCGCGCTCGGGGCGGGTGCGTTCGGAGCGGCCGCGGCTATTCCGCTTCTCGAGACGGCCTTCGGGCTCGGGCTGGCGCTCTCGATCATCGCCTATGCACTCATCGGCCTCGGGGTCGGTGCTTCCGGCACGTCGCTTCTGGCGCTGCTCGCCACGGCCACCGCCCCAGAACGCCGGCCCGCTGCGGCGACGATCACGTGGCTCATGATGATCTTCGGCATCGCGGTCACCGCCGCCAGCGTGGGCCAGGTGCTGGACCCGTACTCCCACGCGCTTCTTTTGCGGATCGTCGGCGTCGTCGTGCTCGGCGCGTTCGCGATGACCACCGTCGCCGTACTGGGCATCGAGGCGCACGTGCGGGTCGAACCCGACCCGGCGCCGGTGCCGTTCCGCGAGGGGCTGGCCGAGATCTGGGGCGAGCGCACGGCGCGGAACTTCACGATCTTCGTCTTTCTCTCGATGACCGCCTATTTCATGCAGGAGCTCATTCTCGAGCCCTATGCAGGTCTCGTCTTCGGCTTCACGCCGGGGCAGTCGACCTCGCTGGCCGGTGCGCAGAATGGCGGCGTGTTTCTCGGCATGGTGATCGTCGGCATCGCTGCCACCGGCCTGAGGCTCGGCTCGCTCCGGGCCTGGGTCATCGCGGGTTGCCTCGGATCGGCGACCGCACTTACCATAATCATGCTTATCGGGCAGACCGGCGCGCCGCTTCTCGTGCCCGCCGTCGTGCTTCTCGGCCTCTTCAATGGCATGTTCGCCGTCGCCGCGATCGGCTCGATGATGGCGCTTGCCGGAGAGGGACGGGAGCGGCGCGAGGGCACGCGGATGGGGCTCTGGGGTGCTGCACAGGCCATCGCCGCAGGTTTCGGCGGGCTTCTCGGTGCCGCCGCGGCCGACGCCTTCCGCACGGTGATGGATACGGCCTCGGCCTTCGGCGCCGTCTTCCTCTTCGAAGCCGCACTCTTTCTCGCCGCCGCCCTCATGGCGGCCCGTATCATGGGCCGGGAACCAGACCCCCTGCCCCGCACCACGCTCGTTCCGGGAGAATGACCATGAATTATGACGTCATCGTCGTTGGCGGCGGACCCGCCGGAGCCACCGCCGCCGCCGATCTCGCGGTCGCGGGAAGGCATGTCGCCTTCCTCGACCGCGCCGGCCGGATAAAGCCCTGCGGAGGAGCGATACCGCCGCGCCTGATCCAGGATTTCGACATTCCCGACAACCAGATCGTGGCGAAGATCTCGACCGCGCGGATGGTCTCGCCGTCCCACCGGTCGGTCGACATTCCGATCGAGAACGGCTTCGTGGGCATGGTCGACCGCGAGCATTTCGACGAGTTCCTGCGCGACCGCGCGGCCACCGCCGGTGCCGATCGCAAGACCGGCACATTCCTGCGGATCGAGCGGGACGACGCCGGTACTCATGTCGTCTACCGCGACAAGGCCTCGGGCGACGAGATCCGGCTGACGGGCAGGATCGTGATCGGCGCCGACGGTGCGCGCTCGAACGTCGCCCGCGGCGAGGTGCCCGGCGGCGAGAAGATCCCCTACGTCATCGCCTATCACGAGATCATCAAGGCGCCGGGCAAGATCGGCACCTACGATCCTGCGCGCTGCGACGTGATCTATGACGGCGCGATCTCGCCCGACTTCTACGGCTGGGTCTTCCCGCACGGCAAGAGCGCAAGCGTGGGCATGGGCACCGGGGTCGAAGGCATCGACCTCAAGAAGGCCACCGCGGACCTGCGCATCGCTTCGGGGCTCGCCGATTGCGAGACGATCCGCCGGGAGGGCGCGCCGATTCCCCTCGAGCCCCTGAAGAAGTGGGACAACGGGCGCGACGTGGTCCTCGCGGGCGATGCCGCCGGCGTCGTGGCGCCCTCTTCGGGCGAAGGCATATATTACGCGATGGTCGGGGGCCGGGTCGCGGCCCTCGCGGCCGATGCATCGCTGGTGTCGGGCAAGGCAAGCGATCTCGCCCTTGCCCGGAAACTCTTCATGAAGGAGCACAAGACGGTGTTCCGCGTGCTGCGCTCGATGCAGGATGCCTATTACAAGTCCGACGAACGCCGGGAGCGCTTCGTGAGCCTCTGCCACGACATCGACGTTCAGCGCCTCACGTTCGAGGCCTACATGAACAAGAAGCTCGTAAAGGCGCGGCCGATGGCCCATATCAAGATCGGCTTCAAGAACCTCGCACATCTGACCCGGCTGGTGCCCGCAACCTACGCATGACGACCATGATTCCCGCCTGGATCGACGGTGTCCTGACACCGGTCGAGAAGCTTGCGGCCCACCGCAAGGGCCTCAGGCACAAGGCGGTGAGCGTCTTCGTGATGGACGGGCCGAGGGTCCTTCTGCAGAAGCGGGCGGCGGGCAAATACCACACGCCGGGGCTCTGGACGAACACCTGCTGCACCCATCCCGACTGGGACGAGGCGGCGAAAGTCTGCGCGGTGCGACGGCTGGACGAGGAGCTCGGGATTACCGGCCTCACCCCTGTCCACCGGGGCCGCGTCGAATACCGCGCCGAGGTCGGTGGGGGGCTTGTCGAGCACGAGGTCGTCGAGATCTTCACGGCGGAGGGCGGGGCCTCCCTTCCGGTGCGGCCGAACCCTGACGAGGTCGAGGACGTTCGCTGGGCCGCCATCGGAACGCTGAAGGACGAGATCGCTGCGCGACCGCAGGATTTCACACCCTGGCTGCGGATCTATCTCTCCGAGCACAGCGACATGATCTTCGGAACACGCGTCGGGGCCTGAACCCCGGCGTCGATGGCGCGGGAGGGGTCTTTCCTACGCCCGCGCCGCTCCGAACTGTCCCGGCACGACGCCGAGGGCCTCCACGGCCTTGTCCCTGATCCGTTCCGCCGTCAGCCCGGCATCGGCATACATGTCGGCCGGGCTCGCCTGGTCGATGAACCGGTCGGGCAGCGTCATGGTGCGAATCTTCAGGCCCCGGTCGAGTGCGCCCTTTTCAGCCAGATGGTGCAGCACATGGGCGCCGAAGCCGCCCCGCGCGCCGGTCTCGACCGTGATGAGGGCGGCATGGTGGCGGGCGAGCTGACCGATCATGTCGGCATCGAGCGGCTTGGCGAAGCGGGCGTCGGCCACGGTTGCGGTGATGCCCATGGCCGCGAGTTCCTCCGCCGCCTTGAGACATTCCGACAGATGCGCGCCGAAAGAGAGGAGTGCCACGCTTTCGCCCTCCCGCACGATCCGGCCCTTGCCGATGGCAAGCGGGATGCCGCGCTCGGGCATCTCGACGCCGACGCCCTCGCCGCGGGGATAGCGGAAGGCGATGGGACCCTCGTCATGCCCGGCGGCCGTTGCGACCATGTGGACGAGTTCGGCCTCGTCGGCCGCCGCCATGACGGTGAAGCCGGGCAGGTTGGAGAGGTATGCGATGTCGAACGAGCCTGCGTGCGTCGCCCCGTCGGCCCCGACAAGCCCCGCCCGGTCGATCGCGAAGCGCACCGGGAGACCCTGCAGGGCGACATCGTGGACGATCTGGTCGTAACCGCGCTGAAGAAAGGTGGAGTAGATCGCGCAGAAAGGCCGGAGCCCGCCCGCCGCCATGCCGGCGGCGAACGTCACACCGTGCTGCTCGGCGATGCCGACGTCGAAAACCCGCGCGGGGAAGCGGTCGGCCATGATGTCGAGGCCGGTGCCCGAGGGCATCGCGGCGGTGACCGCGACGACCTTGGGGTCGCGCTCGGCCTCCGCCGTCAGCGCCTTGCCGAAGACCGATGTGTAGGAAGGCGCGTTCGATTTCGATTTTTTCTGGGTGCCGGAGACAACGTCGAATTTCGCCACGCCGTGATACTTGTCGGCGGATGATTCCGCGGGGTGGTAGCCTTTGCCCTTGACCGTGCAGGCGTGAATGAGCACCGGCCCCGTGGCCCTGGCCCTGGCCGCCCTGAGGACGGGAAGGAGCTGGTTCATGTCATGCCCGTCGATCGGTCCGACGTAGGAGAATCCGAGTTCCTCGAAGAGCGTGCCCTGCCCGCCCGGCAGCCCGGTAACGAGCTGGCGCGCGCGGCGGGCGTGCTCGCGGATCGGCCCCGGGAGCGTCGCCTCGAACCCTTCGGCCATCTGCACGAAGGGCGAGGCGTAGAGCCCGGAGAGGTAGGACGACATCGCGCCGACCGGCGGCGCGATGGACATCTCGTTGTCGTTGAGGATGACGAAGAGGCGCCGGCCCTCCGAGCCTGCGTTGTTCATCGCCTCGTAGGCCATGCCCGCCGAGATCGCTCCGTCGCCGATGACGGCGATGGCATCGCCCGTCGCCTGGCCCATGTCGCGGGCGACCGAGAAACCGAGGGCGGCGGAGATCGAGGTCGAGGAATGTGCCGCGCCGAACGGGTCGAATTCGGACTCCGCGCGCTTGGTGAAGCCCGACAGGCCTCCGCCCTGGCGCAGCGACAGCATCCGGCTGCGGCGCCCGGTGAGAACCTTGTGGGGGTAGCACTGGTGGCCGACGTCCCAGACGAGCTTGTCGAACGGCGTGTTGAACACCGCGTGGATCGCGACCGTCAGCTCGACCACGCCGAGCGAGGAGCCGAGATGGCCGCCGGTCTGGCTGACGGTATGGATGACCTCGTCGCGCAGTTCGCCCGCGAGCCGCTTCAGATCATCATCGCCGAGAACCTTGAGGTCGGCGGGGCCGGCGACCTTGTCGAGGGTCGGTGTGGCGGGTCGGGTCATGTCAGCCTCCCATCATCCGAAAGAAAAAGGGCGTCGCGTAGGGTAACCCGCGCGACGCCAGTTTCCTGTAGCCAACAGGAAGGGAACCGGGGTGTGGAGACCCCGAGACACGGGCGCGGCTAAACGCCCGGTGCCGTGACCGGGGGCGGTGAACCGCCCCCGGCTCATGCGACCGCTTGCACGAGACGGGAGCCCGTCTCGATAAGCGCGTAGGGGTCCTCCGGGAGAAGTGCCGAGAGCGCCCGGATGGCGAGGACGAAGAACAGCACGACCATGCAGACAAGCGCGGCATAGGCGGCTCCCATCGTCATCTGGGTGAAGATCCAAGCGTAGAGGCTCGGTGGCTTCTCGTGCGCCAGGTACCATTTGTCGTCGTTTGACATCTTCAGGTCTCCTTATTGCGGCGGCAGGTAGGGCAGGAAGTCTTCCGGCGTCTCTGCGGGCACGTAGTTGAATTCGGCCCCGTAGCCATGCTCCTGCGCCCACACGAACCAGTTGTCGACGACCGTCCCGGTGAGCAGGATGCCGATGCCGCCCGTGAGCGTCGTCAGCACCGCGAACCACCAGGCCCAGCGGTGAATCCCTTCCATCGTGGCGTTGAAGCCCATCGTCCAGCGCCAGAAGAGGCCGGCGCGTTCGGATGCCGTTCCGCGGTCGGCGATCTGCTCGAGCTCCCGGTCGCCGCCGAGGCGGGAGACCGCGAGGATCGTGGCGCCGTGCATCGCGAAGAGAAGCACCGAGCCGTAGAGGAACACGATCGAGAGCGCGTGGAACGGGTTGTAGAAGAGGTTGCCGTAGGTCAGCGAGAAGTTGTTCGTCCAGTCGAGGTGGGTGAAGATGCCGTAGGGCACCGCCTCGGACCAGCTTCCCATCAGGATCGGCCGGATCAGGCCGAGCACGAGGAACAGCCAGATGGCGCTGGCGAAGGCGTAGCAGACGTGCTTGCCCATGCCGAGCTGATGCGCGAGCAGCCACGACCGCACCCACCAGCTCATCACCGAGATCAGCAGGAAGAACGAGGCGATGAGGAAGTAGCCGCCCTCGCGCATCGGCGGGATGGAGAGGCCGTATTCCGGCGCCGGCGGATCGAGCGAGAGCCAGAAGAGGTCGCGCATGAAGACCGCCGGATTGTAGCCCGCCTGGTCCCAGAACCAGAAGCCGACCATCACGAACCAGGTGATCCCGGAGACGAGGGACAACAGCCCCCAGCCCCCGAGATAGAACGGTCCGAGCTGGGCGTTGCCGAACCAGCCGATCAGCTGGGAAAAGCTCGCGCCCTTGCCGCGCTCGTTGAGGTCTGTGTCCTCGACCACGCCCATTTCGGGCGCGCCCTGAACCTGCACCTGGGTGAAGATGTTCTGGTATTCGGTTTGGAAAAGACTAGCCATTGACGCCTCCCGCGATGTCGCTCCACCAGGGCAGATTGAGCCACCAATCCCACCAGAAGACCCACTGGTCGAACCAGACGGTTCCGGAAATCACGATGCAGACGGCGCTCCAGAAACCGGCGTTGAGCGCCAGCAGAAGGCCGAGACGGTGAATCCCGAGGGGGCCGATGGAGTAGCCGATGAAATCCCGGAAGAACGTGTCTTCATGTTCGGGCTGGCGCATTTCCTTGCCCTTCTCGGGGTTCGCCGCCGAGAGAATGAGCGATCCGTGGAGGGCGAGCGCGAGCGTCGTCGTGAAGAAGAACGTGATCGCGATCATGTGCGCCGGGTTGTAGTGGAAATTGCCGTAGAGATAGCCGGTGTGGCTGACCCAGTCGACGTGGGACCAGATACCGTAGGGGAAGGCATGCCCCCAGGCGCCCATGAGCACGGGCCGGATGACCTGCAGCGTGACATAGGCGAAGATCGCGACGCCGAAGGCGAA
>CAZPPH010000086.1:0-12121 GCA_964588375.1 uncultured Rhodobacterales bacterium | reverse complement strand
TTCTCGCCGAGGTCCGCTACGCCACCGCGCGCGACCTGTCGGACTGACCGGCCGCGGCGCGCTCAGTTGATGAGCGTCGGCTTCGCGGCATGGGTGACGTTCGTCGGCAGAACGCCGAGGCGCCTCGCGACCTCCGTATAGGCGTCGGCCAGCGAGCCGAGGTCACGGCGAAACACGTCCTTGTCGAACTTCTGGCCGGTCTCGATGTCCCAAAGCCGGCAGCTGTCGGGGCTGATCTCGTCGGCGATCACGAGCCGGTGGAAGTCGCCGTCCCATACCCGGCCGATTTCGATCTTGAAGTCGACGAGGCGAATTCCCACGCCGAGCATGCAGCCCGACAGAAAGTCGTTTACCCTCAGCGCAAGGGCGACCATATCGTCCATGTCCTGCTGGGACGCCCAGCCGAAAGCGGAGATATGTTCCTCGGAGACCAGAGGGTCGCCGAGCGCATCGTCCTTGAGATAGAATTCGATCACCGGGCGCGGCAGGGCCGTTCCCTCGGCGATGCCGAGGCGCTGGCTGATCGAACCGGCGGCGATATTGCGCACCACCACTTCGAGGGGAATCATCTCGACCTGGCGGATGAGCTGCTCGCGCATGTTGAGCCGCTTGATGAAGTGGGTCGGCACACCGATCTCGCCGAGCCCTTTCATGAAGAACTCCGAAAGACGGTTGTTGAGCACGCCCTTTCCCTCGATCACATCCGTTTTCTCGGCGTTGAACGCAGTGGCGTCATCCTTGAAATACTGAACGAACGTGCCTGCTTCGGGGCCTTCGTAGAGAATCTTGGCCTTGCCCTCGTAGACCTTCTTGCGACGCGCCATGAACGTTCCAGACAACAGGAGACGGCGCGCGGGACAGCCCTGCGCGCCTTGCCCGGCCGCCTATAGGCCAAGAACCTTGCTGCGGCAAGCGGCAGGCTTGTGAACCGGCCCTCCGGCGTGCATATCGGGAGGGAGCGTCACGTTCCCAGGGGAGAGCCGGATATGACCACCTTCGACGACCGCGAAAGCGCCTTCGAGAACAAGTTCGCCCATGATGCAGAGATGCAGTTCAGGGCCGAGGCGCGGCGCAACAAGCTTCTCGGGCTCTGGGCGGCGGAGCTCATGGGCAAGACCGGCGACGAGGCCGACGCCTATGCCAAGGAGGTCGTGAAGGCCGATTTCGAGGAGGCCGGTCACGAAGACGTCGTCCGCAAGGTCTCGGGCGATCTCGGCGACATCGCCACCGCCGACGAGATCCGCGCCAAGATGGCCGAGCTTCTCGCCGTGGCGAAGGGTCAGCTTGTTCGGGAAACCTGAACCCCGGGCGCGGCGCTCCGGCTCCGCACTTGAGCCGCCTTCATGAAAAACTTGACGAGTTTGAGTTTGCCTCAACTCGCAGGATATTCCATAGACCCGCGACCGGGGGCGGCAGACAGCCCCTTCGTGCAGTGCTGCGAGTGCCCTTGATGCCCGATCTTCTGACGCGCCTTCTCGACGCCCGGCCCTGGCTTCTGGCCGATGGCGCAACGGGCACCAACCTCTTCAACATGGGGCTCCAGTCCGGCGACGCGCCGGAATTCTGGAATGTCGACGAACCCGAAAGGATCCGCGCGCTCTACCGTGGTCCCGTGGACGCGGGCTCTGATCTATTTCTCACCAACACCTTCGGCGGCAACGCCGCGCGGCTGAAGCTCCATGACGGGCAGAACCGGGTCGGTGAACTCAACCGGGCGGGCGCCGAGCTCGGCCGCGAGATCGCCGATGCCGCCGGCAGGCCCGTGGTCGTTGCAGGTTCGATGGGCCCGACCGGCGAGATCATGGAGCCGATGGGCAGCCTCACCTACGCGCTCGCCGTCGAGATGTTCCATGAACAGGCCGAGGGCCTGAAGGCCGGCGGCGCGGACGTGCTCTGGGTCGAGACGATTTCCGCCGCGGAGGAATACCGCGCCGCGGCCGAGGCCGCGCGGCTCGCGGACATGCCCTGGTGCGGAACCATGAGTTTCGACACGGCGGGGCGGACGATGATGGGTCTCACATCCGCCGAGATGTGCACTCTCGTGGAGAAGCTCGATCATCCGCCGCTGGCCTACGGGGCGAATTGCGGCGTGGGGGCGTCCGACCTTCTGCGCACGGTGCTCGGCTTCGCCGCGCAAGGCTCGGAACGCCCCGTGATCGCGAAGGGCAACGCCGGCATTCCGAAATTCGTGGATGGGCATATCCACTACAACGGCACGCCCGAGCTGATGGCCGAGTACGCGGTGCTCGCCCGGGACGCGGGCGCACGGATCATCGGCGGGTGCTGCGGCACCACGCCGGCACATCTCGAGCAGATGCGCCTGGCGCTCGAGACACGCGAGCCCGGCCCCCGGCCCTCGCTCGATACGATCAGCGAGGCCCTCGGCGGTTTCTCCTCGCCGACCGACGGCACGGGCGACGACCCCGCCCCGGTGCGGCGCTCTCGCCGGCGGGCGCGGGGTTGAGATGCAAGAAGGTTGGCGCCTCCTTCAGAAGAGGTCGAGCTGGTCTCCGGGCTTCGGCGGCACGCGAAACAGGTCTGTTCTGAGGGGCGCGAGGTCATCGACGAGGCCGAGCCGCCTCGAAGCCATGTCGAAGCGTCGGCGATGAAGCTCCGCGAACACACCCTCGCCTCTCAGCCGCTTGCCCCACTCGGGGTCGTAGTCGCGGCCCCCATGCGCCTCGCGCACCCGTGCCATGACCTTGGCCGCCCGGCCCGGAACCGCCTCGGCGAGCCATTCGCGGAAGAGCCCGGCGACCTCTCTCGGCAGGCGCAGCAGGATGGCGCTCGCCGCCCGCGCCCCTGCCCCGGCGGCGGCCTCGAGGATGGCTTCGGTCTCATGGTCGGTCAGCCCCGGCACCACCGGCGAGACCATGACGCGGACCGGGATGCCGGCATCCGCGAGGCGGCGGATCGTCTCGATCCGGCGGGCGGGCGGTGGCACCCTCGGCTCCATCTTGCGCGACAGATGGGCGTCGAGCGTGGTGACGCTGATGCCCACCTTCGCAAGCCCGCGGGCGGCCATCGGCCCCAGAATGTCGATATCGCGCTCGATGAGCGTGCCCTTGGTGACGATCGCCACAGGGTGCTCGTGGCGGTCGAGCACCTCGAGCACCCGCCGCATGACGCGCCAGTCGCGCTCGATGGGCTGGTAGGGGTCGGTGTTCGTTCCGATGGCGATGGTCGCGGGGGTGTAGGACGGTTTCGCGAGTTCGCGTTCGAGCACCTCGGGGGCCTCGGGACGTGCGACGAGCTTGGTTTCGAAGTCGAGACCCGGCGACAGACCGAGCCAGGCGTGGGACGGACGCGCGAAGCAGTAGATGCAGCCGTGCTCGCAGCCCCGGTAGGGGTTGATCGACCGGTCGAAGGAAATGTCCGGCGAGGCGTTGCGGGTGATGACGCTGCGCGGGCGCTCGACGCTGACCTCGGTGCGAAACGGCGGCAGGTCGTCGTCCCGCACCCAGCCGTCGTCCACCGCCTCGCGGCCGTGGGCGTCGAAGCGCGACGGTGCGTTCGATCGCGCGCCCCGGCCTCGCCTGCGGGCTGCGTCTGGGTCGAATCCGGTCATTCGGTGAATATGGAACAAATTGAGAACATCCGCCAGTCACCGAATGTCGCAACAGTGACCGATTTGCCGCCCCGCCGGTCAAATCCCCGTGCTCCGGTCGGTGACGACCGGTGCGGTGTCGCAAAACGGCGAGTGCGCGGCGGCGCGACGGCCATTGTGGCGCGAACAGCGCGGGGTTTGCGCTTTGAAATCAGGAAGTAGCCCCATGTCCGACCAGGAAGACGATATCGTCCTCAGCGAGCTCGAAGACGACGAGCTTGTCCTGCAAATGCACGACGACCTCTACGACGGCCTCAAGGACGAGGTCGTCGAGGGTGTCAACATTCTCCTCGGGCGCGGCTGGGCGCCCTACCGGGTGCTGACCGAGGCGCTCGTGGGCGGCATGAAGATCGTCGGCGACGACTTCCGCGACGGCATTCTCTTCGTGCCCGAGGTGCTTCTCGCGGCCAACGCGATGAAGGCGGGCATGTCGATCCTGAAGCCGCTTCTGGCCGAGACCGGGGCACCGAAGATGGGCAAGATGGTGATCGGCACGGTGAAGGGAGACATCCACGACATCGGCAAGAACCTCGTGTCGATGATGATGGAGGGCGCGGGCTTCGATGTCGTGGACCTCGGCATAAACAATCCGGTGGAGAACTATATCGAGGCGGTGCAGCGCGAGGAGGCCGACATTCTCGGCATGTCCGCGCTTCTGACGACGACGATGCCCTACATGAAGGTCGTCATCGACACGATGAAGGAACAGGGCATCCGCGACGACTACATCGTGCTGGTGGGCGGCGCGCCGCTGAACGAGGAATTCGGGCGCGCGATCGGGGCCGACGCCTATTGCCGGGATGCCGCCGTGGCGGTGGAGACGGCCAAGCAGTTCATCTCGCGCAAGCACAACCAGATGGCGGCGGGCTGAACCGCCGCCTGTCCGTCCCGGCGCGCGTCTCAGCCAGGCGCGCCCTCGGGCAAGAGAAGCGTCATGCCCGCCCGCTCCGCGGCGGCGACGAGCGCTTCGACATCCGGCGGCCCTTCGGGCGCAAGCGGCTCGGTGGCGCCTTCCGGCAAAGGCCGTCCCACACCGGTGAAGAAGGCATCATGCATCAGCCCCGGCGCGTTGAGTATGAGAACCCGGGCGCGCGCGCTCACCGCCGTGAAGGCATGGACGGCGCCGTCGGGAATCGCGACGTGGTCGCCAGCCCGCGCCACGAAGTCCCGCCCGTCGACATGGAACGCGATCTCGCCGTCGAGCACGTGAAACGCCTCGGTTTCGCCGGCGTGGTGGTTGGGCGGCGCGCCGCGCCCCTCGGGCACCATCGCCTCCACAAGGCAGTACTTGCCCTGCACCTCTTCGGGAAAGGCGTGGAATTTCATCACGATACCAAGGACATCGTAGGTTCTGTGCCGCGTCTCGCCCATGCCTCTCCTCCGTTGCAAGCGATTCCAGTCACAGATATGATACAACCGTCTCGTTATGAGACAAGCGTCTTATTCTGGAGCGGCCGAGGCCGATGAATGCTCCGCCCGACAAGCGGTCCCGCACCCGCGAGGCGATCCTCGCGGGCGCCCGCGCGCTCATGGCGCGCGGCGAGCCTGTGACGGTCGCGGCGGCGGCGGCGGAACAGGGCATCTCGCGGGCCACCGCCTACCGCTATTTCTCCGACCCCCAGGTGCTCGCGAGCGAGGCCGGCCTCGCGGTCGAGGTTCTCGACTACGCCAGCATCGTGGAGGGCGCGGACGGCGCCCGCGCGCGCACGCTCGCGGTCAGCCTCTACATCTTCGACCTCTCCCTCGCCCACGAAGCCGCCTTCCGGCAGTTCCTCGCCCGCAACCTCGACGCCTGGCTCTCCGAAGGTCCGCGCGACCGGCGCGGCGCGCGTCGGGTGGAGATGTTTCGCCGCGCCCTCGCAGGCGCCGGGCTCGACCCCGCCCGCGAGGCCCGCCTCGTCGCGGCGCTGACCGCGGCCACGGGCACCGAGGCGATGATCGCACTCATTGACATCGCCCGGGTCGACCCCGATGTCGCTAGGGAGACGGTCGCGGAGATCGCCGAGGCGCTGCTCGACCGCTACGGGGTCACGCGATGAAACCACCCGACGACAGAACGCTGACCGACGAGGGCCTCGAAGCCACGGGCCAGGGCCGTGTCCTGGTGCTGGCCTGCGGGGCGCTTGCCCGCGAGATCGTGACGCTGATCCGGGCGAACGGCTGGGACCATGTCGATCTCGCCTGCCTGCCCGCGATCCTGCACAACCACCCGGAGAAGATCACGCCGGCGGTTGAAGAGGCCATCGCAAAACACCGGAATTCCTACGAAAAGATATTTCTTGCCTATGGCGATTGCGGCACGGGCGGCCAGCTTCAGGCTGCGGCCGCGCGCCTCGGGGTGGAGATGCTCGAGAGCCCGCATTGCTACGCCTTCCTGGAGGGCACCGAGGGCTTCCTCGCCCGGGGCGAGGACGAGATGCGCGCTTTCTATCTCACCGACTTTCTCGTCCGTCAGTTCGACGCCTTCGTGTGGAAATCCCTCGGACTCGACCGTCACCCAGAGCTTCGCGAGATGTATTTCGGGCATTACGAGCGGCTGATCTATCAGGCGCAGACCGATGACGCGGCCCTCGACGCGCTCGCGCGGTCCCATGCCGGCCGGCTTGGCCTTTCCTACGAACGGCGGTTCACCGGCTACGGCGATCTCGAAGCGGCGCTGGCGAGGCTCTAGGCCGCCGGTGCGCGCCCGGAGGCGAGCCATGCCCCGGTGAACACATACCATTGCAGGTAGCCGAAGGTCAGCAGACGTTCGAGCACCCCCACAAGATCCGTCTCGGCGAATGCCACTGTCGTGACGGCCAGAACAAGTCCGGTGATGGCGGTGACCGTCGTGTAGATGGCGAACCGGGCCATACGGTCCCGGCGCCTGAGCCCCAGGCCGATCAGCGCGAGCCCGGCGAGAATGGCAAATCCCATGGGGACCGCGATGAAGATGTGCAGCGTCCCGGACAGGGTGACGAAGGGCTCGCAGCCGGGATCGCAGGGAAAAAAGAGCGTCAGAACGACGCCTGCCGCACCTGCCAGACCGATCAGCCCCGGCCCCAGACGCACGCCCCACGCGCCCAGCCAGGCCCTGAGGCCGAGCGCGAAAGGGATGACGAGCGCGTGGTAGGCGAGGAGAAGGAGGTCGACCTCGGCCTTCGCCGGAGCGCCCTTCTCCACGAGTTCGCTTATGGCATCCGAGCGCATCGAGTAATCCGGTGTCAGACTTGCTCCGACCACGTCCGCGGCGAGGAAGAAGGCCGCTGACAAGACACCGAAGGCTCCAAGGGCCCGGATCGACGGGGCGCGGACGGTCTGGCGATCAGAACCGGTCATGGCGGGACGTTACCGGTCGGGCGGGTCGCACGGAAGCCGCGGGGCCGGTGCAGCTCGCGATCAGGCGGCCGACGCCTTCGCGGCGATCTGGCGGATGCGCTCGACCATGGCGCGAACGCCGTTCGAGCGCTGCGAGGACAGATGATCGTGAAGGCCGAGCCGTTCGAGTTCCGCCTCGGCGTCGACACGGGTGACCTCGGACATCGGCAGCCCGTTGTAGAGGGCCGCGAGAATGGCGATCAGTCCGCGGACGATCATCGCGTCACTGTCGCCGCGGAACGTGAACGCCGCCGCGGGCCCTTCGCCCTCGACCTCGGGCACGATCCAGACCTGGCTCGCACAGCCCTCGACCTTGGTCGCCGGCACCCGCAGGTTTTCGTCCAGCGGGTCCATCGCGCGACCGAGATCGATGACATGGCGATACCTGTCCTCCCAGTCGTCGAGAAACTCGAAAGTCTCGGCGATGTCCTCGAAGGCTTCGGTAGCCATTGCGACGCTCCTTTCACTTTCCCGAAAGGTAGGGGTCGCACGGGCAAAGGTCCATGGCAGGCGCGGCTTTTCAGGGGCCGCGATATCGGCTAGGGCTTTGTTTGCAAGGGGGCTCACATGGTACGGATCATCGCGGCGGCGTCCGCCTTTCTTCTTCTGACCGGCTGCGGAATCGGGTCGAGCGCGTTCAACCCGTTGAACTGGTTTCGTTCGGGCGGCGAGGAAACCGAAGCCCTCGTCCCCGCCAACGCGTTGGAGCGCCGCGACACGCGGCCCCTCGCCGAGGAGGTCACCGAGATCGCCATAGACAGGGTGCCTGGCGGCGCGATTCTGCGGGCGCGCGCCCGGGTGGCGGCAACGGGGTGGTGGGGCGCCGATCTCGCCGCCGAGCCCGAGCGGTCGGGTCAGGGAGTGCTGGCGTTCAGCTTCCGCGCCCTGCCCTCCGACGTGGCGGTTCCGCAATACGCGCCCGCGTCGCGTCAGCTCGTGGCCGGGGTATACCTGTCGGACGAAGAGCTTCTCGGCGTGCGACAGATCAGGGTGATTTCGCGGACCAACATCCGCACCGCCCGGCGCTAGCGGCGGCGCGCAGGGCGAGCGTCGGGTCAGAGTTTCAGAACCTCGACGTTCTGGCCCCTGGCCTTGAGGGCGAGCTTGCCGTCGCAGAGCAATTGGGCGTCCTTGCCGAAAACCTCCCGCCGCCAGCCCCGAAGCGAGGGCCCGCCGCGTTCGCCCGCCGCGATCTCGTCGAGTTCGGCGGCGCTGGCGATGAGCTTCGAAGCGACCCCGGTCTCTTCCGAGCGCGCCTTCAGCAGTACCCTGAGAAGATCGGCCAGCGCGGGGTTCACCTGCAGCCGCTCACGGCTGCGGTCGGGCTGCGGCTGGTTTTCGGGAGAGGTCTCGAGCCCCGCCCGCACCGCCGCGAGAATACCGTCGGCGATCTCGCCCCTGCGCGCCTCGCGCAGAAGCAGGCGCGACCGGGCGAGGTCGGTCGGGGTCTGCGGTTTCGTCGAGGCGAGTTCGAGAAGCGCCTCGTCCTTGTAGACCCGGTTGCGGGGAATGTCGCGGTCCTGCGCATAGCGTTCGCGGAACTCGGCGAGCTCCTTGACGATCGCGAGAAACCGGCCGGAATTGGTGCGCGTCTTGATCCGGTGCCAGGCCTCTTCGGGGCGCATGATGTAGGTCTCCGGGTCGGTGAGAACGGCGAGCTCCTCCTCGACCCAGGGGCGGCGGCCCGATTTCTCGAGCTCCCCGGAGAGATATTCGTAGATAACCCTCAGATGCGTCACATCGGCGATGGCATAGCTCTTCTGCGCGTCGGTGAGCGGCCGGCGCGACCAGTCCGTGAACCGCGACGACTTGTCGAGCGAAGCGCGCGCGATCTTACGCACCAGGGTCTCGTAGCCCACCTGTTCGCCGAAGCCCGCCACCATTGCCGCGACCTGGGTGTCGAAGAAGGGTTCGGGAATGAGGCGGCCGTCGAACCAGAAGATCTCGAGATCCTGGCGCGCGGCATGGAAGACCTTCACGACATCGCGGTTGCGGAAAAGCTCGTAGAGCGGTTCGAGCGAGAGATCGCCCGCCAGGGGGTCGACGAGAGCCGCGGTCTCGTCGCCTTCGCCGGGTACGGCGAGCTGCACGAGGCAGAGCTTCGAATAATAGGTCCGCTCGCGCAGGAACTCGGTATCGACGGTGACGTAGGGCGCGCTCGCGGCGCTTTCGCAGAAGGCGGCGAGGCCGTCGGTCGTGGTAATGGTAATCATGCCCGGGCTGGTTGTCCTGCTCTTGTTATCGGGCCGTCATATGCGGTTCGGCCGGGCCGGGCAAGTCTAGGGCAAGTGGAGTGGGGTCCGATCGCCCGCCGCGAAGCGCCTGAGGACCGCCGGATAAAGCCGATGCTCGGCTTCGAGAACCCGGGAGGCGAGGCTGTCGGGCGTGTCGCCGGCCAGGATCGGCACCCGCGCCTGGCCGAGCACCGGCCCTGCGTCGAGGTCGGCGGTGACCTCGTGAACCGTGCAGCCCGCCTCCGCGTCGCCGGCCGCGAGTGCCCGGGCATGGGTGTGAAGGCCGGGATATTTCGGCAGGAGCGAGGGGTGGATGTTGAGCATCCGTCCCGCCCAGTGCGCGGTGAAGGCGGGGGTGAGAATGCGCATGAAGCCCGCGAGACAGAGTATGTCGGGGGCGTGAGGCGCAAGGGCGGCCCCGAGAGCCGCCTCGAAGCCTGCGCGGTCGGCGCCGAAGCGGCGGTGATCCACCGTCGCGGTGGCGAGCCCCATGGCTTCGGCCTTCGCAAGCCCGCCCGCGCCCGGCACGCTGGAGACGACGAGGACCGGCCGCGCGGGGTGATCGCCCGTCATGCTCCCGGCGAGGGCGACCATGTTCGAACCCGAGCCGGAAATCAGGATCGCGACGCGCTTCATCCGAAGGAGCCGGTGTAGCGCACCCCCTCGCCCGCCGCGATCCGGCCGATCGGCCAGCAGGTCCGGCCCGCCGCCTGCAGTTCGCTGCGAAGTCCGCCGGCCAGCGCCGGGTCGACGACGAGCACGAGGCCAATGCCGCAGTTGAACGTCTTCAGCATCTCGCCGGCTGCGATGCCGCCGGTCTTCCGCGCCCAGGCGAAGACGGCAGGCAAATCCCACGCGCCAAGGTCGATCTCCGCGGCGAGGCCCTCCGGCAAGACGCGCGGGAGATTTTCGGAAAGCCCGCCACCCGTAATATGGGCAAGCGCATGCACGCCGCCGCCGCGCATGGCCCCGAGCGCGTCCTCCACGTAGATTTCCGTCGGCTCGAGCAACTCCTCGGCCACGGTCGCGCCCGGGCGCCACGGAGCCGGGTCGGCCCACTCCAGCCCCGCGGTCTCGACGAGCTTGCGGACAAGCGAGTAACCGTTCGAGTGAAACCCAGAGGACGCGAGCCCGAGAAGAACATCGCCTTCGGCCACGCCCGCCGGAAGCGCCCCGCCCCGTTCCATCGCGCCCACCGCAAAGCCCGCGAGGTCGAAGTCGCCCGCCGCGTACATTCCGGGCATTTCGGCGGTCTCTCCGCCGATCAGCGCGCAGTTCGCACGCTTGCAGCCGCTGGCGATGCCACCGACGATCTCGGCCGCCGCCTCGACGTCGAGTTTCCCCGTCGCGAAATAGTCGAGAAAGAACAGGGGCTCGGCGCCCTGGCAGACGAGGTCGTTGACGCACATCGCGACGAGGTCGATACCGATGCCATCGAGCGCACCGGTATCGATGGCGATGCGCAGCTTGGTGCCCACCCCGTCGGTCGCGGCGACGAGGACGGGGTCGGTGAACCCTGCGGCCTTCAGATCGAATAGTGCGCCGAAACCGCCAAGGCCGGTCATGGTTCCGGGCCTGTCGGTGGCCCTGGCGGCCGGTTTGATCCGCTCGACGAGACTGTTGCCCGCTGCGATATCGACGCCCGCCTCGGCGTAGCTCATGCCCGGTTTGTCACTCATGGACTCGGCTTATCCGAGCCGGTGGAGGCTGTCCATCAGATGGCGGCGGCCTCGGCTGCCAACCAATCGGTCAGCACGTTCAGCCGCAGATCAGGGCGTGTATCCTCGGACCGGACCATCCAGTAAGCCATGTCGCTGACAACCTCGACGTCGCTCAGATAGACAAGCTGCCCCTCGGCCACATTCCGTGCGGTCAGACGGATATCGAGAAGATGCGCCCCGACCCCGGACATCACCGCATCCACCACGAAAGGGCGTGCATTGAAGACCTGCTGATCGGGAAGCGGCCCTTCATAGCCTGCCGCATCGAACCAGCGCGCCCAGTTGTCCGCATGCCCGGCATCCGCAAGCAAGGGAAGCGCCGCGATGTCCTCGGCGCGCAGAGGCGGCTCTCGCCCACCGAGCAGACCGCGCGTCGCAACAGGCCGCAGCCGTTCGTCGTGGACGAAGCGCGCTTCGTGCCCGGCCCAGTCGCCATGACCAAAGCGCACCGCAGCGTCGTACTCACCCGCTGCAAGGTCGACCATTTCGAAGGCGAGGCTCGCCTCCACCGGTATGTCGGGGTGCGCCTTCGCGAACTCGGCGAGCTTGGGTATGAGCCAGCGGTTCCCGTGGAACGGCGCGACCGAGATCCGGATCGGCCCGGCCTGACGGGCGGCGATCGCGTCGGTCGCCCGCATCACACTCTCGAACGCCTCGCCGAGAGCCTCGGCATAGCGGCGCGCCGCTTGCGTCGGCACAGCCTCGCGCGGTCCTCGACGAAACATCGTCACGCCAAGCGATGCCTCGAGCGCCTTGATGCTGTGGCTGACGGCCGCCTGGGTCACGTTGAGTTCCTCGGCCCCCCCTTTGAAACTGCCCCTCCGGACCGCGGCCTCGAAAGCCCGGAGCTGATTGAGGTTGGGAAGCCGTCTCGCCATCGAGCGTCCTCGGCAGTTTAGTTTTTCTAAAGCTTAGCCCGAAGCAATATCGTTTGTCGCAGGTGGCCTGCAAGACGACATTCGCTGTGTGCACAGGAACGACCGGTCGAACATCGTGAAAGCCATATCGAAGGAGACGACGAGATGTACGACCCCAGCGAACTCATCCACGACACCAGGGTCCGCGACCGGGCTCTCGGTGCATCGCACCTCGAAGACAAGCCCTTTCCACCGCTTCGCCGGGCGCACGGACCACGGAACCTGCCGCTGGTCTTGCTGACCACGCTCGTTGGTGTCGTTGCGGGCGGCTGGCTCTTCTGAGCC
>CAZPPH010000085.1:0-12331 GCA_964588375.1 uncultured Rhodobacterales bacterium | reverse complement strand
CTAGCGGCGGAACGCGGTGCGGAGCTCGGAGACGCGGAACGCCCCGAGTGCCTGACCGGCGCCGGCATAGACGACGATTCCAAGCGCGACGAGGCCCGCGAGGGCGAGATAGCGCAGGCCCGCCACCTCGAAGCCCGGGCCGATCCAGAGCGCCACCGACCAGAGAGCCGCCCCCATCACCGAGGACGCAAGGACGATCCGGGGCGCGCGGGCCCGCAACCGGGCGTCGAGCGCGGCCTCGCGGGCCATCGCCCGTGAGCCGAGCCAGAGTTGCAGCACCATCACCCATGCCGCCACCGTCGTGCCGATGGCAGCCGCGATGAAACCGATGAGCGGCGCGAGCCCGATGGCGACCACGGCGTTCACGATCATCGCGAGGAGCGCGTAGCGAAACGGCGACCGGGTGTCCTCGCGCGCGAAGAAGAGCGGCTGGAGCACCTTTTGCAGAACGAAGGCCGGCAGTCCCAGGGCGTAGACGGCAAGGGCAAGCGCGGTGGGTCCCACGTCGCGGGCTTCGAAGGCGCCCCGCTCGAAAAGCACCGAGACGACCGGGACGGGCACGACGAGAAGTGCGACCGCCGCCGGCACGGTCAGCGCCAGGGAAATCTCCGCCGCACGGTTGAAGGCCGCCTGTCCGCCGGCCGCGTCCCCCGCACCGAGGCGGCGTGAGAGGTCGGGCAGCAGCACCACCCCGATGGCGATGCCGACGACCCCGAGCGGCAACTGGTAGAGGCGGTCGGCGAGCGATAGCCAGACCACCGCCCCCTCGAAGAAGCTCGCCACCTGCCGGCCCACGAGGAGGTTGATCTGGACGACCCCGCCGGCCAGGGCGGCGGGAGCGGCGACGATGGCGAGCCGCCTGATCTGCGGCGTCAGGCGCGGGCGCACCAGCCTCGGCGCGTAGCCCGCCCGTGCCGCGCCCCGCCAGAGAAGCGCCAGTTGCGCGATGCCGGCCACCGGCACCGCCCAGGCCAGCGCGAGGCCGATATCGAGCCCGAGTGTGTCCGCGACCACCATCGCCCCGATGAAGAGGACGTTCAGGAGCACCGGTGCGGCCGCCGCGACGGCGAAGCGGCCCGTGGCGTTCAGCACCCCCGACAGGAGGGCGGCGAGCGAGATGAACAGGATGTAGGGAAAGGCGATCCGGCCGAAATGCACCGCGAGATCGAAGCGCGCATCGCCGATGAAGCCCGAGGCCATGGCGACGACGAGCCAGGGCATCGCGACGGTCCCGATCAGGGTGAAGACGATCAGCAGCGTGCCGAGCGCGGCGAACGCCTCGTTCATGAACTCCCCGGCGTTCTCGTCGCGCTCCAGGCGCTTCGAGAACATCGGGATGAAGGCCATGTTGAAGGCGCCCTCCCCGAAGAACCGCCGGAAGAGGTTGGGCAGCGAAAACGCGATGAGGAAGGCTTCCGCCACCGGGCCGGCGCCGAGAAAGGCCGCGATCATGATGTCGCGGGCGAACCCGAAGACCCGGCTGAGAAACGTCCAGGCCCCGACGGTGAGGAACCCGGCCGCGAGGCGGACGGGTTTCATGACTTCCGCGCCCGTTCCGCTCCCGCGCGTATCGCCTCGCGAAGCCGCTTCTCGAGCGATTGCCGCCGCCCCTCGCCGTGCAGCTTCAGCCCGAAGCTGTCCTTCACGTAGAAGCTGTCGACGACCTGCTCGCCGTAGGTCGCGATCACGGCCGAGGCGATGCGCACGTTCGCTTCGGACAGCGTCCTGGCGAGGTCGTAGAGCAGGCCCGGCCGGTCCCGCGTGTCCACCTCGACGATGGTGTAGATATCCGAACCGTCGTTATCGAAGGTGATCGAGGTCGGCACCTTGAAGGCGCGTTCGCGCTTTTTCAGCTTGTCGCGTTTGCCGAAGGCCTCGGTCGTCCTGACCTCGCCCTTCAGCGTCTTGTCGATCATCGCCCGGAGCCGCGGCAGCCGGTCTGCCTCGTAGGGGCCTTCCTCGGCGTCCTGGATCCAGAAGACCGCCGTCGCGTAGCCGTCCTTCGTGGTGTAGGTCCGAGCGTCGACGACATTGGCGCCGACGAGCGCGAGGGCTCCGGCGAGACGCGCGAAGATGCCGGGGTGGTCGGAGAGCGCGAAGCAGACACGGGTCGCGTCGCGGTCGGGGTCGAGCTTGATGTCGATGCGCAACTCGTCGTCGTCGATGTCTTTGAGAAGCGAGGCGAAGACCTCATGCGCCTCGGCGGGCACCCCCTGCCAGTAGGGGCTGTAATGGCGCGCGATCTCGCTGCGCACCGCCGGTTGCGGCCAGCCCTCCAGCGCCTTGCGCAACGCCCGTTTCGCCTCGCTCTCGAGGGTCTCGCGGTTGACCCCCGAGGTATCGCCCTCGAGCGCGTTCCACGCCTCGCGGTAGAGCGCGCGCAGAAGCTGGGCCTTCCAGTTGTTCCAGATGTCCGGACCGACGCCGCGAATGTCGCAGACGGTCAGCACCGTCAGGAGATCGAGCCGCTCGGTCGTCTTCACCGCCTTGGCGAAGTCGCGCACCGTCCGGGGGTCGGAGATGTCTCGCTTCTGGGCCATGTCCGACATCAGGAGATGGTGGCGAACCAGCCATTCCACGGTGTCGCACTCGCTCTTTCTGAGCCCGAGCCTCGGGCAGACCTTCCGGGCGATCATCGCGCCCAGCACCGAGTGATCCTCCGGCCGGCCCTTGCCGATGTCGTGCAGGAGGAGCGCGACATAGAGCACCCGCCGGTTCAGCCCGGACTTGAGGATGCGGCTGGCGATGGGAAGCTCCTCGACCAGCTCGCCCTTCTCGATGCGCGCGAGGTGCGAGATGCACTGAATGGTGTGTTCGTCGACGGTGTAGGAGTGATACATGTTGAATTGCATCATCGCCACGACCGGGGCGAATTCCGGCAGGAAGGCCGAGAGCACGCCGAGCTCGTTCATCCGTCTCAGCGCCCGCTCGGGGTTGCCGTGCTTCAGCAGCAGGTCGAGAAAGAGCCGGTTGGCTTCGGGTGCCGCCCGCATCTCGTTGTCGATGAGCTGGAGGTTGTCGGAGACCAGCCGCATCGCATCGGGATGCAGGAGCAGCGCCTGCCTGAGCCCGACCTCGAAGATCCGCAGCATGTTGAGCTTGTCTTGGAGAAACGCGGCCGGGTCCGTGACGTTCAGGCGGTTGTGGACGATCTCGTAGCCTTCGGGCACCTTCCTGCGGCGGCGAAACAGGCTCAGCATGTCGGGGGCCGCCTTGACGTGCCGCGCCTCGAGGCCGGTGAGCAGGATCCGCGTGAGGTCGCCCACCGTGGTGGCGTGGCGGAAATAATCCTGCATGAAGTGCTCCACCGCCCGCCGCCCGCCGCTGTCCTCGTAGCCGAGCCGTGCAGCCACCTCGACCTGCATGTCGAAGGTAAGCTGGTCCGAGGGCCGGCCAGCGATGAGATGGAGCTGCGTGCGGACCGCGAGCAGAAAATCCTCCGCGGCGAGAAACGACTTCAACTCGCTGTCGCGGAACATGCCCGTCGCCGCCAGATCCTCGATGCTGTTCGCGCGCGAGACGTATTTGGCGATCCAGAACAGTGTCTGGAGGTCTCTGAGCCCACCCTTGCCCTCCTTCACGTTGGGCTCGACCATGTAGCGCTGGCCACCCTGGCGGATGTGGCGCTGGGTGCGTTCCCTGAGCTTGGCCTCGATGAACTCCGAGGCCGTTCCCTCGAAGAGCTCCGACCACAGCCTGGCGTCGAGCTCCTCGGCAAGTGCGCGATCGCCGGCGAGATACCGGTTTTCGAGAAGGGCGGTGCGGATCGTGTAGTCGTCGCGTCCGAGGCGCAGGCATTCGCGCACGGTCCGGCTCGCGTGGCCCACCTTCAAATGCAGATCCCACAGAATGTAGAGCATCGATTCGATGACGCTCTCGGCCCAGGGCGTGAGCTTGTAGGGGATCAGGAACAACAGGTCGACGTCCGACTGCGGGGCGAGTTCGCCGCGCCCGTAGCCGCCGACGGCGAGAAGGGCGAGACGCTCGCCGTCGGTCGGGTTGGGCAGGGGGTGCAGCCGGCGGCTCGCCACCCGGAACGCGGTTTCGACCACGCGGTCGATGAGCCCAGCCTGCGCGCGCGCGGCCCGGCGCGCGGCCCAGGGGTTCTGCTCGACCCGGGCCTCGATCCCGGCACGGCCCTCGGCGATCGCGGCTTTGAGACACGCCACGGTGGCCGCGCGTACCTGCGCCGGCCCGGCCTCGCTGCCGAGTTCCGCGTCGATGGCGCGTTCGACAGCGCCGATGTCGAAAAGATCGTCCTGCGGTCCGGCCGGCGGAAGCGCGGACCGTGCCGCCGCCCGCTTGTCGCGGGGACTAGAGTCCGAAGCCGCCGAAGCTTCTTGGGGCGGGGTCAATCACGATCACCTGCTGGTTCTGGATCTGAGCGACCGCGAGGCCGCGCTCGTTGGTGCCATCCGGAAGGAGCCGGAAGACGCCGCCGACCCCGGCGAAGCCCGAGCCCTGCGTAAGGGAGGCGGCCGACAGCGGGTTCGGGGTATCCGAGGCGAAGAGGGCACCGATCGCCGCGACGGCGTCGTAGGCGAGATAGGCGTTGGGGTGGGGCGGGCCGCCGTAACTGCCGGCGTATCGCGCCGAAAACTGGCCGATGAGAGCCGGGTCGGGTACTGCGAACCAGGCGTCCTGAAGGCCCGAGAGGGTCAGCGCCGTGGACGGGATGTCGAGGCGCTGGAGCCCGATGAACTGCACTTCGGAGGGGTCGATCCCGTTTTCCGGCAACAGGTCGGCGAGGAACGGAAGCGCCCCGGCGGTGCCGGAGGTCAGGAACAGCGCCTCGGCTCCCGAGAGGCGGGCGTTGTCCGCAATTTCGGGAATGGCGTTGATGACGCCTTCCTGCGAGAGCGCGAAAGAGGCTGTGCCGGAGATCTGGCCGCCTCCCGAAGCCACACCGCGGCGGATCGCGTCGCGGCCGATCTCCTCGGCGGGGCTCTCGGCATGGACGATGAAGATCTCGTCGCGGCCCTGGGCGATGGAATACCGCGCGAGCCGCCGCGCGATGGTGTCGAAGGTCGTGCCGAGGACGAAGACGTTGCCGCCCGCGACGCCGGGATTGTTGGAGAACGCGAGCACCGGCACGCCGCGCCCCGATACGGCCTCTCCCGCGGCGCTTGCGGCGTCGGCGAAGACCGGACCGAGGATGACCCGCGCGCCATCGCTCACCGCCTCGGCCGCGGCCGTCGCCGCGAGGTCGGGCCGCGCGCCGGTGTCGTAGACGCGCAAGTCGATCTCCACGCCGTCGAGATCGGCGATGGCGAGCCGCGCGGCGTTTTCGAGGCTTGCCGCGAACGCGGCGCCGTCGGCCCCTGAACTCTGGGGGACGAGAAGCGCGACCGGCACCGCCCGGGTCGTGTCGAAGGGAGTTCCCGAGAGCACCGGCGCGTCGCAGCCGGTCAGGGCCGCGAGCCCCAGAAGGCCGATGAAGCTGCGCAATGCCTTGCGGCGAAAGCCCGAAAAAGCAACCATGGGGACTGTCCTCGCTCCCGAAAGTCGCAGCGACCCTATGCCGAACGCTCAGCCATGTAAATCGGATCGCCGCCTTGTCTGAGGGGGGTGGCCGGGTGCTGCCGCCACGAAGCGCCGCCCTCTACATGGTGGCCACACCGATCGGGAACGCCCGAGACATCACCCTGCGCGCGCTCGACGTGCTCGCCGCCGCCGACGTGATCGCCGCCGAGGACACCCGCTCCGCCCGCCGGCTGATGGAGATACACGGTGTCGCCCTCGGCGACCGTCCTCTGCTGGCCTATCACGACCACAATGGTCCCGCCGTCCGGCCCCGGCTGCTTGCCGCGCTGGCCGAAGGCCGGTCGGTGGCCTATGTCTCCGACGCCGGCACGCCCATGGTCGCCGACCCTGGCTTCGTCCTGGCGCGCGAAGCCATCGCCGCCGGCCTCTCGGTCGAAGCGGTGCCGGGCGCCTCGGCCGCGCTTGCCGCCCTTACGGTTTCGGGCCTGCCGACGGACCGGTTCCTCTTCGCGGGTTTCGCCCCACCCCAGTCGGGTGCCCGGCGCGGGTTTCTTCAGGAACTCCGCGACATACCCGCGACCCTCGTCCTCTACGAGACACCGCGCCGGCTGAAGGCGTTTCTTAACGATGCAGCGGATATCCTCGGCTCCCAAAGGCAGGCCGCGGTCTGCCGGGAATTGACGAAGCGGTTCGAGGAGGTGCGGCGAATGACGCTTGGCGAGCTTGCCGGTGCGGCGGAGGGGTTCGTCGTCAAGGGAGAGTGCGTCGTGGTCATCGAACGGGCCGCGCCGGGCCGGGCCGCGGAGCCCGCCGAGGTCGAGGCGCGCCTCGAAGCCGCGCTCGAAGGCGCATCGTTCAAGGATGCCGTGCGTGAGGTCGCCGAGGCCACGGGACTGCCACGCCGCGAGGTCTACCAGCTCGGTCTCGCTCTGCGGGACCGCGATGCGGGTGAGGAGCAATGAAGACGGGCGAACAGGCAGCGGTCGAGGCGCGAAGCCTCCGCGGGCAGACGGCCTATCGCTCCGGTCTCGCGGCGGAAGACCGGGTTTCGGCCCATTACGAAGAGCGCGGGCACGAACTCGCCGGAACCCGCTGGCGCGGCTCTGGCGGCGAGATCGACCTCGTGATGCGCAAGGGCGGAGATATCGTCTTCGTGGAGGTGAAGCAGGCGCGGTCCCTCCACGAGGCCGCCTTCCGGCTGTCGGCGCGCCAGCTGAAACGGGTCTATGACGCCGCCTCCGAATTTCTCGCCGGCGAGCCCCGGGGGCTGGCGACGCCCGCACGGGTCGATCTCGCCCTCGTCGGCGGATCCGGCGAGATCGAGATCGTCGAGAACGTGATGCCGGCCTGACGCCCGGGCCTTGCGCTCCGCGCGCTCCCCGGCCATGAAGCCGTGGTCGCGCAAGGGGAGAGCCATGGCGCTCGATGTCGCTTTCCAGATGGACCCGATCGAGAACGTCGATATCGACGCGGACTCGACCTTCCGGCTCGCCGAGGCCGCTGCCGCGAGGGGACACAACCTGTTCGTCTACACTCCCGACCGCCTGGCCTACGAAGCCGGGCGCATCACCGCCCGGGCCCGCCCGGTCGAGGTGCGCCGGGTGCGGGGAGACCACGTTTCCCTCGGCGAGGAACGTCTGCTCGACCTCGCCGAGGTCGATGTCGTCTGGCTTCGGCAGGACCCGCCGTTCGACATGGGCTACATCACCACCACCCACCTGCTCGACCGGCTGCGCGGCAGGACGCTCGTGGTCAACGACCCGTTCTGGGTCCGCAACTACCCCGAGAAGCTTCTCGTCCTCGATTTTCCCGACCTCACGCCGCCCACCAGCATCGCGCGCGATCTGGCCGTCCTGCGGGCCTTCCATGCCGAGCATGGCGACATCATCCTGAAACCGCTCTACGGCAATGGCGGCGCCGGCGTCTTCGGCCTGCGCCATGACGACCGCAACCTCGCGAGCCTGCACGAGCTGTTCGCCAGCCTGTCGCGCGAGCCGCTGATCGTGCAGAAATACCTCCCCGCCGTGGCCGAGGGCGACAAGCGCATCCTCCTCGTCGACGGCGAGGCGGCCGGTGCCATCAACCGCGTGCCCGCCGTGGGAGAGACCCGGTCGAACCTCCACGTCGGCGGCCGCGCCGAGCCCGCCAGCCTGACCGAGCGCGACCGCGAGATCGTCGCGGCGATCGGGCCGCTTCTGCGCGAGAAGGGTCAGGTCTTCGTCGGGATCGACGTGATCGGCGGATTTCTCACCGAGATCAACGTCACCTCTCCCACCGGCATCCAGGAAGTCGAGCGCTTCGACGGCAGCGATGTCGCGGGCCGTATCTGGGACCGGGTGGAGGCGCGCCTAGCCGACTGACGCCAATGGCGAGACGTGGGACAGCCGGTAGCTCAGCGCCTCGGCGAGATGCCCCGTGCCGATCGTTTCCTCTCCGGCGAGATCGGCGATGGTGCGCGCGACCCGCAGCACACGGTGATAGCCGCGCGCCGACAGCCCGAAACGTTCCGCCGCACGGCCCAGCAGCTTCCGCCCCTCCGCATCCACGGGAGCTACGGCCGACAGAAGCGCCCCTTCGGCGTCTGCATTGACCGCGGCCTCGGGGCAGTCGGCATAACGCACCGACTGCACCCGGCGCGCCGCGGCGACACGCGCGGCGACCGCCGCCGACGGTTCGCCGTTCGCCGGCAGGTCGAGGTCGCCATAGGTGACGGGTGGCACGTCGACCCTGAGATCGAACCGGTCCATCAGCGGGCCGGAGATGCGTCCGAGGTAGTCGTCGCCGCAGACCGGCACCTTCGGGCAGGCCCGGGAGGGGTCGGCGAGATAGCCGCATTTGCAGGGATTTGCCGCCGCGACGAGGAGAAACCGGCACGGATAGCGGATATGGGCGTTCGCCCGGGCGACGACGACCGAGCCGGTCTCGATCGGCTGGCGCAGGGTTTCGAGCACCTGGCGCGAGAACTCCGGAAACTCGTCCATGAAGAGAACACCGTTGTGGGCGAGGCTGATCTCTCCGGGCTTCGCCCCCTTTCCACCGCCGACGATGGCGGCCATCGAGGCGGTGTGATGGGGCTCTCGAAACGGGCGTTCACGTGATATTCCGCCCTCGGAGATGAGCCCCGACAGCGAATGGATCATCGAGGTTTCGAGAACCTCGGTGGCCCCCAACGGGGGCATCAGCCCGGGCAACCGCCGGGCCAGCATCGACTTTCCGGACCCGGGCGTGCCGATCAGCAGGAGGTGATGGCGGCCCGCGGCCGCGATCTCGAGCGCGCGCTTGGCGCGCTCCTGACCCTTGACCTCTGCAAGGTCGCGCCACTCGACGGCCGCGCTCACCTCTCCCGGGGTGGCCAGCGCAAGGGGAGCGGTGCCGTTGAGATGGGCGATGACCGCGCCGAGACTCTCGGCGGGAACGACCGCGGCCGCCTCGACCCAGGCCGCCTCCGGCCCGGAGGCCCGCGCGCAGATGAACCCCCGGCCCTCCGCGGCCGCCGTCAACGCAGCCGGCAGCGCCCCGCTGACCGGTTCGAGCGTGCCGTCGAGCGACAATTCGCCGAAACCCACGACCTCGGCGACCCGGTCCGCAGGCACCACCTCCATCGCCGCCAGCACCCCGAGCGCGATCGCGAGATCGAAGTGCGAGCCCTCCTTGGGCAGGTCTGCGGGGCTGAGGTTCACCGTGATCTTGCGCGCCGGCAGCGCGATGGCGAGGGCCGCGAAGGCGGCGCGCACCCGTTCTTTCGCCTCGGAAACCGCCTTGTCCGGCAGTCCGACGATGGAAAACCCCGGCATGCCCGGCGACAGCGCGCACTGCACCTCGACTGGTCGCGCCGCGATGCCGTCGAACGCGACGGTATATGCCCTTGCGACCATGCCGACCCTCCATTCGCCCCAATGGGTAGGGTCACCTTGGTTGATGAAAGGTTAATGCGGCCGGTCCACCATACCCCACCGACGCGGTCTGCGCGGCGGCGCGATGAAATCCCCCCGAACTGGACTGAATGACGCGCACGTCAAGCGTCGGAGACGATTTATTCACCAGGATTGTTGATCCGGTAACGGTTGCGCCCCGTATCAACCATGTTGTGAGAGGCACCAGGCCGGAAACGGCCGCAATACGCCGGGGGTAGAAACATGGCACTCGACGGGTTTTCAGACCAGACATTGTCGCGCAAGGCCATGCGGGCCGAACTGCTCGACGCGGAGACGGAGCTGCAACTCGCGTTCGCGTGGCGCGACCACCGCGACGAGAAGGCGTTGCACCGGCTGGTGACGGCTTACATGCGGCTCGCGATCTCCATGGCGGGCAAATTCCGCCGTTACGGCGCGCCGATGAACGATCTCATCCAGGAAGCGTCGCTTGGCCTGATGAAGGCCGCCGACAAGTTCGACCCCGACCGCGGGGTGCGCTTCTCGACATACGCGGTGTGGTGGATCAAGGCGTCGATCCAGGATTACGTCATGCGCAACTGGTCCATGGTGCGCACCGGGTCGACCTCCTCGCAGAAATCGCTGTTCTTCAACATGCGCCGCGTCCAGGCGCGGCTTGAGCGCGAGGCGCTGGCCCGCGGCGAGAACCTCGACCGCCACCAGATGCGCCAGCTCATCGCGACCGAAGTGGGCGTGCCGCTGCATGACGTCGAGATGATGGAGGGGCGGCTCGCGGGGTCGGATTTCTCGCTGAACGCCACTCAATCCTCCGACGACGAGGGGCGCGAGTGGATCGAGACGCTGGAGGACGAAACCGCGCAGCAGTCGACGAAGGTCGAGGCCGACAAGGACATCGACACCCTGCGCGACTGGCTCGTCTCGGCGCTGTCCGGGCTGAACGAGCGCGAGCGCTTCATCGTTCGCGAGCGCAAGTTGCGTGACGACTCGCGGACGCTCGAAAGCCTCGGCAACGAACTGGGGCTGTCGAAGGAAAGGGTGCGCCAGCTCGAGGCGGCCGCTTTCGCCAAGATGCGCAAGTCGCTCGAATCCCAGTCACGGGAAGTGCACGAATTCTTCGCCTGACCCATACCCTCGGCGCGGTGCTCCTCGCGGGCGCCGCGGCCGCCGTTCCGCTCGACGACCGGGGCGCGGCCCGTCTCGGCACGGCCGATGTCGCCGTGCTCGGCGAACGGCACGACAACCCGCTGCACCACAATGCGCAGGCCCGTCTCGTGGCCGAGATCGACCCGGCCGCGCTGGTGTTCGAGATGATCCCCGAGGCTCTCGCCCTCACGGTGACCGACGAGATGCGCGGTGATGCGGACCGCCTCGCCGGACATCTCGACTGGAACGCGCGCGGCTGGCCCGATTTCTCGATGTACTGGCCGATCTTCGCGGCCGCCCCGGACGCGACGCTGTTCGGCGCCGAGCTTCCCCGCGACGAGGTGGAGCGTGCGATGGACGAGGGCGCGGCCGACGCTCTCGGTGACTGGGCGGCGCTCTTCGGCCTCGACACCGCGCCCGACCCCGCCGAACAGGGCGGTCGCGAGGCGGAGATGAGCGCATCGCATTGCGGGGCGCTGCCCGACGCGCTCCTGCCGCGCATGGTCGAGGCGCAGCGGGTACGCGATGCGGGGCTCGCACGCGCGGTTCTTGCCGCGATGGCCGAAACCGGCGGGCCCGTGGCGGTGATTACCGGCAACGGTCACGCCCGGAAGGACTGGGGAATGCCGGCCCTTCTCGCCGAGGCCGCTCCCGACCTCGACGTGGTGGTGCTTGGCCAGTTCGAGGCCGAGCCGGACAGCCCCCAGCCCTATGATTTCTGGACCGTGGCGCCACCGCCCGAGCGGGGCGACCCCTGTGCCGCCTTCCGCTAGGCGCAAGGTCCGGACCGTTCCCTGCCTCATTCCTGTTGGACCAGCCCGCGCCATCTGCGCTGCCGGTGGGCATAGAAGACGCGTGCAAAGACCGCCACGAAGGGTGTGCGCCAGCCCGCCTCGATCGTCACCGTGTCGGTGTAGCGTGTCCCCGCCGCCTCCGGAACGATCTCGATGAGATGGTCCCAGCGCGCGACGAGCGCGCCGCGCCCGTTGTCGCGAATCGCCAGCCCGCCCGAGGGCGGCGGCGGGAACGAGACGCGGATCTCCTGCCAGCCGAGCGGAAGGCCCGCCGGCCCCTCGAGCCGCACCCGCCAGGCTCCTTCGCTCCAGCGTTGCGGGAGGGGTGGCCCGAGCGGGTGAAATCGCAGGAGCGGCGCCGAGACATGGACGAGCGTGGCAGGTTGCATGAGCAGGGCCCGCACGGTCTCTACGGGTGCTGGCAGGAATGTGCTGAGACGGATCGTGCGCGGCATCGTTGGCAAGGCGGTCGAACGGGTCTAGGCAGGGGACAAGGGAAGGCTCGCCAGTGTTGAACGGAAAGCGGATACTCTTGATCGTAGGCGGCGGAATCGCGGCCTACAAGTCGCTCGACCTGATCCGCCGCCTGCGCGAGCGGGGCGCCTCGGTGACGCCGCTGCTGACGAAGGCGGCGGCGGAGTTCATCACCCCCCTCTCGGCGGCGGCTTTGGCAGGCGAGAAGGCCTATACCCATCTCTTCGACCTCACCGACGAGGCGGAGATGGGCCATATCGAGCTGTCGCGGTCCGCGGACCTCATCGTCGTGGCCCCCGCCACCGCCGATCTCATGGCGAAGATGGCCGGCGGCCATGCCGACGATCTCGCCTCGACGGTGCTTCTGGCCACCGACACCCCCGTGCTTCTCGCGCCCGCGATGAATGTCCGGATGTGGGAGCACCCCGCGACCCGGCGCAACCTCGCGGTGCTCCAGGGCGACGGTATCCGCACAGTCGGTCCGGGCGAGGGGCACATGGCCTGCGGCGAATTCGGTCCGGGGCGCATGGCCGACCCGCTCGA
>CAZPPH010000084.1:0-12359 GCA_964588375.1 uncultured Rhodobacterales bacterium | reverse complement strand
CCTCGGTCTCTTCGGGCCAGCCGAGCGTGCCGATGGGCCAGAGCCCCGAAGAAAACCAGGTGTCGAGGACGTCCGGGTCGCGCCAGATCGGGTAGATGAGATCGCCGGGGTTCTGGGAGACATTGTAGGCCGCGAGCCCCTCGGCGAAGGCATGGACCGCCGCCGCCCGGTTCTCGACCTCGATCCGGCGGGCGTGGTTGAGAGGCGTCGGCAATGGCGCCTCGTCGCTTTCGAACGCCGCGCGGACCTCCTCGAAGGTCTCCCCGGCATGGTGGATCTCGCCGCAGCGGACGAGGCCCTCGCCCAGAAGCCGCATCAGTTCGACCTCGTCGAGCGCACCGTCGCCCTCATCGTCGCGGAACTGGCCGGGGTCGAGGTCGAGGCCGTACCAGACCGGAATCTGGTGCCCCCACCACAACTGCCGCGAAATGCACCAGGGCTCGATGTTCTCCAGCCAGTGGAAATAGACCTTCTCGTGCTGCTCTGGCAGGATCCTCGTCTCGCCCGACCGCACCGCCTCGATCGCCGGGCCGACGATGGCTTCCGCGTCCACGAACCACTGGTCGGTCAGCATGGGCTCGATGACGACCTTCGAGCGGTCGCCGTAGGGCGCCATGATCTTCTTGTTCTCGACGAGGGGGACCATCTCGTCGGCATCGGTCCGCATCTCGCCGCCTTCCTCCGGCGCGAGAGGCCGTTTCACGGCGTCCTTGCCCAGTCGCGGATCGGTCGAGACCGTCATCGCGGCCAGCCCGTCGTCGGTGACCTGGGCAATGACGTGCTTTCTCGCTTCGAAGCGGTCGCGCCCGCGCAGGTCGTCGGGGACGAGGTTGATGGTGTCGATCTCCGCCTCGGTCAGGGTCCGCTCGCCGCGGGCGACCGCCCGGGCGACCTCTGCGGCCTCGGCATAGGGCAGGCCGTCGTCGCGCATGTGTCCGGCCATGTCCATCAGCCGGTACTTCGGAACGCCCGCGCGTTTCGCCACGGCGTAGTCGTTGAAGTCATGCGCGCCGGTGATCTTCACGGCCCCCGAACCGAAGGCCGGATCGGGGTATTCGTCGGTGATGATCGGGATCAGGCGCCGGTGTTGCTTGGGTCCCACGGGGATCTCGCAAAGCTTGCCGACGATGGGGGCGTAGCGTTCGTCCGAGGGATGAACCGCCACCGCCCCGTCGCCCAGCATCGTCTCGGGCCGCGTCGTGGCGATGGAGATGTAGTCGCGTTCCTCCTCGAGCACGACGTTTCCGTCCTCGTCGCGCTCGACATACGTGTAGGTCTCGCCGCCCTCGAGAGGATACTTGAAGTGCCACATGTGGCCGTCGACCTCGATGTTCTCCACCTCGAGGTCCGAGATCGCGGTCTCGAAATGCGGGTCCCAGTTCACCAGTCGCTTGCCGCGGTAGATCAGTCCCTTCTCGTAGAGGTCGAGAAAGACCCGGATCACCGCGTCGTGGAAGTTCTGCCCCCCCGGCGTGTCGCCCGGGTCGCCCGGCGCGCCGGCCATGGTGAACGCTTCCCGCGCCCAGTCACAACTCGCCCCGAGCCGCTCGAGCTGCGCGCGGATGTTGCCGCGTGACTTCGTCTTCTGCTGCCAGACGAGGTCGACGAACTCCTCGCGGGAGTAGTCCGTCCGCCGCTTGCCTTCCTTCGCCAACTCACGCTCGACGACCATCTGCGTGGCGATGCCGGCATGGTCGGTGCCCGGCTGCCAGAGCGTGTCGAACCCCCGCATCCTGTGCCAGCGGATGAGTATGTCCTGGAGCGTGTTGTTGAACGCATGGCCCATATGGAGGGCACCGGTCACGTTCGGCGGCGGGATCACGATCGTGAAGCTCTCGCCCCCGGGCTTCGCGTTTGCTCCCGCGGCGAAGGCCCCCGCCCTGTCCCAGGCTGCATAGAGCCGCGGCTCGGCTTCCGTCGCGTCGAAGGTCTTGTCGAGTGCCATGGCATCGTCCCCGCTGGTCGGACGCTGATCTAGCCGGTTCGGCGCGCGAGGAAAAGCCGGCTCATCTTCGGCCTGCAAATATCCTCCGGGGGGCCGCAGGCGGGGGGCGGACAGCCCCCCTCGGCCATTCGGTCACGCGCGGCGGCGGGCGGCCTCTCGCAGGCCGAGATACATCAGGAATCCAACCGGCCCGACGAGAAAGCAGAACAGGAGACAGGGCAGGACGTATCCGAACCGTATTCCTTCTGCGCGCCCGTTCCGCGCGATCCATGCCCCGACGACGAGATCGAAGGCGAGAAAATGCACCCACCCCCCGAGAGCGGCGCCGGGAACATCGAAGATCGCCATCACGCCCGAGAGCGTGGTGTAACTCGCGCCGTCGACCGCGCCGGCGTTCGCCGCGATGAGCCCGAGGTAGACCAACGCGAGACCGGCGGGCAGCGCGTAGCCCGCCACCCGGTCGGAAAGGTCGGGGATGAGGGGCGAGGCGGCGAGCATCAGCCAGCCTCCCAAGGCGGCGAAATTCACGATCTGGAACAGGGTGTCATCGGTCATCGGCAGAGCTCCGGGCGTGGTTTGCCGAGGCTAGCCTGCCGGGCGCCACGGCCAAGGGTCAGAGGCCACGGTCGATCTTCGTGGCGAGATGAATGAGGCTTTCGGTATCCCTCACGCCCGGAATGTTACCGATCCGGTCGAGGGCGCCGTCGAGCACCTCGGTGGTCGGAGCGGCGAGGCTCGCGATGAGGTCGACCCGGCCGGTGGTGGTATGCACCTCTTCGACTTGCGAGACAGATTTCAGCCGTGCGAGCACCTGCGCCGTGGCACGTGGCTCGACCTCGAGAAGCACCGTGGCGCGGATCCGGCGGGTGCGCGCGGCCTCGCCGAGGCGTAGCGTATAGCCCGCGATCACACCGGTGACTTCGAGCCGGTCGAGCCGGGCCTGCACCGTCGAGCGGGCGAGACCGAGCCGCTTGGCGAGGCTCGCGACCGGCATCCGGGCATTCGAAGCAAGCAGACGCAGCAATTCGGCGTCTTTTTCGTCCATTTGATTGGCCCTGCAGACGTTTCGCCGGATATTACAGTTGAAACCGGCGGGCTGACAAACGAAATCGCTCGCCTGAGCGGGCAATCTACTCCCGTCACTCCTCTACCCAGGATACGCCGATGAGCCGTCTTCCCGCCCTCTGGGCAACGCCCGCCGACCATGTCGCCGCTACCCGGACCGACCGGCCCTGTCTCTATTTCTCGCCCGAGACGCTGCAGGCGACGGCGGAGCGGTTTCGCGCGGGGTTCCCCGGCCGCGTGACCTATGCGGTGAAGGCGAATGATGCGCTTGTGGTGATCGAGAACCTCGTGCAGGCGGGCATGACCGCCTTCGACGTGGCCTCGCCCCACGAGATGCGGCTCGTCCGGTCGGTGCTGCCGGACGCGGTTCTGCACTACAACAACCCGGTCCGGTCGCCGGGCGAGATCGCCTTCGCCCGCGACATGTGCGTCGCCTCCTACTCCGTCGACAGCTTCTCGGAGCTTGCGAAACTCGCCGATGCACTCGAGCCCCGAGGCGTCGAGGTCGCGGTGCGTCTGAAGCTGACTGTGGCCGGTGCCGCCTATGATTTCGGGGCAAAATTCGGCGCCGAGCCGGCCACCTGCGTGGCCCTTCTCGAGGAGGTGGCGCGGCTCGGATTTACCCCGGCGATGACCTTTCACCCCGGCACCCAGTGCGAGGACGGGACAGCCTGGGAGGCCTATATCGCCGAGGCCGCGCGAGTGGCGCGGGCCGCCGGCGTGCGGCTCGCCCGCCTCAACGTCGGTGGTGGATTCGCGGCCCACCGCAGGGGGGCCGCTCCCGATCTCGAGGCCGTGTTCTCCGCGATCTCCGGGGCGGTCGTGGCGCATTTCGGCGCCGACGCCCCGGACCTCGTCTGCGAGCCCGGCCGCGCCATGGTCGCCGAGGCCTTCGCCCTCGGCGCCGGCGTCAAGGCCATCCGCGACGACGGCGCGGTGTTTCTCAACGACGGCATCTACGGCGGTCTCGCCGAGGCGGTGGTTCTCGGCGCTGTGGAGCGGCTCGAAGTGCTCTCCCCGGCGGGCGAACGGCGCCGGGGGCCGCCCGTCGGCCGGGTCGTTTTCGGTCCGACCTGCGACAGTCTCGACCGCCTGCCCGGTCTTGTCGGGTTGCCCGAGGACATGGCGGAGGGCGACGTCGTGCTCTTTCAGGGCATGGGCGCCTATTCCACCGCAACGGTGACCCGGTTCAACGGCTACGGCGAGATGGACCTCGTGACGGTGGCGCGCACCGCGTGATGGGGGCAAGGGGTGCTGCCCCGACGCCTCCGACCTCACTCCTGCAGGTATCCGGACCAAGGTGAAGGCGCGTGCCGGTTTCGTGCTGGACAGCCGGGGTCTCGCCATTAGTCTCCCGACCAACGCCTCAGCCCCGGAGATGCCTTCATGGAAAAGTTCGGACGTTCACAGCCCGTGCGCCGTCTGGAAGACCGGCGTTTCGTCACCGGACACGGGCGCTATATCGACGACACCGCGCCCGCGGAGGCGGCCCATGCCGTCTTCGTGCGCTCGCCCGTGGCTCACGCGGTGCTGACCGGTGTCGATGCGAACGAGGCGCGGCAGGCCGAGGGCGTTCTCGCCGTCCTCACCGCCGAAGACCTCGTCGCCGACGGCGTCGAGCTTTCCATGGAGGCCGATCTTCTCGACCTGCCCGGTGGCGGAACCGGGGCGGATGTGCCCCGCCCCATTCTCGCGAATGGCAAGCTGCGGTTCGTCGGCGAGCCCGTGGCGGTGGTGGTCGCCACCAGCCGGCAGGCGGGCAGGGACGCCGCCGAGCTCGTCGGTATCGACTATGACGATCTCGCACCCCATCTCGACCTCGCGCCGGGCGGCGAGCCTGTCCACGACGCTGCTCCGGACAACGTGGCGCTGCGCTGGTCGAAGGGCGACCGCGATTCGGTTCAGGCGGCGATGGCCGCGGCGGCGCATGTCGTGGAGACGCGCGTCGAGGACAATCGTGTGATCGTCAACGCCATCGAGCCGCGCGGCGCCTGGGCGGAATGGGACGGTGCGCGCATTCATCTTTCGTTCAACGGACAAGGGGTCTGGGACCTCAAGGACAAGCTCGCGCGTCACCTGTCGTTGCCGAAAGAGGCGGTGCGGGTGACCAACCCCGATGTTGGCGGCGGCTTCGGGATGAAGGGCCAGACCTACCCCGAGCATTACGTCATCGCGGCGGCGGCGCGAAAGCTCGGCGTGCCGGTGCGCTGGATGTCCGAGCGCACCGAGGGCATGCTGACCGACAATGCCGGCCGCGACCTCGTCTCGACGACGCGGCTGGCCTTCGACGCGGACAACCGGATCACCGCCTATTCGGTCGAGACCGTCTCGAACCTCGGGGCCTACAATTCCGAATACGGTCAGTGGATCCAGACCGACCTTTTCGCCAAGGTCCTGATGGGGACCTACGACGTGCAGGCGACATGGCTCGATGTCACCTGCGTCTACACCAACACCACCCAGGTCGACGCCTACCGCGGCGCCGGGCGGCCCGAGGCGATCTTCGTGCTCGAACGCTCGATGGACAACGCCGCGCGGCAACTCGGCGTCGACCCGTTCGAGCTTCGCCGCCTCAACTTCATCCCGGCGGAGAAGTTTCCCTACACCTCCGCGACGGGCATGCATTACGACGTGGGCGACTTCCACAAGGTGCTCGCCCGTGCCGAGAAAGAGGCCGATATCGCGGGCTTCAGCGGCCGCCGCGAGGCGACCGAGGCCGTTGGAAAGCTCCGCGGCCTCGGGCTCTGCTACTATATCGAATCGATCCTCGGCAGCATGTCCGAGAACGTCGAGGTGGCCTTCAACGAGGACGGAACCGCGTCGATCTTCGTCGGCACCCAGTCGAACGGGCAGGGCCACGAGACGGTGTTCGCCACCTTCCTGTCCGACCAGACCGGCATCCCGGTGGAGAAGATCCGCGTCGTCCAGGGCGACAGCGATCTCATCGCGAAGGGCGGCGGCACGGGCGGGTCGCGCTCGGTGACGGTGCAGACGAACGTCACGCTGGTGGCCGTCTCGGCGGTGGTCGAGGGCTTCAGCGAATTTCTCGCAAGGGAGATGGACGTCGCGCCCGAGGCGGTCAGTTTCGACGACGAGACCTTCCGCATCGAAGGCTCCAACGCCACCCCCACCATGCTGGAGGTCGCCGACATGGCGCGCAAGGCGGGCCGCGAGGACCTTCTGAGCGTCCGGAAACGCGCCAAGATCGACGGTCGCTCGTTTCCCAACGGCGCCCATATCGCCGAGGTGGAGATCGACCCGGCCACGGGTGTGACGCGGGTCGATCGCTACACGGTGGTCGACGATTTCGGCAATCTCATCAACCCGATGCTCGCCGAAGGCCAGGTCCACGGCGGGGTGGCGCAGGGCATCGGTCAGGCGCTGACAGAGCGCGTGGTCTTCGACGAGGCGGGCCAGCTTCTGACCGCGACCTTCATGGATTACGCCATGCCGCGCGCATGGGACCTGCCGATGATCGCGTTCGTCTCCGAACCCGTACCGTCCACGGCGAACCCGATGGGGATGAAGGGCTGCGGCGAGGCCGGGACCGTGGGCGCTCTCGCGGCGGTGTCGAACGCGGTGCACGACGCCCTCGGCCCCCTCGGAGTGTCCGATATCCAGATGCCCTTCACCCCCGAACGGGTCTGGCGCGCGATCCGCGACGCGCGCGGGGCGGTTGCCGCCGAGTAACCCCATAGCGCGCCTTCTCGGGCGTTTCTGGCAGACCGAGCGCTCGGCCCCGGTCCTGCGCCGGGGAGCGATGGACCATGTCATCGTCCTCGACGGCACGATGTCCATTCTCGACGATGGCGAGGAGACCAACGCCGGGCTCACTTACAAGCTCCTTTCGGAAATGGCAGGGAAGGGGTCGCTCACGCTCTATTACGAGGCCGGGGTGCAATGGCCGGACTGGCTCCACACCATGGACGTGGTCGAGGGCAAGGGCATCAACCGGATGATCCAGCGCGCCTACGGCTTTCTCGCCTCGCGCTACCGGGCAGGCGACCGGATCTTTCTCTTCGGTTATTCGCGGGGCGCCTACGCGGCGCGTTCGCTCGCCGGCGTGATCGACAGGGTCGGGCTCTTGCGCCATGACTGCGCCACCGAGCGGATGATCGCCATGGCCTATCGCCATTACCGTCTGACCCCGGACACCCCGGCGGCGGCCGAGTTCGGACAGGCCTATTGCCACCTCAACGTGCCGGTCGAGATGGTCGGCGTGTGGGACACGGTGAAGGCGCTGGGGCTGAGGTTGCCGCTCCTGTGGCGGCTCACGGAACCGGCCCATGCATTTCACAACCATGCCCTGGGGCGGTGCGTGCTTCACGGCTACCACGCGCTTGCTCTGGACGAGACGCGGGAGGCCTTCGCGCCGGTGCTCTGGGACACTCCCGCAAACCATCCCGGGCGTGTCGAGCAGGTATGGTTCCGCGGCGCTCACGGCGACGTGGGCGGTCAGCTTGCCGGCTGCGCGTCGGCCCGGCGGCTGTCGAACATTCCGCTCGTCTGGATGCTGTGCAAGGCGGAGGGCCACGGGCTCGCCCTGCCGGCTGGCTGGCGGGCCCGCTTTCCCACCCAGCCGGGCGCGCCGGCTTCGGGGATGAACCGCCGCTGGGGGCGTCTTTTCGTGTTGAGATCTCGCCGCCGCCCCGGACGCTCGCCCTCCGAATGGCTGCATCCGACCGCTGAGGGGCACCGGTCGAAGACCGTGCTGCCGGTCTACCCGGACCCGGCGCGATACTAGACGCCTCTTCGTTTTCCGAGCGGTGATGCGCCCCGCGGGGCCTTTTCAGGCGACGTGTTCGAGGCGGGTCTCGGCGACGAGACCCAAGGCATGGACGATATCCCGCGTCATCTCGGGCCGGTTCAGGGTGTAGAAATGCAGATGTTCCACTCCGCCTTCGATCAGCCTGTCGCAAAGCTGCGTGCAATGCGCGGTCGCGAAAAGTTGCGCCCTGTCGTCGCGGATCGCGGTGTCGAAATCGCGGACCAGTTTCTCGGGAATGCGGGCGCCACAGCGCTCGGCGAAGCCGCGCACGCTTTTCCAGTTCTGGATCGGCAGAATGCCCGGGACGACCGGAGCGTCGATGCCGGCCGCCGCGCAGGCGTCACGAAACCGGAAGAACGTCTCGGGCTCGAAGAAGAACTGCGTGATCGCCGAGGTTGCACCCGCGTCGATCTTGCGCTTGAGCCAGTCGATATCCGACCCGGTTCCCCGCGCCTCCGGATGTGGGTCCGGGTAGGCGCCGACATGCGTGGCGAAGCCGCGGGCCGACAGCGCCTCGACGAGCTCGACCGACGAGGCGAAGCCGTCGGCGCGTGCCGTGAAGCGTCCCTCGGACTTCGGTGGGTCGCCGCGCAGGGCCACGATGTCGGTCACCCCGGCGGCGCGGTAACGCTCGGCGACCTCGAGGGTCTCTTCCCGGGAGGCGTCGACGCAGGTGAGGTGGGCCGCCACCTTGACGCCCCAGGCCTTGCCGATGGTCTCGACCGCCTCGTGGGTCAGTCCGCGCGTCGTGCCGCCTGCGCCGTAAGTCACCGAGACGAAGTCGGGGCCGAGGGGTGCCAGCACCCGCATGGTCTCCCAGAGCCGGAAAGAGGCTTCGAGGGATTTCGGCGGGAAGAACTCGAACGAGATCGAGGGGCGGGACATGGACGGCGCACTCCGTATGGGATGGCGTCTTGTCTCACGGGCGTCGGCGTGAGACAAATTCATAATCTTCAACATCATCATCAAACGGACTTCATGCATATCGAGTTCCGCCATCTTCGTACGATCAAGGCGATCCATGACGCCGGCGGCCTCGCGCGCGCGGCCGACGTGCTGAACATCACCCAGTCGGCCCTTTCCCACCAGATCAAGGGTCTGGAGGAGCAGGCGGGCGTGGAGCTCTTCGTGCGGCGCACAAAACCCCTGAAGCTTTCCGCGGCGGGCCAGCGGCTTCTGCGCGCCGCCGAACGCATCCTTCCGGAGATCGCAGCGCTCGAGGACGAATTCGCCGGGCTGCGGGACGGCAAGTCCGGCCGGCTCCACATCGCCATCGAGTGCCACGCCTGTTTCGAGTGGCTGTTCCCGGTGCTCGAGGAGTTCCGAAAGGCCTGGCCCGAGGTCGATGTCGACATCCGCCCGGGCCTCGCCTTCGACGCGCTGCCGGCCCTTCAGCGCGAGGACGTCGACATCGTGATCTCGTCCGACCCCGAGCGGCTCCCGGGCATCGAGTTCACGCCGCTCTTCGATTACGAGCCTGTTTTCGTGGCCGCCTCCGCCCATCCCCTCGCGGCGAAACGCTTCGTGGATGCCGAGGATTTTCGCGGCGAGACCCTCATTACCTATCCCGTGGAGCGCGCGCGGCTCGATGTCTTCACCGAGCTTCTGACACCCGCGAAGGTCGAGCCGCGTTCGGTGCGCCAGGTAGAGCTGACCGCGGTCATCCTCCTGCTCGTCGCCTCGAACCGCGGCGTCGCGGTGCTGCCGGACTGGGTGGTGCGCGAGGTGCGCACCTCTTCGGATTACGTCACCCGTCCGCTCACCTCGAAGGGGGTCACCCGCAGGCTCTATGCCGCCACGCGCAGCGAGGACCGCCCCCTGCCGTACATGGCCCACGTCCTGCGTCTTGCCGCGACACTCCCCGTCCGGCTCCAGCGGGGCGAGCCCCTTACCGCCTGAGACGGGACTTCTTCTTTCCGAAATGACTCGGGGGCGGTCCCGAGAGACCTCGGCGGAGCCCCCTTTCCTTTGCCTCGTCGGCGGATTATGCGGAGCCCCCGGTGCAAGGAGCGGTGCGATGCAGGGCAGTGCCAACCTCAACGTGATGATGATGGCCGCGCGGAAGGCCGCCCGCGGCCTCGTGAAGGATTTCCGGGAGGTCGAGAACCTGCAGGTGACGTCGAAATCGGCGGGTGACTTCGTCTCCCGCGCCGATATCCGCGCCGAGGAGGTCATCCGCGAGATGCTCATGGAGGCCCGCCCGAACTACGGCTGGCTCGGTGAGGAAAGCGAGCCGGTCGAGGGCAAGGACCCGACCCGGCGCTGGATCGTCGACCCGCTCGACGGGACGACGAACTTCCTGCACGGCCTGCCGCACTGGGGCGTGTCGATCGCGCTCGAGCACAAGGGCGAGTTGGTCGCAGGGGTGATCTACGACCCCGCGAAAGACGAGATGTTCTTCGCCGAGAAGGGGCAGGGCGCCTGGATGAACGATCAGCGCCTCAGGGTTTCGGACCGCTCGCGGATGGTCGAGGCGCTGTTTGCCACCGGCATTCCCTTCGCGAACCGCCCGGACCTTCCCGAGACGCTTCAGGACCTCGCGCGGCTTCTGCCCCAGACCGCCGGGGTGCGCCGCTGGGGTGCCGCCGCGCTCGATCTCGCCTATGTCGCGGCGGGCCGGTTCGACGGCTACTGGGAGCGTCGGCTCAGCCCGTGGGACAAGGCCGCGGGCATTCTCATCGTCCGCGAGGCCGGCGGCCTTGTCGAGGCCATGGAGGACGGCGGCAACCCGCTCGCGGTGGGCGGTGTGCTCGCGGCCAATGCGAAGATCTTCAATACTTTCACGCGAGTGCTGCGGACGAGATGAATATCATCTGAACGGTCACAGTTCTGCCCGAATCGCGAGGCACCTTCGCCCCATGTCTGCCAAAGCTGCCCCCCTTCACCCGTATGCGCCCGCGCTGCGCCCCACCCGTAAACGGAATCTCTCGCTCTGGGTCGGGTCAGTCGCCGCCGCCGGCGGTGTCGCGATGCTGCTCGCCGGCGGGTCCGCCAGCGACGTGACCGACCTCTCCGACGCCTTGGGCGTTCCGGTCGAGACGACGCCGCTGCCGGCCTTCGGCTAGCGCCGGGTTCCCGCTCTCGGGATGTGTGTCCTGACGGTCCTGTAGCGTGCGTCGGGGTGCGGCGGATGGCCGTGTGTCCGCGCCCAGAAGCGCGGGCCGCCGAGCTTCAACCAGAGCGGCAACGTGAGGGCGAGCCCCGCCAGAAAGCCTCCCGCATGGGCCCAGTAGGCGACGCCTCCGCCGGCGATGTCGGACGTGACGCCGGAAAAGATCTGCAGTGCGAACCAGAGCCCCAGCATGAGCCAGGCGGGCAGCGGCACGATGCGGATGAAGATGATGATCCAGACGAGAATGTCGACCCGCGCTTTCGGGAACAGGAGGATGTATCCGCCCATGACGGCCGCGACCGCGCCCGAGGCACCGACCATCGGTATGAGGCTCGCGCTGTCGGCGGCGACCTGCACGATGGCCGCCGCGGCCCCGCCCGCGAGATAGAACATCAGGAACGGCCCGTGGCCCATCTCGTCTTCGAGATTGTCGCCGAAGACCCAGAGAAAGAGCATGTTCCCGGCAAGGTGCATGATCCCGCCATGGAGGAACATCGAGGTCAGCACCGTCACCGGGGCCTCCGACAGCCGGGCGGGCACCAGCCCCCAGGTGAAATAGAAGAGGTTCAGCGCCCTCGGGTCGGCAAAGAGCTGATAATAACTCAGGAAGACGAGGATGTTGGCCGCGATCAGCGCCCAGGTGACGAAGGGGGTCCGGTTCGACGGATTGTGATCGCGGATCGGAAACATGCGTGCTGACGTGGCCCTCGCGGGCGCCCGGGTCAAGCGCGACGCGCCGTCTCGTGACCGCGGACGGCTTGACAGGCGGGCCGTCCGGGGCACCCTTGTCCCCATGAAACCCATCATTCTCGCCGCCGGTCTCGCCCTCGTCGCTCCCGTCGCCCGGGCCGAGTGCGCCGCGTTGCCCGATATCGCAGAGCCCTCCGCGCGCCTCATTCTCGAGTTGCGCGAGGCCGAAAACGAGATGGCCGCGCGGGAATTCAACGCAGGTCTCTGGGAGCTTTGGCTGACGGCGCCCGATGCAGAGGCCCAGGCGCTGCTAGACGAGGGGATCGCCCGGCTGAGGGTCGCCGATCACGAAGGCGCCGAGGCGGCGTTTTCGGAGCTGATCGCCTACTGCCCGGACTATGCCGAGGGCTACAACCAGCGCGCCTTCTCGGCCTATCTGAGGGGCGACTACGGCAGCGCGCTCGAGGATCTCGACAGCGCGCTCGAGCGCAGCCCGGCCCATGTCGGCGCGCTATCCGGCAAGGCGCTGACGCTGATGGGTCTCGGACGGATCGCCGCCGGCCAGGCCGTGCTCCGCGAGGCACTCGATCTCAACCCGTGGCTTTCCGAGCGGCGGCTCCTGATCGAGAAACCCGGCGAAGACCTCTGACCTGCTTGCCCCGCGCCCCGGTTACCGCCTACCCATGGGGCGTGCGGGCGTGATGGAATGGTAGACATACCGGACTTAAAATCCGGAGGCCCTCGTGCCGTGCGGGTTCAAGTCCCGCCGCCCGCACCAA
>CAZPPH010000083.1:0-12464 GCA_964588375.1 uncultured Rhodobacterales bacterium | reverse complement strand
CGAGATCGGTCGCGAAGATCTGGATGTGCGGCATCACCTGCTGCCGCTCGGCCTCCTCGAGAAGGACGATGGCGAGGCTGTAGGCCTCCTCGCCCGTCGCGCAGCCCACCGACCAGACCCGCAGCTGACCGTCGGGGCCGGCGTCGCGGAGAAGGTGCGCCAGCGCCTCATCGACCAGCACCTCGAAGGCCTTCGGGTCGCGGAAGAAGGCGGTCACCGAGATCAGCAGATCGCTGAACAGTTCGTGCGCTTCCTCCGGGTTGTCGCGCAGGTACTCGGCATAGGCCGGCAGGCTTTCCTTCCGCGAGACCTGCATGCGCCGGATGACCCGCCGCATCATGGTCGCGCGCTTGTAGCTCGAAAAGTCGTGACCCGTCCGGGCCCTGAGAAACGACAGGATCCGGCGAAGATCGTCCTCGCTCTCGTCCTCGCTCAGCTCCCGAAGCGCGCCCTTGTTGCGGGAGACGTCCGCGATCGTCGTGACCAGCCGGTCCAGCGGCTCGACGAAATCGGCGACACCCGTGGAGATCGCGCTGCGGGGCATGGCGCCGTATTCCGCCTCCTTGGGGTCCTGGACGAGCACGACCCCGCCGGCCTCCTTCACCTTCGTGACGCCGACGGCGCCGTCCGAACCGGCCCCGCTCAGCACCACGCAGAAACCGTCTCCGCGCGCCGCGGCGACCGAGCGGAAGAACATGTCGATCGGCGCCCGCTGGCCGCGCGGTTCGGAGAACGGGCGCGAGTGGATCATGTCTCCGTCGATGACGAGTTCCCGGTCCGGCGCGATGACATAGACGCAGTTCGGTTCGAGCTGCGGCGTGTCGTCGACCTGGCGCACCGGCATCTGCGTCCGGTTCGAAAGGATGTCGCTCAGCTGGCTCTCGTGGTCGGGGGCGAGATGCACGACGACGACATAGGCAAGCCCGAGGTCCGGATCGATCTTCTCGAAGAACGATTGCAGGGCCGACACGCCACCCGCCGACGCGCCGATCGCGCAGATCGGCGTGGTCTTCTCCTGCCCGGACTTCGAATGGGGGTCCGTGTCGCTCGCCGAATCTTCCATCAGCCCAATTCACTCGACCTCTCGACCAAGCGCAACCATCGCGCCGTCGACGTCCCGGCCCGATGTGTCCGGCGAGGCAGATTGCGATTGATCACGCACAGAGGCCGGTCCGGCGACCGGGCAGCACTTCACCCGCGCATCTGCCGACGGCGCGTATCGCCGGAAGGCGGCCCCGACGCTCATTCGCTACCGTTGCCGCCGCCCGCGCGGGCCTGTTCGCGCGCGCTCGGGTGGGCAGATGGACGGAACGGCACCTCGCAGACTTCGGCCCCGACAGCCTGGTCCGAGGTGTCGCGGTAGGTCTGGGGAAGCTCGACCCTCATCCGCGTCCCCGGTTCGCGCATCTCCCACGGCACGTAGGCGAGGGCGATGTTCGAGCCGAGTTCCGGCGACCACCAGATCGACGTGACATAGCCCCTGCGACGGCCGGCATCGTCCTGCACGAGCCAGAAATCCGGCGCGTAATCGGCGACCGGCAGACCGCCCGTCTTCAGGCCGACGAGCTTCAGGCGAAAGGGATAGTCGCCGGCCTCGATGCGGTCGCGTTGCCGCTCGAGTTCGGCCCGGCCGATGTAGTCGGCCGATTTCTTCCGCGGAACCTGGTATTCGAGATTGACCTGGAAGGGCGATGTCTCGAAATCCATGTCCTGACCCCAGGACAGGATGCCGGCGGCGATACGGCGGTGGTGCGCCGGGGCGATCACCCTCAGGCCGTAGCCCGCGCCCTTTCCGCGCAACGCATACCAGACCGCCTCGGCGTTGAGTGTCGCGTCGCGGACATAGACCTCGTAGCCCTCCTCGCCGGAAAACCCCGTCCGGCTGATGACGACGGGTGCTCCGCCGATCCGGGCTTCCATCATTCCGTAATAGGGGATCTCGTCAAGCTCCGGGCCGACCAGATCGACCATCAGGTCCTTCGAGAGCGGGCCCTGAACCTGAAGCGGGGCGACGTCGAGTTCGGCGATCTCGACGTCCCAGCCTCCGGCGACGTTCACGCCCTTGAGCCAGAGCATGACGTCCGAGTCGGAAATCGAGAACCAGAATTCGTCCTCGGCGAGCCGCAGAAGGACCGGGTCGTTGAGAATGCGCCCGGCGGTGTCGCAGAGAATGCAGTACTTCCCGCGCATCGGCGCGATCTTCGTGGCGTCGCGGGTGATGACGTGATTGACGAAGGCTTCGGCGTCGGGGCCGCGCACCCTGATCTGACGCTCGACGGCGACGTTCCAGAGCGTGACCCGGTGCACGAGCGCGCGGTACTCGGCCATCGCGCCGCCGTCCTCGGGGCGGACGTAGCCGCGGGGGTGATACATCCGGTTGTAGACCGTCGCGCGCCACGCACCCGCTTCGACGGAGAGATGCCAGTAGGGCGATTTCCGCACCCGGGTGGAAACGAGCATCTGCACCGGGGTCGGCCCCGACTGGCGGAGGTTCACGGGGACGATCCGGTCGGACTGATCGACCTCGGGGACGTTGGGATGTGCGAAACTTCTTTCGGGCGGCGGGTTGACGGACATGGCTGACCTCCTCTCGAAACGGTGTCTCAACGAAGCAGCGGGCTGCGAAACTCCGCTCCCGCGGGGCGGTTTGCGCCGCGAACCAGACTGGCCGCCCCGGCCGCCGTCTCCGGCGGCCTCTCAGACGTAGGCCAGCCCGCCGAGCGCGGAATAATTCCGGTCGAGCGCGTCGAGCGCCTTCATGTCCTCGGCGGAAATCTCGAAATCGAAGATGTCGAGGTTTTCGAGGAAGTGCTCGCGCCGGTTGGCCTTCGGCAGCGGGACGGTGCCGCGCTGAAGGTTCCAGCGCAGCATGATCTGGGCCGGCGTCTTTCCGTAACTCCGGGCGACTTCGCCGAGATTGCGGTCGTCGAGCTTTTCGGCCCGTGTCAGCGGACTGTACGCCTGGATGACGATGCCCTTTTCCCCGTGATGCTCGAAAAGGCTTTCGTCATGCCCCAGCGGCGACCACTCGACCTGGTTGACCACCGGCGTCACACCCGTCTCGCGCACGAGGTCGTCGACCAGGGCGGCGGAGTAGTTGCTCACCCCGATGTCGCGCACGAGCCCGTCCTCCTGCGCCGCGATCAGGCCGCGCCAGAGGCTCTCGCCGGGTCCGCCGGGGGGCGGGCGGTGGATCAGGGTCAGATCGGCGTAATCGAGCTGCATCTCCGCAAGGTCTCTCTCGACACCTTGCCTCGGGTCGTCGTCTTCCTCGATCTTGCTGACCACGTAGAGTTCGTCGCGGGTTATGCCGCTATTCCTGATGGCGACACCGATGCCTTGCTGGCTGCCGTAATCGACCGCGGTGTCGATCATCCTGTATCCGGCCTCAATCGCGGCCTCCACGGTCGCGGCCGTCTCGTGCGTAAGCTTCCAGGTGCCGAGCCCCAGCACCGGCATCCGACGTCCGGTATGAAGCGGAATTCTCGTCTTGCTGTCCATGACCTGCTCCCGGAGAGATGGATTGAACGGGTCCTCGACCCCTTTTCTGTCAACGCGGCACAGCCTCCCGCGTTCCATTGCCGCTGCGGCCCGATTGGCGGACCGGTGCAGAAGCCGGTCCGACCGGCGCGCATGCGGCTGGCCGTGTGGCCGGCGCGAGAGGTCCGGACGGTCCGGACAGCGAGGCGTGAGGGGCGCTGCGACCGCACGCTTCGGGAGGGGTGCGAGGTCTTGCGGGACAATTCTGTGTCCCGCGAGGAACGGATCCCCGACGCCCGGGCGGAGCGACGTCGCGATGTGCGGACCCGTGCCAACCTCGGAACCTGATCGCGCATGGGGGGTTCTCAAGGTACAAGGATAGGGCCCGCGGTCGCAACGCGGGGCCGAAGAGGGACTCGGAAGGAGAGGGAATGGCGGCCAGAAAAGTCCGGAGCGAAGCTCCGAAGCTCGAGGAGCTCGCCGCCAGCCGTGTCGCCATCGAGGCGATATCCCCCCGGATCGATGCCGGGAGGTTCGCCGCGAAGGCGGTGAAGGGCTGGCCGGTGAGTGTGGAGGCCGACATTTTCGGAGATGGCCACGACGTGTTTTCCGCCGCCGTCGAGACCGGGGGCGGACACATGGCATTCATGACGAGCCTCGGCAACGACCGCTGGGCCGCGAAGATCGCCTTCGACGAGATCGGGCCGGCAAGCTACTCGATTCTGGCATGGCGCGACGTCTGGGGAACCTGGCGCCGCGACACCGCGAAGAAGATCGACGCCGGGCAGGACGTTTCCGTGGAAATGCAGGAGGCACGCGAGATCCTCGACGAAACGAAGGCGCCCCGGGGCCAGTCCGCGATGCTGAAGGCGCTGGTCAAGGCCGCCAGGGCGGAGGACGCCGAAACGCTGCTTTCGCCGGAGACGGCCACGTTCATGGCGCTCGCCGGCCCGCGCGGAAGCCTGACGCGGTCAAACCCGGTGCCGGTCTGGGTCGACCGGGAACTCGCGGCGTTTTCGGCCTGGTACGAACTCTTTCCCCGCTCCCAGGGCGAGCCCGGCCGCCACGGCACGCTGCGCGACGTGATCGGGCGGCTCGACTACGTCGCCGACCTCGGCTTCGACGTGCTCTACTTTCCGCCGATCCATCCCATCGGGACCACGAACCGGAAGGGCAAGAACAATGCGCTGAAGGCCGAGCCGGGCGACGTGGGCTCGCCCTATGCCATCGGCTCGCCGGAGGGGGGGATGGACGCGATCCATCCCGACCTCGGCACGCTGAAGGATTTCGACGCGCTGGTCGAGGCCGCAGCCGCCAAGGGTCTCGGGATCGCGCTCGACATCGCGCTCAATGCCTCGCCCGATCATCCCTGGACGAGGGAGCACCCCGAGTGGTTCGAGCGCCGGCCCGACGGCAGCATAAAATACGCCGAGAACCCTCCCAAGAAATACGAGGACATCGTCAATTTCCGCTACTACCTGGCGGACGGGGCGCCGAACAAACCGCTCTGGAAGGCGATCCGCGACCTGTTCCTGTTCTGGATCGGTCACGGCGTCACGGTCTTTCGCGTGGACAATCCGCACACCAAGCCGTTCCCGTTCTGGGAGTGGATCATCGCCGAGGTGCGCCGGGACTGCCCCGAGACGATCTTCCTGTCCGAGGCATTCACCCGGCCGAAGGTGATGAAACATCTCGCCAAGCTCGGCTTCAACCAGAGCTACACATACTACACGTGGCGCAACACGGGGCCCGAACTGGCGCAATACGTGACCGAACTCTCGACGGAGGAGAGCCGGCACTACCTGCGGCCGAACTTCTTCACCAACACCCCCGACATCAACCCCTGGTTCAACCACAACGCGGGGCGCCCGGGGTTTCGCACCCGGGCTGTCATGGCCGCGTCGCTGGTGAGCAACTGGGGCCTCTATTCGGGCTTCGAGCTCTGCGAGGCGGAGTGGCTGCCGCCCAAGGACGAATACCTTCATTCCGAGAAATACGAGCTGAAGCATCGCGACTGGGACGCGCCGGGCCATATCAAGGACGACATACGCCTGATCAACCGCATCCGGCGCGAGAATCCCGCGATGCGGGATTTCACCAATATCCGCTTTCTGCCCGCCGATGACGACCGGGTGCTGTACTACGGGCGCTTCGATGACCGCGCACGAAACTACGTGCTTTTCCACGTGCTGGTCGACCCCTTCGCCGGCGCCGATTTCGCCTTCGAACTGCCGCTTCACCTCTTCGGCCTGCCCGACGAGGCCTCCGTGGAAGTCGAGGACGCCATTCACGGCAACCGTTTCACCTGGCACGGCAGGCATCACCGCCTGTGGCTCGACCCGAACGAGCGCCCCTACGCGATCTGGAAGCTGTTTCCGCCGGGAGGTGCGCAATGAGCGTCGTCGACAGAGACCTCATCTCGCCCGACCCCACCGGCCAGGCCGCCGACTGGTACAAGGACGCGGTTATCTACCAGATCCACGTCAAGGCGTTTCAGGATTCAGACGGCGACGGGTTCGGCGATTTCGCGGGCCTGATGCAGCGGCTCGACCATGTGCAGGAACTCGGGGCGACGGCGATCTGGATTCTGCCATTCTACCCGTCGCCCCAGCGCGACGACGGCTACGACATCGCCGAATACATGGCGATCAACCCCGACTACGGTACGATGGAGGACTTCCAGAAGTTCGTGGACGAGGCGCACCGGCGCGGTCTCAAGGTCATTACCGAGCTCGTGATCAATCACACCAGCGACCAGCACGAGTGGTTCCAGCGCGCCCGCAGCGCGCCGAGAGGCAGCCCCGAGCGCGACTTCTACGTCTGGTCGGACGACCCCTCGAAGTGGATGGACAAGACCCGGGTGATCTTCAACGACACCCACGATTCCAACTGGTCGTGGGACCCTGTGGCCGAACAATTCTACTGGCACCGCTTCTTCGACCACCAGCCGGACCTCAACTTCGACAACCCCGAAGTCCTGCGCAAGGTGATCGAGGTCATGCACTTCTGGCTCGATACGGGGGTCGACGGGCTGAGGCTCGACGCCATTCCCTATCTCGTGGAGCGCGACGGCACCAACAACGAGAACCTGCCCGAGACCCACGCGGTGCTGAAGGCGATCCGCGCGGATCTCGACAAGCATTACGACGACCGGATGCTTCTGGCCGAGGCCAACCAGTGGCCGGAGGACACGCGCCCCTATTTCGGCGATGGCGACGAGTGCCACATGGGCTTCCACTTCCCGCTGATGCCGCGGATGTACATGGCCGTCGCGCAGGAGGACCGCTACCCGATCACCGACATCATCCGCCAGACACCGGCGATTCCCGAGCCCTGCCAATGGGCGATCTTCCTGCGCAACCACGACGAGCTGACGCTCGAGATGGTGACCGACCGCGAGCGGGACTATCTGTGGGATTTCTACGCCTCCGACCGGCGCGCGCGGATCAACATGGGCATCCGCCGCCGCCTCGCGCCGCTCCTGAAGAACGACCGGCGCAACATCGAGCTTCTGAACTCGCTCCTTCTTTCGATGCCGGGCACGCCCGTGGTCTATTACGGCGACGAGATCGGGATGGGCGACAATTACTACCTCGGCGACCGCGACGGGGTCAGAACCCCGATGCAATGGTCCGCCGACCGCAACGCCGGATTTTCCCGCGCCAACCCCCAGGCACTCTATCTGCCCACGATCCAGGACCCCGTGCACGGCTACGAGGCGGTGAACGTCGAGGCGCAGCAGGCGTCGCCCTCGTCGCTCCTGAACTGGATGAAACGGATGATCGCGGTGCGCCAGCGCCACAACGTCTTCGGGCGCGGCGAGATCGAGCTTCTCTACCCCGCCAACAGGAAGGTGCTCGCCTATCTGAGGCGTCACGGCGACGAGGTGGTGCTCTGCGTGGCCAACCTCTCGCGGCAGGCGCAGGCGGCCGAGATCGACCTCGCCGAACATTCCGGCCGGGTGCCGATCGAGCTTTCGGGACAATCCGCCTTCCCGCCGGTGGGAGAGCTTCCCTACCTGATGACGCTGCCGGCCTACGGGTTTTACTGGTTCCTGCTCGCCGACGCGCAGGAGGCGCCCTCGTCGCATCCCGGATACGCCCAGGTGCTGCCCGACTTCATCACCCTGACCACGCGGGACGGAACGATCTCGGGTGCCATGGCGGACCGCGCATCGGCCGAGTTCGAGCGCCGGTCGCTCTGCGAGTACCTGCCCCTGCAGCGCTGGTTCGCGGCCAAGGAGGGGCGGATCGAAAGCGCCCGGCTGCGCAAGCTGGCCGAGATCGACAAGAACCACCTTCTCGCGGTCGTCGATGTCGCCGTGGGCGGTGCCGAACAGCGCTATTTCCTGCCGCTGTCGGCCGTCTGGGGCGAGGACAACCTGACGATGGGCCCCCGCCTGCCGGCGACACTGGCAAAACTGAGACGCGCCAACCGGGTCGGCGCCATTCTCGACGGCGCGGTGGACGACGAGATGGCCAACGCGCTTCTCGACGCGCTTCGCGAGGGGCGCGAGATGGATGCGGGGCCGGAGGGACGGATCGTGTTCTCGCCGACCGAAAGGCTGGCGGAGGCTGCCGGGGATCCCGGTGAGCCGCGACTGCTTTCGGCCGAGCAGTCCAACGCCTCGATCGCCTTCTCCGACAAGGTCATTCTGAAGCTCTACCGCCGCCTGCGGAGCGGTATCCAGCCCGACATCGAGGTCGGGCGGTTCCTGACCGAGGAGACGGATTTCGAGGTCACGCCGGCGTTTCTCGGCACGATCGACTGGATCGACGCGGAGGGCCGGGTGACCACGCTCGCCGCCGCCAACGAGTTCGTCCGCAACCAGGGCGATGCCTGGACCTACGTCACCGAGGCGCTCGAGCGCGACATGGAATGGCTCACCACCGCCGAGCCCGAGGAGACGGAGGAGGGGGCGGCCGTGGGTGGCCCCTTCGATCTCGGGGGCGTGCTCGGGCGCCGCACGGCCGAGTTGCACCGGGCGCTGTCGAGCGGCGCGCCGGACGGGCCCTTCGGCATGGCCGAGCTGACGGGCGACGATCTCGCGACCCTCGCCGGGGACATCCGGCGCGAGGTTGCGGCTGTGCTCGACCGTCTCGCCGCGCAACTCGACCGGCTGGGCGAGACCGCGCGGCCGCTCGCGCAATCGCTGCTCGACCGCCGCGAAACGCTCACGGCGCGCATCGACGCGGTGAAGGACGTCACGCCGTCGGGCGGGCTCTGCCGCATTCACGGAGACTATCATCTCGGTCAGGTGCTCGTCGCGCGCACCGACGTGATGATCATCGATTTCGAAGGCGAGCCCACGCGCACCCTCGAGGAGCGCACCGCGAAGGCGTTGCCGCTGCGCGACGTCGCGGGCATGCTCAGAAGCTTCGACTACGCGCTCTGGTCCACGGTGTACCGGAGGCTCGAACTCGGCGCCGACCCCGAGCGCACGCTCGCCGGCGTGGACGGTTGGCGGAAGGCGACCCAGGGCGCGTTTCTCGAGGCCTACGAAGCCGGCATGGCCGGCGCCGAGGTTCACCCGGGCGACCCCGCGACCGCGCAGGCGCTGCTCGACCTCATGCTGATCCAGAAGGCGGCCTACGAGGTCGGCTACGAGATGGCCATGCGCCCCGACTGGATCGATATCCCGCTGCGCGGATTGTTGTCCCTGATCGAAGGCGAAGCCGAATGACCCCGACGACCTATCCCGACACCGCACCGCCCGTGCCCGACGTCGAGGCGATCCTCCGCGGCCAGCACGGCGACCCGTTCCGGGTGCTCGGAATGCACCAGACCGGCGACGGCCCCGTCACAGTGAACGTCTTCGCCCCCGACGCGACCGAGGTGACGGTCGTGGACATGAAGGGCAAGGAGCTGGGCGCGCTCGACCGGATCGACCCGGAGGGCTTCTTTCACGCCTGCTTCAGGCGGCGCAGGAAACGCCAGCCCTACCGTCTGAAAATGCGCAACGCGACGGGCCACGAATGGGAAATCGCCGACCCTTACGCCTTCGGCTCCGTGATGGGCGAGATGGACGAATACCTTCTCGGAGAGGGCCGGCACGAAGAGCTCTACCATCGCCTCGGTGCGCATCCGATGACGCACGAAGGCGTGGCGGGCACCGCCTTCGCCGTCTGGGCGCCGAACGCGCGTCGCGTCTCGGTCGTGGGCCATTTCAACGCCTGGGACGGCCGCCGCCATGCCATGCGCCGCCGTGGGGCGACGGGCATCTGGGAAATCTTTCTCCCCGGCATCGGACCGGGCGAGATCTACAAATACGAGATCGTCGGTGCCTACGGTCATGTCCAGCCGCTCAAGACCGACCCGGTGGGCTTTCTCGCCGAGCAGCCGCCGCAGACGGCCTCCGTCGTGCACGGGATGCCGAAATACGAGTGGAGCGACGAGGGCTGGATTGCTGCGCGCTCCGCCGATCAGCGCAGGGAGCCGATCGCGATCTACGAGGTGCATCTCGGCAGCTGGCGGCGCACGCTCGAGGGCGAGACGCTCGACTACGCGACGCTCGCCGACCAGCTCGTCGACTACGTCACCGAAATGGGCTTCACGCATGTGGAGTTCCTGCCGCTCAGCGAACATCCGTTTTCAGGCTCCTGGGGCTATCAGCCGGTGGGCCTCTTCGCGCCCACCTCCCGTTTCGGCACGCCGGAGATGTTCGCCGGCCTCGTCGACCGGCTTCATGGCGCGGGCATCGGCGTCATGGTCGACTGGGTGCCGGCGCATTTCCCGACCGATGCCCACGGCTTGGGCAATTTCGACGGCACCGCGCTCTACGAGCACGCCGACCCGAGGCAGGGCTTCCACCTCGACTGGAACACCCTGATCTACAATTTCGGGCGCAAGGAGGTGGCGAACTTCCTGCGCGCCTCCGCCGTCTTCTGGCTGAAGGAACTGCACATCGATGCGCTCCGGGTCGATGCCGTGGCCTCGATGCTTTATCTCGACTATTCGCGCAACGAGGGCGAGTGGATTCCGAACCGCTACGGCGGGCGCGAGAACCTCGACGCGATCGAGTTTCTCAAGGGCGTGAACGAAGTGGCGCGCGACTACGTGCCGGCTGCGCTGACCATCGCCGAGGAGAGCACCGCCTGGCCCGGCGTGTCGCGGCCCGTGTCCGAGGGCGGGCTCGGCTTCGACTTCAAGTGGAACATGGGCTGGATGCACGACACGCTGCAATACATGAGCGAGGACCCGATCCACCGGAAGTATCATCACCACGAGATGACCTTCGGGATGGTCTACGCCTTTTCCGAGAACTTCGTCCTGCCGCTCAGCCACGACGAGGTCGTCCACGGCAAGGGGTCGATGCTCGGCAAGATGCCCGGCGACCGCTGGCAGAAATTCGCGAACCTGCGCGCCTATTACGGGTTCATGTGGGGCCATCCCGGCAAGAAGCTGCTGTTCATGGGCGGCGAGTTCGCGCAAGGCCGCGAGTGGAACCACGACCAGTCGCTCGACTGGCACCTGCTCGACGACCCGATGCACGAGGGGATGCGGAGGCTCGTGCGCGACCTCAACGCGATGTACCGCGCCGAGCCCGGCCTCCATCAGCGCGACTGCGTGCCCGAAGGCTTTTCATGGATCGAGGGTGGTGACGCCGACAACAACGTCTTTTCCTTCATCCGGTACGGGGATGACGGCGCAAAGCCCGTCGTCGTCGTCTCCAACATGGCCCCGGTCCTGCGCGAGACCTACCGCATCGGCGTGCCCTGGGGCGGGACGTGGTCGGAACGCCTCAACACCGACCGCGCCGAATACGGCGGCTCGGGCGCGGCCAACGGCCTGCTCGAGGCTTCGGGCGAGGGGATGCACGGCCAGCCGCATTCGCTGTCGGTGACATTGCCGCCACTCTCCACCGTCTTCCTGACACCGGAGTGAGCGCATGGATATCGCCGCACCAGCCACCCTTTCGCGCCGCGTTCTCGCGGGCTCGGACGTCCCTCTCGGCGCGAGCTGGGACGGCTCGGGCACCAACTTCGCGCTGTTTTCGGCCCATGCCGAGCGCGTGGAGCTCTGCCTTTTCGACAATCGCGGACGCCGCGAACTCGAGCGCATCGACCTGCCCGAATTCACCCATCAGGTCTGGCACGGCTACCTGCCCGACGTGCGGCCGGGCCAGCTCTACGGCTACCGCGTCCATGGTCCCTACGCGCCCGAGGCGGGGCACCGGTTCAATCCCAACAAGCTTCTTCTCGACCCTTACGCGCTCCAGCACATCGGCAACCTCCGCTGGCACGACGCGATCTTCGGCTACAAGCTCGGCCATCATGACGCCGACCTGAGTTTCGACCGGCGCGACAGTTCCTTCGTGATGCCGAAATGCGTCGTGGTCGACCCCGCGCATACCTGGGGCGGCGACGTGCGCCCCGATGTCCAGTTCGGCCGGACGCTGATCTACGAGGCGCATGTGGGCGGCATGACCATGGGCTGCGAGATGATCGAGGAGCCCCTGCGCGGGACTTTCGAGGGCCTCGCCGACCCGCGCGTGATCGACCATCTCGTGAAGCTCGGCGTGACGGCGATCGAGCTTCTTCCGGTTCAGGCGTTCTACGACGAAGGCCATCTCACCGACCGTGGCCTCGTCAACTGGTGGGGCTATTCCACCATCGGCTTCTTCGCGCCCGCGCCGCGCTATCTCACCCATGACGGGGGCCTGCACGAGTTCAAGCTGATGGTCCGCCGGCTTCACGAGGCGGGGATCGAAGTGATCATGGACGTGGTCTACAACCACACCGCCGAAGGCTCGGAACTCGGCCCGACGCTTTCCTTCAGGGGCATCGACAACGCGAGCTATTACCGGCTGTCGGACGATCCGCGCTACTACTACGACACCACCGGCTGCGGCAATTCGCTGAACCTGCGCAATTCCCGCGTCCTGCAGATGGTGATGGACAGCTTGCGCTACTGGGTCGAGGAATGCCACGTCGACGGCTTCCGCTTCGACCTCGCCACGACGCTCGGGCGCGACGGCGACCAGT
>CAZPPH010000082.1:0-12556 GCA_964588375.1 uncultured Rhodobacterales bacterium | reverse complement strand
CCCGCCGTGGACCCTGCTCCCGGGCGAGCGCTTCACCGACGAGGTGACGGGTTCGCGAACCGGCCGGGTGCACGTGGCACCGGTCGCTCACGCGTCTTCGTGCAAGGAGGCGAATGGCGGACCTTGAAAGGGATCGAGCGGCGAGCGCGATGGGCCCGCGGCTTTGTGCAGATCCCATATGCGAAATTGCCGCCCCCCGGGCAGGTTGTGGCTTCCGTCCCGTCCCCCTAAATTCCGCAACATCGCGAAAGGGACGGGTCGTGGCGAAAAAGAAGATCGGCGAGGAGGAGCGAGCGCGTTCGAAGAACGTCCGGGCGTTGGCGGCGCTCTGGCCGTTCGTCACGCCCTACCGGACCCTCCTGGCAGCCGCGATCTTCTCCCTCGTCGCGACCGCGGCGATCTCGCTGATCCTCCCGATCACGGTGCGCCGGGTGGTCGACGGCTTCGAGACCTCGGCTGAGGCACTGCTCGACAGCTACTTTCTCGCCGCCCTCGGCATCGCCGTGCTGCTCGCCGCGGGCACCGGCCTTCGCTATTATCTCGTCACACGGCTCGGTGAACGGGTTGTGGCCGATATTCGCAAGACGGTTTTCGACCGGATGATCCGGATGAGCCCGGCCTTCTTCGAGAACATCATGACCGGCGAGGTCCTGTCGCGGATCACCACCGACACCACCCTCATCCTGTCGGTGATCGGCTCGTCGATCTCGATCGCGCTGCGCAACATCCTCATTCTCATCGGGGGACTCGCGCTGCTGTTCTTCACGTCCGGCAAGCTCGCCGCCCTCGTCCTCCTGCTGGTGCCGCTGGTGATCGTGCCCATCATCGTCCTGGGACGGCGACTGAGAGCCCTCAGCCGCGAGAACCAGGACTGGATCGCGATGTCGTCTGGAAATGCCTCGGAGGCGTTGCTGGCCGTGCAGGCGGTGCAGGCGAACACCCACGAGGCCGCCTCGCGCGACGCGTTCGACGACGTCACCGAGAAATCCTTCGTCGCGGCGAACAGCCGGATCGGCACCCGCGCCGTGATGACCTTCATCGTCATCACGCTGGTGTTTTCGGGTATCGTCGGCGTGCTCTGGGTCGGCGCGCGCGACGTCCGGGCCGATGCGATGACGGTCGGCGAACTCGTTCAGTTCGTCATCTACGCGGTGATGGTCGCGGGCTCGGTGGGCGCGTTGTCGGAAATCTGGGGCGAGTTGCAGCGTGCCGCGGGCGCGACCGAGCGGCTCGTCGAGTTGCTCGAGGCCGAGGACAGTGTGGACGACCCGGCGATGCCCGCCACGTTGCCCCGCCCGGTGCGCGGCGAGGTCGCCTTCGAAGACGTCAGGTTCACATACCCGGCCCGCCCCGAAACCGCCGCTCTTGACGGGGTGAGCTTCACCATCCGGCCGGGCGAGACGATCGCCCTCGTCGGCCCCTCGGGGGCGGGAAAGACCACCGTCATCCAGCTTCTGCAGCGCTTCTACGACCCCGATGGCGGACAGGTCATGCTCGACGGACACGATCTGAGGGAACTTCGTCGCGCCGATTTCCGCCAGGCCATCGCCCTGGTGCCGCAGGATCCGGTCATCTTCGCCGCGACCGCGTGCGAGAACATCCGCTTTTCCCGCCCCGACGCCAGCGACGCAGAGATCGAGGCGGCGGCCCGGGCGGCGGCGGCGCACGACTTTCTAACGGCACTCCCCAAGGGCTACGACACCTACGTCGGCGAGCGCGGCGTGATGCTTTCGGGCGGCCAGAAACAGCGCATCGCCATCGCGCGCGCCATCCTCCGCGACGCGCCGGTTCTTCTCCTCGACGAAGCGACGTCCGCCCTCGACGCAGAGAGCGAGCGCGCGGTGCAGGACGCCGTCGAGAGGCTCGCGAAGGACCGCACCACCCTCGTCGTCGCCCACCGGCTCGCCACCGTGAAGAAGGCCGACCGGATTTTCGTTTTCGAGGCCGGACGGATCGCCGCGACCGGCACCCATGACGAGCTTGTGGGCCAGGGCGGTCTCTACGCCCGCCTTGCCCGGCTTCAGTTCACCGACGGCCTCGCGGCGGAGTGAGCCGCGTGTAACGCAGCGTCTCGTCTTGCCCGGCGGCGTTTTCCGACCCAAGCTGGACGCCGCACAGGGAGGAGGAGACCCGAGGGATGCGGACATTCGCGACGCCGGCCGACGTCCGGGCGCTGGAAGAGGAAGGGCGCTGGGAGGACCAGGACATTCCGCGCACCACCCATGGTATGCTCACCCGTGTCGCCGAGCGGCACGGGGACCGCAAGGCGGTCACCTTCCAGCTCACTTCCGGGCCGACCGACCCCGCCGAGACGCTGACCTGGACAGAGGTGCGGGACGAGGTCCACCGCACCGCCAACCTCTTTCGCGACCTCGGCATCGGCGAGAGCGACGTCGTCGCCTTCATCCTGCCCAACGCCACCGAGACCTTTCTGACGCTCATCGCGGGGTCGGTCGCGGGTGTCGTCAACCCGATCAATCCTCTGCTCGCGGCCGAGCATATCGGCGGCATCCTGAAGGAGACCGGTGCGAAGGTGGTGGTGACGCTGAGGTCCTTCCCGAAAACGGACGTCGCGCAGAAGGTCGCCCGCGCGCTGACATACGCGCCCGATGTCGAGACGGTGCTCGAGGTCGATCTCCTGCGCTACCTCTCGCCGCCGAAATCATGGATCGTCCCGATCATCCGCCCGAAGAACCCGGTCACCCACAAGGCCCGCGTGCTCGACTTCAACACCGAGCGGATGAAGCGGCCCACAACGCTGTCCTTCACCCCCGGCACGGAAAACCGGGTCGCGGCGCTCTTTCACACCGGCGGCACCACAGGCCTGCCGAAGATCGCCAAGCACCGGTTCGAGGGCATGGCCTACCAGGCGTGGATCTGCGAGACGCTGATCTTCGACGAGACCGACAACCTGATGTGCCCGCTTCCGCTCTTTCACGTCTTCGCCGCGCAGATCCTCACCAATGCCGTTCTCGCCTGCGGCGGCCATCTCGTTCTGCCGACGCCGCAGGGCTATCGCGGCGAGGGCGTGTTCGACAATTTCTGGAAGCTGATCGAACGGCACAGGGCGACCTTCGTCATCACCGTGCCCACGGCGCTCAGTGCCCTCATGCAGCGCAAGGTCGACGCCGATGTCTCTACGGTCCGGTCGGCGATCTCGGGTTCGGCCCCGCTGCCGCTCGAACTCTTCCGGCGCTTCAGCGAAGCGACAGGCGTCGACATCATGGAAGGCTACGGGCTGACCGAAGCGACCTGCCTTGTTTCCTGCAACCCCTACGAGGGGACGAAGAAGGTGGGCTCGGTGGGCATTCCCTTGCCCTATACCGATGTGCGCATTCTCGTGCACACCTCGGACGACGGGGTCGCGGAGATGGCGCCGGACGACATCGGCGAGATCTGCGTCGCGAACCCGGGGGTCAATCCCGGCTCGATCTACACCCAGGAAGACAGGAACCGCCATCTCTTCCACTACGACAGTTACCTGCGCACCGGCGATCTCGGAAAACTCGACGCCGACGGCTATCTCTGGATCACCGGCCGCGCGAAAGACCTCATCATCCGCTCGGGACACAACATCGACCCCGCGCTGATCGAGGAGGCGCTCGTGATGCACCCCGACGTGGCGATATCGGGCGCGATCGGGCAGCCCGACGCCTATGCCGGCGAGCTCCCTTGCGCCTATGTCGAGCTCGTCGCCGGGGCGAGCGTGACGGGCGAGGAACTCGCCGCTTTCGCCGCGGATCACATTGCCGAACGCGCGGCGGTGCCGAAACATGTCGAGGTGCTCGACGAATTGCCGAAAACCGCTGTCGGGAAGGTTTTCAAGCCCGACCTCAGGCGCCGCGCGATTACCCGGGTGCTCGACGCCGCATTCGCGAAGGCCGGCCTGCCGGCGCGCGTGGAAAGCGTCATCGAGGACAAGACCCGGGGTCTCGTCGCCCGGATCGCGCCGAACGGAACCGATGACGCGCGTCTCGAAGAGCTTCTCGACACCTACACGCTCGCCTGGGAACGCGCCGCCTGAGCCCGCCATACAAGCGACCTGCGAGCGCCCCATTCAGGCCGTATTCGCTTTCTAGCGTCGTGATGGTCGCGAGGAGAGGACACATGGCACTGGCGTATATCATGCTCGGAACGTTCGCCGGCCTTCTTTGCGCCGTCGCCCTCGCGGTCTCCGGCTTCGGTGTCTTCACCTCGCTCGCCGCGTTCTCCGTCATTGGCACTACCACGTCTCTCGTTGGCATTATCGCCAAGGCAGGTTGCCCGGCGGAAGAGGCCCGCGGCGAGCGCGCCTGACCCTCCCCACAAGCGAATTTCAGCCCACGTCTGCGCTGACACCATACCGTGGCTGCCAAACCTGCTACTCTCGGCGGGCGTCGCATAAGCTCGGAACAGGTCATTGGTGTCTTCTAAAGAGGATTTTCTTGCGCGGCTCGAGGCCGCAGCGCTTCGCGCCCGTGGCTCGGGTTTCGAGGGCACCGCCGCCGCGATCGAAGACATCCTGCGCGCGGAGCTGGCCCGCGAGGCCCGACCCGCCGATGAGCGTGATGACGAGCAGCCGCCGTTGAAGAGCGAACCGTGAACAGACAATTTCCCTCAAATTGCCGCAGGTCCTGACCGAAACCACCCCATTGACCCTTCATGCGTTGGCCGAACGCATACCAGAAGGGAGCCCCGATGGGCCCGGAAACCGACTTTCCGAACGAGCGGCTGCGCTGGATGGACGACCTTCTGGCCGAGCTCGAGAAGTTCGCCGGCCGGTACGAGCTCGGCGATCTCAGAGGCGACATCGCTGCCGCGCGGCTCACGCTCCGGGCCGAGGCTCTTCGCGTGAACGCGTCTCCGGAACACCCGGTCAACAAGGTCCGCGGCCTGCGCGACAACTGAACATGCCGGTGCATTTCCCCGGTTGTCCTGTAAGGCGATTCGGGTAACGTCCGGACACGAGGGCGTATCGCACCCTCGGCCTTGTTCTGTTTGCCGGTTGGAGAATGTCGATGGTCCCGAGATCTGCACGTGTCGCCCCGTGGCTTGCCGCCCTCTGTCTTGCCGCCTCGCCGGTCCACGCCCAATCGCTGACCGCGGAACAGCTCGAGGCCCTCGTCGACGAGCGGGTGGCTGCGCAGAACCCCTTCGAGGAGCTTCTGAACGACCCCGACCCCGCGCGCAGCCTCGCGGCGATGGAGATCATGCTGGAGAGCGGCGAAGCTTCCCTCGTTCGCATGGCGCTCGAGTTCGGCCTGCTTTCCACCGATCCCACGGTCAAACGCACCGCGCTTGAAAGCTACTTGAGGTCAAAGCCCGTCCTGAGCTTCCGGTTCGATGGCTCGGAAATCGAAAGCAGCTGGTTCGACAGCCAGATGAAGGGCGCGAACGCGACCATGACCACCGAGCGGATCGGCTACTGGACCATGCCGGTGGGCGAATACGACGCGGAAAACCTGTGCTACAAGCACACCACCCACGATACCTGCTTCATTACCGTCAGCCCCGACGGTCTCTTGTGGCGGACGACGAACGGGCGGGTTTCGGGGCGGTTCACCATCGGCGAGGGCGGGTTTCTCGAGGGTTCTACCATGCTGCAGAACGTCAATCAGCCGGTCCCGACCACGGCGCAGCTTCTCGACTAATCCCCGAAGGCGGCGACCCGGTCCACCGCGACGGGGCTCTCGCCCCAGACGTTCTGCACCGTCAGCCTGATCATGCGCGCGCTGCGGGGCTGGATCGACCCGGTGTCGAGGACCCCGTCGGCGGCCATGCGGAAGGTACCGAAGTCGAACCAGCGCCGGGCGTCGGGGAAGGGGGTGAATTCGACCTTAACGTCGCGCGGAAAGCCGTAGCCCGCGTCGGTCGGTGCGGTGACCATTACCCGCGAGAGCCCGGCGCTGCTTTCGGTGGCGATGCGGAACACCATCTCGGGCCGGCCCGCCGCCTCGAAGACGTAGAGCCCGTCGCCCAGCACCGCTTCGGGGGGAAACGATGGGTTGACCGGTGGCAGGTTCGCCCGCTCGAGCTCCAGCGGCAACCCGTCGGAGGCTTCGGAACCGGGAACGGACGGAGCGGGCGTGGTCTGAAAAACCGTCCCGTGTTCAGAGAGATAGCGATTGACGTTCATGGCGATCTCCTCGATCCGCATGAACTCGGCCCGGTCCTCGGCATCCGACGTGATCGCCATCCCGATCGGCGCACCGTTCGCGAAGGCGAAGGCCCCGGACGTGCCCTGGCCGATGCCGGCGCCGCCCTCGGCCAGAACGCCCGTGAAGGTGAGATACTGCCGGTCCTCCACCGCGATCGGCGTCCGGTCGGTCTCGCCGGACGGCGTCAGCCTTTCGAGTTGTGCACGTGTTGCCCGGCGAGCGGCGGCGGGCGCGTCGAGTCTGTCCACCGTCTCGACGCACCGCGGTTCGATCCCGCCGCGCGCGACCGCGAGCGCGAGATCGATCCCCTGCCAAAAAGGCCGGATCACCGTCGCACTTCCGCTAGCGACCGGCGCGGCGGACCGCAGCGTGAGAAAGAAGCTGTCGCCGGCCACGTGAGCGGGCAGGATCACGTAGCAACTGCCGCGATGGGCGAACATCCAGCCGAAGCCGAACTCGCCGGCCTCGTTCTCGACAGACACGGTCTGGGCGAACGCGAGATTGGCGGAGAGAAGAAAGGCCGCTAGACTTGCGATGTTATTCAGGATTCTCGTTACGGGTTTGAGCACGATGCGCGTTCTCTTCGGTCTGTTGGTGGCGACGGCTCTCGGAGCGGGCGCGCTGTCGGCGCAAAGTCTGCGGCCTGAGGGCGGTGTTATCAATGAGGCCCTTCGTCCGAGCGCCGAAATATCCGGCGCGGTCATCGCCGGTTTGCAGATGCACGAAAAACCGGCGGAAGCGGTGGGCTTCTCGGCCTACTGGCCGGGCTCGCTCGGCAAGGATCAGGAGTTCTGCGTTCGAGTCGTCAGCGCCAACGGACTTTACGATGCCGAGAGCGAGTACAGCTTCGTCGAGGACGAGACCGCCGATGCGAAGGGCGATGGCGAGACCGCAGACGTCATGGTCGAGGTCTTCTATCCGACCAAACACGAGCCGTTCCTGAAAGATCTGAAAGACCGTGAAGTCGCGGCCTCGATTTCTCTCGGCCCGTGCGCCACCCGCTCCCATTCCCTGATCGTCGCCTCATGGGCGGCCACGCCGGATGACACCGTGACGCTTCTCGTCAATTCGTTTCGCGCCGACACCGTGCTGGCGCGCCTCGAGAACAGTGAGCAGACGGTGCGCTGCCAACCGATCGAGGTCGAGGTCCGCTCGGCCTACGACACCGAATGCAGCCTTGATCTCGGCAGCCGCACCGGCCCGGTCGGTCTCGAGATCTTCCGCTTCGTGAATCGCCAGCCGGCGCCTGTCACGGAGATCAAGCTCCTCCTTCCCGGGGGCTGACCGGACGCACATGGCCAGGGTCGGCAATCCCTTCGTCGGTATCCGGCGCCTGGCGAAATCGCCGATCGTTCAGTTCGCGGTGTTCCTGCTCCTCGTGACGACTATCGTCGGGATGGTCTTCGTGCAGCGGAGCTTTCTCGTCGAAGCCGAGACCTCCTATGCCGAACTCACCTTCGTCGGTGAGAATGTCTGGAATTTTCCGGCCGCCACGGTGTGCAACCCGAAGGAGCCAGACGTGAGCGCCGGGCGGACCGGGGACGAAATCTGCAACCCCGTCCTCTTCGAGCCTCCCGAGGAGGCATGGGGAGAGGTGACGGTCAACTGGTCCTGCGGCGCACGGGTCGCGGTGCAGAGCGATGTCGATGGCGACCTCGTGGTCACGGTCCTCGGCCTCGCGACGCAAGCGGAGAGGCCCGAAGGCTGCGACGTGTCCGACGCCGACCCGCCGGAGGCTGATGCGCGAGGCCCTTTCGGGGAGGATGGCGAATTCGCGCCGGCCGATGCCCATGGCATCGTCAGGGACAGCATCATCGTTGTCAGGGACCGGGACTGGCGGGCCACGGGGGCACTGCCGTTCCAGGCGGCCGCGACCGTCGGCGAAGACATCGGCCCGGGGGCCGTCCATTTCCTGCAATCGGGCCGCTGGGAAGCGCGGCAGACCTCTCCGGTCCATGACTACGTGCCGTTCGCGCACGCGGTCACCGAGATGGTCAAGAAGGGCGAGCTCTCGCTGGGAGCGGAGGTTCAGGTCTGGGATTATCGCAAGGGCCGGCCGGCAACGATGTGGGGGCATATCACCCCGACCCCCGACGATTTCGACAATTCGCTTGCGGGCTTCGATCTGGTCATGCTGTCGAGCCCGGGAAAGACGGAACTCAGGCTCGCGCATTTCGGCTTTCGCGAGCCCGCCACCATCCGTCCCGACTGGGTCGATACCGCGGTCAACAGCCCGCTCTTTCTGGCCATGTTCGCGCTTCTGAGCCTCATTGCGGTGATCCTGCAGATAATGAAGGACACCGGCGAACTCAGGCGGAAAACGAAGACCGGAGCGCCGCCCGAGTGACTGCGAGGCGCCTTTGCTTGAAATGCGCCGCCTGCGTCGCCGGACGCGGGGAATGACAGCGACGTTCCGACGAACCTCGCGTTCAGCGCAACCGGTCGCACACCCGCCATAGAGGCCCGGGCGGCTCGTTTCGCGACTGGCCGGCAATTCGAGTCCCGGCACCGGCCGCGACGGTCCTTTCCCTTCTTGTCCGGTGCGCGGCGTGTCGAACCGGTGCCCGTCGATGTGATCGCCCTTGGCGCCGGACCGGCCGCGGTCTTCGGGAGATGGCCCGGTCGCGGGGTGTATCTCCATGGGGGGAGATGGTCGCTCTCGAGGGCAACGGAGAGATGCTGAAGCTGAAAGGATACGCGCGGTGTGGCCCGCCTTGCCACGCAATCGCTTCGGCGGCTCCGAAGCCAAGGGCGCGCATGCCGACCTTCGGGATCGTCGGCGACCCCGCACGCGGCGCACATCTCTGCAAATTCGGGATTTCAGAGCAGGATCGATCCAGGCTCGGTCGCAGCCACCAGATGCCCGGGATCAGACGGCCAGTTGCCAGAAGGCATCGTCGGCCGGTGCAGGGCTGGCGACGATGCGGCCCCTTTCATGCAGGTCGACGAGATGGGCGAGGACGTTGCGTGAAGCCGCCGGCAGCAGCCCCGGGGGAATATCGCGGTAGATCGCACGGGTGACATCCCCCGCCCGCGCGGGCCCGTGCGTCAGGGCTGCGAGCACTTCGGCCTCGCGCTCGGCGCGGTGGGCGACGAGCCAGTCGAGACGGGCGGCGGGGTCCGTCACCGGCGGTCCGTGGCCGGGCAGGCAGAGCCGGTCGGCGCGCGCCCTGAGCCGGGCACAGGAGGCCAGAAAATCGGCCACGTCGCCGTCAGGCGGTGAGATGAGCGTCGTCGCCCAGTCCATGACGTGATCGCCCGAGAACAGGATGTCGCCGAGCGCGAAGGCGAGATGGCCGCCGAAATGGCCGGGGCAGTGCACGACCTCGAGAGCGCCTTCGCCGAAGTCGATGCGCCGGCCGTCGTCCAGCACGCCGTCCGGGCGGAAGTCCGTGTCGACGCCTTCGCCGCCGCCGCCAAACCGGCCCGAGGCCGCCAACCGCGACATCACGGGGCTGCGCCCCGCCTCGGGTGGGCCGAAGGCGAGCACGGGCGCCCCCACGTCGGCGGCGAAGGCGCGCGCGCCGGCGGAGTGGTCGCGGTGCGCATGGGTCACGAGAACCGCGTGAACCCGGGCGCCGGCCACCGCGGCGAGCAGGGCCGCGCGGTGGCGGGCGTCATCGGGCCCCGGGTCGATGACCGCGGCGTCCGTCCGGCCCAGCACGTAGCTGTTGGTGCCCCAATGGGTCATCGGCCCCGGGTTCGGTGCGAGAACGCGGCGAATGCCCGGAGCGAGTTCCAGGGCAATTCCGGGTGCCGGCTTTTCCGCTTCCAGTGCCATGGGCGCCACAATACGCTGTCGCCCATGAAGGTCCATTGGCTGAACCGCTATCTGCCCAGGTCGCTCTACGGCCGCGCGGCGGTCATCCTGCTGGTGCCTGTGGTCACGGTGCAACTCGTGTTCTCGATCGGGTTCATCCAGCGCCATTACGAAGGCGTCACCCGGCAGATGACCGGGAACGTGCTTCTGGAGATCTCCACCCTCGTCGAGCGTGTCGAGGCCGCGGCGGACCCCTTCGCGGCCGCCGAAGCGGCGGCGGAGTACGGCACGCCGGTCGCCATAGCCACGACGCTTCCCGCGGCGAGCCCGGTGGAGGACGACCGGGCCTTCTACGACTTGTCGGGCCGGGTCGTGACCCGGACCCTCCGGGCCGGTCTGCCCGGTCTCGTGGCGGTCGACCTCTCCGCCGACGAGCGTTCGGTCGCGCTTCTCATCGACACTGTGAACGGCCCTCTCGGCCTGTCGTTCTCTCGCCAGCGGGTGAGCGCGTCGAACCCCCACCAGCTTCTGATCCTGATGGTCGCGACCTCCGTTCTGATGACGGTGATCGCCTATTTCTTTCTCTGGAACCAACTCATGCCCGTGCGCCGGATGGCGGAGGCCGCCGAAGCTTTCGGGCGCGGGCAGACCGTGCCGTTCCGCCCCGCGGGCGCGACCGAACTCCGGCGGGCGGGCGCGGCGTTTCTGGAGATGCGCGGGCGGATCGAGCGGCATATCGACCAGCGCACCCGGATGCTTTCGAGTGTCAGCCACGACATCCGCACGCCGCTGACCCGGATGCGGCTCGGCCTGTCGCTCCTGCCCGAGAGCGAGGAGCGGGCGGCACTCGAAGAGGACGTGAAGGACATGGAGGGCATGCTGGAGGCGTTCCTGAACTTCGCGCGGGGCGAGGGGGCCGGGCCCACGGAGCCCACCGACCCCGAGGCGCTTCTCTCCCGTGTCGTCGAAAAGGCCCGCCGGGGCGGCCATGTCGTCGAGACCGGGGAGATGCCTGCCGACCCGGTGGGTCTGGTCGACCTCCGCCCGCTGGCGATCGAGCGCGCGCTCGACAACCTCATCGGCAACGCCGTGCGCTACGGCAGCCGCGCACTCGTGAGCCTTGCCGCCACACAGCGGGTGCTGCGGTTCACCGTCGAGGACGACGGGCCCGGCATTCCTCCCGGGGGGCGCGAGGATGCGCTGCGCCCCTTCGTCCGGCTCGATGCCGCGCGCAACCAGGACGCGGGGTCGGGGGTGGGATTGGGCCTCTCCATCGCCGCCGACATCGCCCGCCAGCACGGCGGCACGCTGCGGCTTGGCGAGAGCTCCCGGCTCGGCGGGCTTGCGGTCGATCTCGTGATCGCGCGATAGGAGGCCATCATGGATGCACCCCGCGATATTCTCACCGCCGTCTTCGAGGCTGCCGTGGCCGCCGCCGACCCCGAGGCGGCGCTCGCACCCGCCTTGCCCGACCCGCCGAAGGGCCGGACCATCGTCATCGGGGCCGGCAAGGGGGCGGCCCAACTCGGCCGCGCCTTCGAGAAGCTCTGGCCGGGCGCGTTCGATGGCGTCATCGTCACCCGCTACGGCTATGCCGCAGCCTGCGACCGCCTCGAGGTGATGGAAGCGGCCCACCCGGTGCCGGACGCGGCGGGCCTCGCCGGCGCCGAAGCGCTCATGTCCGCCGTCTCGGGCCTCGGGGAGGACGATCTCGTCATCGCCCTCGTCACCGGAGGGGGGTCGGCGCTTCTGCCCGCACCGCCGGGGCCGCTCACGCTCGAGGACGAGGCCGCGCTGAACCGTGCGCTCCTGTCCTCCGGCGCGCCGATTTCTGTCATGAACCGCATCCGCGCGGAAGCCAGCGGCATCAAGGCCGGCCGCCTCGCGGCCATGGCGCATCCCGCCCGCGTTATCACCCTCGTCGTGTCGGACGTCCCCGGCGACGACCCCGCCGAGGTCGCCTCGGGGCCCACGGTGCCGAGCCCCGGAACGCCCGCCGAGGCGCTGCGGCTCGCCGAGACCTGGCGGGTCGATCTGCCGGGACCGGTGCGGGACTGGATCGAAAGCGGGCAGGGGGCCTCGCCCGACCCCGCGGACCCGGTCTTCGCCCGCAACGAGGTGCGGGTGATCGCCTCGGCTTGCCGCTCGCTGGAGGCGGCGGCTGCCCGGGCACGGACGATGGGCCTTCCCGCGGCGATCCTGTCGGATGCCATCGAGGGCGAGGCGCGTGACGTGGGCAGGGTCCACGCCGCCATCGCCCGCGAGATCGCCCGGGCCGACCGTCCCTTCGCGCGACCCGTGCTGCTTCTGTCCGGCGGCGAGACCACCGTGACGCTTTCCGGAGCGGAGGGGCGGGGCGGGCGCAACACCGAGTTTCTCCTGTCCTTCGCGCTCGACATCGCAGGAATACGGGGCATCTCGGCGCTTGCCGCCGATACCGACGGGATCGACGGTTCCGAGGACAATGCGGGCGCCTTCGCCGATGGCGAGACGGCCGCGCGCATCCGGGCGGCCGGCCGCGACCCCGCGGCCGATCTTGCGCGTCATGACGCATGGGGCGCTTTCGCGGCGGCCGGCGCACTCTTCGTGCCGGGACCGACGGGCACCAACGTCAACGACTTCAGGGCAATCCTCGTGCGGTAGCGATTGGCGTGGCGCG
>CAZPPH010000081.1:0-12767 GCA_964588375.1 uncultured Rhodobacterales bacterium | reverse complement strand
CGCTCGGCGAGCGAGACGTTGTAGTTCGGCGTGTAGACCACCTGCAGGAACTTCCTGGTGACGGGGTCGTGGTTGATCGTCGCCGCCACGGAGTTGACCAGGTAGATGATGTCCTTGGCGAACCAGTAGCCGGGGGCGGCCTTGCCGCCGAAGATCTTCACCCTCGGCACCCAGTCGCCGTTCGGGTTGTCGCGGATGTCCTGCCAGAGCGCGATCGTTTCGAGAATGTTGAGATGCTGGCGCTTGTATTCGTGGATCCGCTTGATCTGGACATCGAACATCGCCTCCGGGTCGACATGCATGTCGAGGGTGGCGCGCAGCCACTCGGCCAGTTCGGCCTTGTTGGCACGTTTCACACCCGTGACCGCCTCGCGAAAGCCGGCGTCGGCCACATGGGTTTCGAGATTCGACAGCTTTTCGGCGTCGCCGACCCAGCTATCGCCGATCGTGTCGGTGATGAGGGCGGCGAGGCGCGGGTTGCAGCCCTGCACCCAGCGCCGCGGCGTGACGCCGTTGGTCTGGTTGACGATGCGCTCGGGGTGCAATGCGTGGAGTTCCGAGAAGACCGTGCTCTTCATCAGATCGGTATGCAGCGCCGAAACGCCGTTCACCCGGTTGGCCATGATGAAGGAGAGCGGCCCCATGTTGACGTTGCCACGGTCGAGAATGCGCACCGGCCGGCTCGGGTAGGCGCGGCCATGCGCGTCGTCGATACGCCCGATGATCTGGAGGTGACGCGGCAGGAGCCAGCCCATCAGCCCCTCCGACCAGGTCTCGAGCGCCTCGGGCAGGAGCGTGTGGTTGGTGTAGTTCAGCGTGCGCCGGGCGATCTCGGTGGCGTCGTCGAAGTCGATGCCGCGTTCGTCGTGGAGAATCCGCACGAGTTCCGGCCCGGCGATGGCCGGGTGGGTGTCGTTGAGCTGGATCGCGGCTTTCGAGGCGAGCTGGCGCAGGTCGGCATGCTCCGCCTCGAAGCGGCGGATGATGTCGCGCAGGCTCGCGGCGGTGAAGAAGTATTCCTGCTTGAGGCGCAGCGCCTTGCCCTGCTCGGTGGTGTCGTCGGGGTAGAGCACCCGGCTGATCGTCCGCGCAAGCGCCTCGGGCTCCGCGGCCGCGGAGTAATCGCCCGCGTTGAACCGCTCGAGGTCGAAAAGCTGGGTGGGCATCGCGCCCCAGAGCCTGAGCGTGTTGCCCCAGCGCCCTTGCCAGCCGATCACCGGCGTGTCGAACGCCTGTGCGATGACGCTTTCGCCGGGCTGCCACGCCGTTCGGCCCCCCGTCTCGACGACATGCCCCGCGAAGCCGATCGCATGCGACCGCTCGGGGCGCTCGAACTCCCAGACATGGCGCTGGCTCAGCCAGTCCTCGGGTTCCTCGACCTGGCGGCCGCCCTCGAAGCGCTGGCGGAAGAGACCGTGCTCGTAACGGATGCCGTAGCCCATTGCGGGCACGCCGAGGGTGGCGAGGCTCTCCATGAAACAGGCCGCGAGACGGCCGAGGCCGCCGTTGCCGAGGGCCGCGTCGGGCTCGTTGTGAAGCACCTGTTCGAAAGACAGGCCGAGGTCCTCGCAGGCCCGGACCGCCTCGTCGCGCAGGCCGAGATTGACCATGGCGTCCTCGAGAAGCCGCCCGATCAGGAATTCCATCGACAGGTAATAGACCCGCTTGGCCTTCGCCTGCGACGCCGTGCGCGTGGCGCCGTGCCAGCGTTCGACCACGCGGTCGCGCATCGCGTAGGAAAACGCGAGCCGCCAGTCGTAGATCGTGGCGTGGTCTGCATCCTTGCAGATCGAATACATGAGATGATGCTGTACGCGGTCTTTCAGGGCATCGCTCATAGGGTCGTCTCCTTGACTGGAGGCATTGGGCTCCGGCTCCCGGGGGCTTTGTCGCACCCGTTACCGCTAATGCAAAGGGCTTTGGGTCGCTTCTCGCCGATCAAACCCCAAGTGTTGCGGTCACGGCTTTTTTCCAGCGATCGAGCTTCTTCTGGCGCTCATCGGCGTTCAATGAAGGCTCGAATCGCCTGTCGAGTGACCAGTTCTGCGAGAATTCCGTCATCTCCGGGTAAATGCCCGCCTTCGCGCCTGCGAGCCAGGCCGCGCCGAGGGCCGTCGTTTCCTGCACCCTGGGCCGGTCGACAGGGGCTCCGAGAATGTCGGCGAGAAACTGCATGGTCCAGTCCGAGGCCGTCATGCCGCCATCGACGCGCAGCACGTTGGCCTCGCCGAGGTCCGGCCAGTCCGCCCGCATCGCCTCGAGAAGGTCCGAGGTCTGGTACCCCACGCTCTCGAGCGCCGCTTTCGCGAACTCCGCCGGCCCCGAGTTTCGGGTGAGTCCGAACATCGCGCCGCGGCAATCGGGGTTCCAGTAGGGTGCACCGAGGCCGGTGAAGGCGGGCACGAACACGACATCCTGCCCCGGGTCGGCCGCTTCGGCCAGCGGCTGGGTCTCGCTGGCCTCGCGGATGATCTTCAGCCCGTCGCGCAGCCACTGGACGACCGCGCCGGCGATGAAGATCGCCCCTTCGAGGGCGAAGGTGCGCTTGCCGTCGATCTGGTAGGCCACCGTGGTGAGCAGGCGGTGCTGCGAGCGGAATGGTGTGTCACCGGTGTTCAGAAGCGCGAAACAGCCCGTGCCGTAGGTCGACTTCATCATCCCCGGCTCGAAACAGGCCTGCCCCACGGTCGCCGCCTGCTGGTCGCCCGCGACCCCGAGAATGGGGATTTCGCGGCCGAAGAGGTCGGGCCGGGTCACGCCGTATTCGCCATTGCTGTCGCGGATCTCTGGAAGCATCGCGCGGGGAATGTCGAAAAGCGCGCAGACCTCGTCCGACCAGTCGCCCGCCTCGATGTCGTAGAGCATCGTCCGGCAGGCGTTTGTCGCGTCGGTGGCGTGCACGCGGCCGCCGGTGAGCTTCCAGATGAGCCAGGTATCGACCGTGCCGAAGAGCACTTCGCCCTTCGCGGCGCGGTCGCGGGCACCGGTCTCGTCGAGAATGAACTTGAGCTTCGTCGCGGAGAAATACGGGTCGAGCAACAGGCCCGTGGCCTTCGTGATGGTCTCCTCGTGGCCCGCCTCGCGCATCTGCCGGCAGAAGTCGGCGGTGCGCCGGTCCTGCCAGACGATGGCATTGTAGAGGGGCTCGCCGGTGGCGGCGTCCCAGACCACGGTGGTCTCGCGCTGGTTGGTTATGCCGATCGCGGCGACATCGGCGGCGGAGATGCCCTTTCGCTCCAGCGCCCCCCGGCAGACGGCGGCGGTGGTCGACCAGAGGTCGTTGGGGTCGTGCTCGACCCAGCCGGAGGCCGGGTAATGCTGGGGAAACTCCTCCTGCGCCGAGGCGGCCGGTTTCATCGTCTCGTCGAAGAGTATCGCACGGCTCGAGGTCGTGCCCTGATCTATGGCCATGACGTAGCGCATGGTGTTTCCCCTTCCCTTTCGCCCTCGGTGCCTATTCCGCCGCCAGCGCCCGCGCGTGCTCGGCCATGTAGGCATCGACCCGTTCTATCTGGCCCGCGTCGAGCCTCAGGCCGAGTTTCGTGCGCCGCCACACGACGTCCTCGGCGGTGCGGGCGTATTCGCGCCGCATGAGCCAGTCGACCTCCGCCGCCGTCAGCGTCGCGCCGAAATCCTCGCCGAGATCGTCCGCACCTTTCGCCGTGCCGAAGATCTCGCGGGTCTCGAGCCCGTAGTGGCGCACCATGCGCCGCGCCCAGTAATCGGAGAGAAAGGGATAATCACGCTTCAGGTCATGTTCAAGCGGCCCTGCGCCTTTCACCGGAAAGTCCCCGCCCGGCAGCGGCACGCCGGCCGTCCAGTGCGCCTCCCGGCCCGGAAAGAACCGCGCGAGCTTGTCGAAGGCGTCCTCGGCGAGCTTGCGATAGGTGGTGATCTTGCCGCCGAAGACCGACAGGAGCGGCGGTCCGGCGTCGTCGAGCGACAGAACGTAGTCACGCGTCGCCGCGGTGGCCGATTTCGCGCCGTCGTCGTAGAGCGGGCGCACGCCGGAATAGGTCCAGACCACGTCGTCGCGGGTCACCGGCCGCTCGAAATAGTCCGAGGCGAAGGCGCAGAGATAATCCTGCTCTGCGTCCGTCGCCTCGGCGCTCAGGGGGTCGCCCTCGTGCTCGGCATCGGTGGTGCCGATCAGCGTGAAGTCTTCCTCGTAGGGAATGGCGAAGATGATGCGCCCGTCCTGCCCTTGAAAGAAGTAGCACTTGTCATGGTCGTAGAGCTTTTTCGTCACGATATGGCTGCCGCGCACGAGGCGGATGCCCTCTGTCGTGTTCAGCCGCACGACGCCGCGCACGATCTCCTCGACCCAGGGGCCGCCGGCGTTGACGAGAACCTTCGCGCGGTGGGTGCGGGTCTCGCCGGTCGCGGCGTCTTCGGTGGTCACGCGCCAGCCGTCGCCCTCGCGCTCCGCCGCAGTGACCCGGGTGCGGGTCAGTACCGTCGCGCCCCGCGCTTCGGCGTCGCGGGCGTTGAGCACCACGAGGCGCGAATCCTGCACCCAGCAGTCGGAATATTCGAACGCCCGGCGGAATTTCTTCCTCAGCGGCGCACCGAGCGGGCTCGTGGTCAGGTCGACAGACCAGGTGCCCGGCAGGATCTTCCGTCCGCCGAGATTGTCGTAGAGAAAGAGCCCGAACCGGATCATCCATGCCGGCCGGCGCCCCTTCGTCCAGGGCATCACCCGGTTGACGATCTTCGAAGCGGGGGTCTCGGTGTCGAACCGCATGTCGCGGTGGTAGGGCAGCACGAAGCGCATCGGCCAGGAGATGTGCGGCATCGCCTTCAGGAGCGTTTCGCGTTCCTCGAGCGCGTGGCGCACGAGCCTGATCTCGAAGAACTCGAGGTAGCGCAGGCCGCCGTGGAAGAGCTTCGTCGAGGCCGAGGAGGTGGCCTGCGCGAGGTCGCCCATCTCGGCGAGGGTCACGGAAAGGCCCCGTCCCGCGACGTCGCGCGCGATGCCGCAGCCGTTGATGCCGCCGCCTATGACGAAGACGTCGACATCCGTTGCGTTTGTGACGCTGTCAGGCATTGAGCCGGTCCGGTGGTTGCGGTTGCAGACCGGAGACTTAGCACTGCCCGGGGGTCATGGCCAGCGACGGGCCCCGGATTCCGCGCGAACCTCGAGGTCGCCGGGGCCTCAGGCGCGCGGCTGAAGCGGCCGCCGCCGGGGGCCCGCGAGGGCGGCGATGGCGAGGATGAGGCCCGAGACCGTGGCGATCATGCCCGCCGCGCTGACCGCGTCGCGCGCCCCGAACCAGAGCGGGCCGTAGCCCGCCAGAACGTAGCCCGCGACCGCCGAGACCACGGCGAAGGCGACCGACCAGGCGACCTGGGCGCCGAGCCGGTCGGTCATCAGCCGCGCCGCCGCGGGCGGGCAGATGAACATCGCGATGACGATGATCGAGCCCACCGCGTCGAACGCCGCGACGGCGGCGATGGCGGCGACGACGATGAGCCCCAGCGAAATCGCCTGCACCGGCAGGCCGAGCGAGGCGGCGAACCCCTCGTCGAAGGTGGCGATCTTCAGCGGCCGCCAGAAGATCGCGAGAAGACCCGTCACGAGCGCGCAGGCGGCGGCGATGCGGAAAAGTTCGGGCGGCAGGCCCGCGAGGGCGGCCGGGTCGAGAAGCGAGGCCCAGCCGGTCGCATCGAGCCAGATGAGGCTTTCGAGGTTGCCGTAAAGCGCGTGCTCGACGTCGAGATGCACGTCGGAGGTGTCGGATTGCTCCAGAAGAAGAACACCGGCGGCGAACAGCGTGGTGAAGACAACCCCCATGGCCGCCCCCGGCTCGATGCGCCCGAGACGGCGGATGGCCTCGATGAGCACGACCGCGAGCAGGGCCGCGCCGGCTGCGCCGAGGAGCATCGGCCAGGTCGCGATGACGCCGCTCACGAGAAAGCCCGCGACAATGCCCGGCAGCACCACATGCGAGATCGCGTCGCCGACGAGCGCCTGGCGGCGCAGCAGCAGGAAATTGCCCGGCAGCGCGCATGTGACCGCGACGAGCACGCCGATGACGAGCGGCGCCAGCGACAGGGGGACGAATTCCGCGCCGCTCACGTCGCCGCCTCCGGGCGCGCGCGGCGGCTGTCGATCTCGGCCACCTGGTCGGCGGTCAGCACCTCCTGAAGCGGGGTCAGCCCGTCGTAGCGGGCCGCGGCGAGTTCGAGCGACGGGTCGGCGCGCACGACCGCCCAGCGCTCCTCGTCGAGACGCGCCCGGGCGGCTGCGGCACAGCCCGCGTCGGTCGGCACGCCATCGCGGCCCGCGTAACCCTGTCGATGCAGGAGACGAAGGGTCAGGCTTTCGTAGATCGGCTGGCCGTGGGCGAGGCTGAGCAATCCCTGACGCAGATGCACCCGCCGCCTGAAAGCGAAAGCGTTGAGGGCCGCCGCCATCACGCCCCGGCCGGGGGCGAGAAAAAACGAGAGGGAGAAGAGCACGAAGGCGACGAGGACGATCACGGGGCCGGTGGGAACGTCCGCCGCGGAGGCCGAGATCGCCGCGCCGATCCATCCCGAGGCACCGCCGATGAGACCCGACAGGAGCACCACGCGGTCGGCGCGGTCCGACCAGAAGCGCGCGGCGACCGGCGGGATGATCAGAAGCGCCACGATGAGGATGAGGCCGACGATCTTCAGCCCGACCACGGTGACCGCCATGACGAGGCCCATCATCGCGATGTCGGTGCGGTTGAGGTTCACCCCCATCGCGCCTGCATGGGCCGGGTCGAAGGCCGTCATCAGCATCGGCCGGCGCAGGATCAGCGTGAGCGCCAGCGTGAGCGCGCCGCCGACAGCGATGAGCAGGGCCTCGGAGCGGAGCATTCCCGCGGTGGAGCCGAGAAGGAAGTCCTCGAGCCCCGCCTGCCCCGCCGTCGCGAGAGTCTGGATCACCGTGAGCAGGACGATGCCCAGGCCGAAGAACACCGAGAGCACCGCGCCGATGGCGGCGTCTTCGGTGAGCCGGGTGCGCGTGGCGAGCCACTGCACGGCGAGCAGGCCGAGGCCCGCCGAGATCGCGGACCCGAGAAGGAGGACCGGCAGGCTGCGCCCGTCGCCGCCGAGGGCGACCGCGACGATGAAGGCGAGCGCCACGCCGGGGAGCGTCGCGTGGGAGATCGCGTCGGAGACGAGCGCGCGTTTCCTGAGATAGAGAAACGTCCCCGTCACGCCCGCGGCGATGCCGAGTGCCGTGGCCCCGAGGGTCACGAGGCTCGCGTTGTAGCCGAGCCCCAGCGTGAGGGCGTCGAAGAGCATCCGCTCAGACCGCTGCCACGAGGCCCGGCACCTCCGCCGTCACGAGCCGTCCGCCGTAGGCCTCCCGAAGGGTTTCGGCGGTGAACGCCTCCCCGACCGGGCCCTCGGCGATCTTGCGGACGTTCAGGAGCAGCACGCGGTCGAAATAGGCGGTGACCGTGGAGAGGTCGTGGTGGACGGCGACGACCGTCTTCCCCTCGTCCTTCAGCCCCTTCAGCACCGCGATGATCGCCTTTTCGGTGGCCGCGTCGACACCCGCGAAGGGTTCGTCGAGGAGATAGAGGTCGGCGCTCTGGGCAAGCGCCCGGGCGAGAAACACCCGCTGCTGCTGGCCGCCCGAGAGCTGGCCGATCTGGCGGCCGGCGAAATCGGTCATGCCGACCCGGGCGAGCGCGTCTGTCGCCTTCGCCCGGTGGCGGGGCCTGAAACGGCCGAGAAGCCCGACGTCGCGGTAAAGACCCATTTCCACGACATCGATCACCCGCGTCGGAAAATCCCAGTCGACGCTGGCGCGCTGGGGCACGTAGGCGATACGGTCGCGCACCTCGGCCACGGGCCGGCCGAAGGCGGTGGCGCCGCCGGCGAGCGCGGACTGGAGACCGAGCGCGGCTTTCAGGAGCGTCGACTTGCCCGCGCCGTTCGGGCCGATGATCCCGGTCATCGAGCCTTCCGGCACATTCATGTCGACCGAGAAGACAGCCGGTTTCTGCCCGTAGGAGACCGTCAGGCCGCGCACCGCGAAGGCGGCTGCGGGTTCGGGCAGGCGGACCGGCCGGCCGCTCTCGGCGGCGAGTTTCGGAACGAGGACCATCAGCTTCCCGCCGCCAGCCGGCCGTTCATGCCACGCTCCGGCGCCTCGCCGCCCAGCGCCGAGGCGATGGTCGTGACGTTGTGGTCGATCATGCCGACATACGTCCCTTCATAGCTCCCCGGCGCGCCCATCGCGTCGGAATAGAGCTCGCCGCCGACCACGACCTCGTGGCCGCGCGCCGCCGCGCCCTCGACGAGCGCGCGGACGTTGCGGTCGGAGACGGTGCTTTCCACGAACACCGCGCCGATGCCGCGCTCGACCAGCATGTCGACAAGCTCGGCGATGCGGGCGAGGCCGGCCTCGCTCTCGGTGGAGATGCCCTGGATGCCGGTGACCTCGAACCCGTAGGCCGCGCCGAAATACGCGAAGGCGTCGTGGGCGGTGACGAGCACGCGCGCTCCGGGGTCGACCGAGCCGAGCACACGGGCCGAATAGGTGTCCAGCACGCCGAGCCGGTCGGTGAAGTCCCGAGCCCTCGAGGCGAACGCCGCCTCCGCATCGGGCCTGAGCTCGATCAACGCGTCGCGCACCGCCCCGGTGACGACGCGCCAGAGTTCGGGGTCCATCCAGACATGGGGGTCGAACTTGCCCGCGTAATCGGCGTGGCCGAAGAGCCGCTCGGCGGGCACGGCCTCTGCGGCGAAGAGCACCGGGCCACGGCCCGCGAAATCGGCGAGGATGTCTTCCATCTGCGCCTCGAGATAGAGCCCGTTGGCGACGATGAGATCGGCCCGTGACATCGCCAGAATGTCGGTGCGGGTCTGGCGGTAGGAATGGGGGTCGACCCCGGGTCCCATCAGCGCCCGGACCTCGACCGCATCGCCCCCGATCTCGCGCACGGTGTCGGCGAGCATCCCCGTGGTCGCGACCACTTGCAGCGGGGTGACGGCGCGGAGTGGGCCGGGGACAAGGGCCGCGGCGGCTCCGGCCGCGAGAACGGCCCGGCGGGATATTCCCCTTGCTTCAGAAGCGTCACGAACGGACACGATGTTTACTCTCCTGTGGCCGCCGGCACTTCGGATCGCCGGCCAGTCGATTTACAATGAGAATGGTTCGCAGAAAAGTCAAGGTTCTGCGAACCATTCTCAAGGAAAACCTGTTCCCGCCCGGCTTCGGCCCCATTGACTCCGCTCGTCACCCGGCGCCTAACTGGGACCGCTTCGGTTCGGACGAAAGTCCGATGAAAAGGGAACGCGGTGCGCGAGGGGCAACCCCCGCAACTCCGCGACTGCCCCCGCAACTGTAGGCGGTGAGCGACGGCTGAACATGCCACTGGGTCCGTCCCGGGAAGGCCAGCCAAGCGACGACCCGCAAGTCAGGAGACCTGCCGAAGCATCACCCTGTTCCGTCGCGGGGCGCGCACGGCACAACGGATCTTCCGGAGTGGTGAGACCAGCACCGTCTGCCGGAGGGCTCTGCCTTTCCGTCGACATATGAAGGACCGGCGCGCATCGCACGCCACGGGGAAAGGAAGACCCATGACCTACGCAAAATCAGCGGGGATCGCCCTGCTGTCGGCCGGCCTGCCCGGCATCGCTGTCGCGCAATCGACGTTCGAACTCGGGGAGATCGTCGTGCTGCCGCTCGCGGTCCCGGTCGAAGAGGGCCGCACCGGCGCCTCCGTGGAAACACTCGGCGAGACGGACCTCGAGGAAGCCGGCGATATCGTTCTCGGCGAACAGCTCGCGCGTCTGCCGGGCGTGAACCTGTCGCGTCAGGGCGGGCCCGGCGCCAACGCGGACATCCAGATCAGGGGAGCGCGCACGCGCTACGTGGCGATCTACGTCGACGGCATTCTCGTCACCGACCCCGCGGTGCCCACGACTCAGTTCGACGATTTCGGCGGCTTCACAATCGGCAATGTCGACCGCGTGGAAATCCTGAAGGGCTCGCAATCCGCCCTCTACGGCGGCACCGCCGTCGGCGGTGTCATCTCCGTCTCGACACTGGGCAGCGCGGCGCTCGGCCCCGGCACGCACCAGGAGGCCACCGTCGAGGGGGGAAGCTACGGCACGCTGGGCGCGGCCTACTCCATCACCCGCAACACCGAGCGCGGGTCTTTCACCTTCGGCGCCTCGACCGCCCGGTCCGACGGTATCTCCGCGGCCGACGAGAACGACGGCAACACCGAGGCCGACGGGTTCGACCGGACGCGGTTCACGGCCGGTGCCAGCTACGATCTGACCGACCGGGTCACGGTCGGAGCGAACGCCTTCATCGAGAGCGGGCGGACGGAGTTCGACGAATTCGGCCCGGCCGATGGCGCGCCTCCCTTCAACGAGGTCTCCGAGCGCGACGCCTTCGGGGCACGGGCCTTCGTCCTCTACGACGGTCCGGCCTTCGACAACGAGTTCAACCTCACCTGGTACCAGAACGACCGGACATCGACGTCGGATTTCGGCGGTTCGGAGTTCCGGGGCGAGCGGTTGCAGGCCACCAATGTCACGAGCTTCGACATCTCCGACGCGACCCGGCTCAGCCTCGGGCTCGACTACCGGCGCGAGACGGCGCGCTACGCGAACCTCACCACCGGGGTCGAGAACGTCGACATCTACGGCGCCTTCGCCGAAATCGCCTGGTCGCCGAACGAGATGCTCGACATCATCGCCACCGCCCGGATCGACGACCACTCGGCCTTCGGCAGCTTCGAGACCGGACGGCTCGCCTTCGCCCGCAGGACCGGGGGCGGCACGACCTTCCGCGGCGCCATCGCCACCGGCTACCGCGCGCCTTCGATCGACGAGCTTTTCGGCGACTACTCGGCCTTCGGCTTCACCGGCAATCCCGACCTCGAACCCGAAACCAGCGTCACCGCCGAACTCGGGGTGGACCACGCCTTCGCCGGCGGCGCGGAGATCTCGGCGACGCTCTTCTGGGGCGAGATCGACAACCTCATCACCCTGACCCCGGACTTCTCGACGCTCGAGAACATACCCGGCACCTCGACGCGCCAGGGCCTCGAACTCTCCGGCACCCTGCCCGTTGGCGACCGCGCGGAGCTCTACGGGGCGGCCACCTTCCTCGAGGCGCGGGGCGCGGACGGCACGCCGGTCCCGCGGGTGCCGACGACCGATATCGTCCTCGGCGGGAACATGGACCTCTCGGAGAGGCTGACGGGTACGGCGAACGCCCGATACGTCGCCGGCATCTTCGACGGAGGCGACTACCTGCCCTCGTTCACGGTGGTGAACCTCGGCGCGGAATACGGGATCTCCGAGCGCGCCACCGCCTATGTGCGGGTCGAGAACCTCTTCGACACCGAATACCAGACGACGCGGGGCTACGGCACGCCCGACCGCTCGTTCTTCGCGGGTATCCGTGCGACGTTCTAGCGTCATCGCATGGGTGCTGGGGCTCCTTCTGGCCCCGGCACTCCACGCCGCGCCCTCGCGCGTGGTGTCGATGAACGTCTGCACCGACCAGCTCGCGATGCTCGTCGCCGCACCGGGCCAACTCGTCTCGGTGTCGCATCTCGCCCGCGATCCCGGGATGTCGGCGATGCCGGTCGAGGCACTGGCCTACCGCGTGAACCATGGCCGGGCCGAGGAGATCTACCTCCTCGAGCCCGACCTCGTGCTGGCGAGCACGTTTTCGGACCGGGCGACGCTGGCAATGCTGCGACGGGTCGGCATAGAGGTGCTGGAATTTCCACCGGCCGCGGCGCTGGGCGATATTCCCCGGCGGCTGCGCGCCATGGGCGCGGCCCTCGGACGCGAGGCCGCCGCCGACGCCGAGGCCCGCGCTTTCGAGAGGGCCCTTGCAGCGCGCCGGGGCGAGGAACGCGGTCGCGCCGCGCTCTACGGGCCCGGCGGCTATTACCGGGGCGGCGGCACGCTTGCGGGCGATGTCCTGCGCGCGGCGGGGTTCTCGACCATCTCCGACGCGGTGGGACGCGATTACGGGGGCTTTCTGCCCCTAGAACTCATGGTGCTCGCCGCGCCTGACCTCATCGTCACGCCCGGCGCGGCGGAGGCGGCCTCACGCGCCCACGCGCTCCTCGACCACCCGGCACTCGACGACGCCGCCGAGGGCCGCGCGCTCACCAATCGCGACTGGGTCTGCGGCACGCCGGCGGTGCTGGGCGCGATCGACGGTATCGCGGGGGGACCGCGATGATCCTCGCCGCCCTCTCGGCCCTCGTTCTGGCGCTGTTCTTCGCGTCGCTCCTCGTCGGCCCGGCGGGCATTTCTCCGGCCCCGGCCTTGCAGGCGCTCGTCGCGGGCGGCGACGGCCCCCTGCCCATCGTGATGCGCGAGATCCGCCTGCCCCGGGCGCTTCTCGGCATCGGGGTGGGCGCGTCGCTGGGGCTCGCGGGGGCAGCGATGCAGGGCTACCTGCGCAACCCGCTCGCCGAACCGGGCCTCATCGGCGTTTCGGGCTCCGCCGCCCTCGGCGCGGTGCTCGCGATCCAGACCGGGCTGGCGGCGGCCTTCGCCCTCGGCCTGCCGCTCGCCGCCCTCGCCGGGGCCGGCGGGGCGGTGGCACTTCTCTTTCTTCTGGCGGGCCGCGAGGGCGGCACGCTGACGCTGATCCTCGCCGGCATCGCCGTCTCGGCCTTCGCCGGCGCCTTCACCTCGCTCGTGCTGAACCTCTCGCCGAACCCCTACGCGGCGTCGGAAATCGTGTTCTGGCTTCTCGGCTCGCTCGCCGACCGGTCGATGACCCATGTCTGGATCGC
>CAZPPH010000080.1:0-12785 GCA_964588375.1 uncultured Rhodobacterales bacterium | reverse complement strand
GAACCCGGCCGCGGCCGGGCAATGGACGTTTTGACGGTCCGGCAGCCGGTCCAGACCCTCCCGTGTGACCTCCCGATGATCGACTGCGCGGGCGCCCGTCATCGCCCCCTATTGCGAATTGCCCGCCAAGCGGCTAGATCGCGGCCGGTTCAGCGAGGCGTGTCATGGGTATCAATTCCGAAAAGGATGTGGAGGCCAACCTCCAGATCGGGCCGACCTCCGCCGGCATGGTGCGGATTTACGTCGAGGCGGAGGGCCTTGAAATCCCGATGGATTTCGACCCCGAAGAGGCGGAGCAGATCGCCGAGGAAATCCGTGCCGCCGCTGCCCGCGTGCGGGCGTCGGCCCCTAGAAAGCGCCGCTGATCCCCGGATCGCGCGCCGCATGCCAGCGCAGCGCGGCATGGCGCGCGAATTTCTGCACCATCACCTTTCGCCGCGCCGGCGCGAGCTTTTCCTCGGGCGCCATCCGCACGATCTCGGCGTCCCAGGCATCGGCGATGATGAGGCCGGTGCCCCCGGGCAGAAGCTCGGTCGGAAAATTCTCGTCGACGGCCCAGAAATACCGGTCGCACCACTCGAGATAGCCGTGCCACTTCCGGTCCGATGCGAAATCCGCCCGCCCCGACTTGCACTCGACGATCCAGACATCGCCCTTCGGCCCCAGCGCCATCACGTCCACCCTGAGCCCCGGCGCCGGGATGAGTTCCTCGACGGTGACGAAATCATGGGAGAGCAGATGACGGCACACCCCCCGCGCCAGAAGCTGGCCGGGCCTGAAGTCATTCTCGGGCTGACGGGCGAGATCGTCGGGCATGGTTGAAGTGTGAACAAATTGGGAACGAAAGGCAAGATGGGCGAAGCGCGCCCTCTCATGCCGCTCCGGACCACCCCACGGAAAGCGACCCGAAAAGGATCACTTTGCCGTTCCCGGACTGCCGGGAAGAGCATACCTGCCGTCGCGCAAACCGAGCGTCTTGACCCCGGAAGAGAAACCCAGCCGCGTTCGGCGAGATCGACGCGTGCTCGGCCGGGTTGACAGACTGCGGTGCGCGGCTCACAGGACGCCGGATGGACACCCACCGGACCCCGGGTTTCGACATGGAACTTGTCTCCATCGAAACCGAAACGCACCCGCTCGACGGACTCTACTATCGTCCGCATGGCGACATCCGGGCCCAGGCCATGATCCTTCATGGCAATTGCATGAACTTCTATACCGGCGCACCGAGGTTCCTGCCGCCGGCCCTCGCCGCGCTCGGCATCGCGACGCTCGCCTTCAACCGGCGCGGCCATGACGTGATCGCGACGCTCAACAGCCGCGAGCACACGGGCGGCGCCTTTCAGCGGATCGACGAGGCGATCGCCGACAGCCGCCATGCCGAAGCATGGCTCCGGAGCCGGGTGAATGCCGCACCCATCGTCATCGGCCATTCCAACGGCGGGATGCTGGCCGCCCGGCACGTGGCGGGACGCAACGACATTCCCGCACTGGTTCTTCTGTCGGCGCATCAGGGCGGGCGCGGCATGGTGCCGTTCGCCAGCGGCAACGGCCTTCTCGCGCAGGACCGGCTGCCCGAAGTGTCGAAAGCCGCCCGTGACGCGGTCGCCGAAGGACGCGGGGGCGAGTTGATGCTGCTGCCGGGCTGGTGGTACGCGATCACCGCCGAAAGCCTCGTCGACAACCTCGACCGGCTGCCGGTGACGATGGACCTCGCGCCCGGGATCACCTGCCCCGTCCTCTTCGTCGCCGGCGACCGCGAACCGCCCGAGATGTATCCCGCGGAAGCCTTTGCGAACGCCGCGACCGGCCCGGGCACTTACCGGATAATCCCCGATTGCGACCATTTCTACACGGGGCGCTTCGAGGAGGTCATCGCCGAGGTCACCGGGTGGCTCGCGGACGTGCTCTGAACCCGGCGCTTGCGCCAACCCGACAATTCGCTGCCGGCCCGAACGTGCCGCCTCTCCATTCCGGGGCCACCCCTTGTCGGGACCCCGCCCGCGCCATATGTCCTGTCGCGACGGGTTCTGCCCTTCCCGTGCGGAGGACAAATTCCGGTGGCCTTAAGAACTTCCGAGGGAGTTGGCTCTGTCCGGACCGTGGTCCGGTTACCTGACGCCCACCTGTGTAAACAGGTCCTCGGGAATTGAGTTGCCTCTACGGCTGGTGCGGTCCCGTCACTCTTTCCCGCCCCTTCGCGAGCACTGGCACGGTCGCGAAACTCCGCTCGAGAAGTCCGGGGCCGCGCGGCGGCGTGCCCTCTTCGGGTTCGGCCATGCGCATCACAGAGATACCGAACTGCACCCCGGCGAAGACGATGCCATTCAGCATGAAGAACAGGAAGGCGGCGAGCCATCCGCCATCGACATGGGTCATCAGATAGCCGAGGCGGCCGATGTCGAACGCCACCACGAGAATTGTGAAGACAAGCGAAATCGCGAAACCGATGGCGGTCTGGGTGATGTAGAGCCGGATGAGGCGCGGCATGGGTCTGGGCCTTTCAGGTGTCTCTTTCGAAGACATAGGGGCGCACCTCCCGCCAGACCAGCCCTGCCGCCGCCGATGCGCCGCAACCCCCCGGCATCACGCCTGAAAAGACCGGGGCTGCGCCTCGCGCGCCATGTGATCGAGCACCGCGTTGACGAATTTCGCCTCCTTGCCCTCGGGAAAGAATGCCTTCGCGATGTCGACGAATTCGCTGATGACCACGCGAGGCGGCGCTTCGGCGGCAACAAGCTCTGCTCCGGCGGCCCGAAAGAGCGCGCGCAGGGTGGGGTCGATGCGCGCGATCGGCCAGCGCTCGACGAGGGCGCGGTCGGTCATCTGGTCGATCCGGCCCTGGTGCGTCACCGCCCCTTCGAGAAGCCCGCGGAAGAGGTCGACATCTCCCTCGGCCATCTCGTCGCCGTCGTAGACCGCACCGAAGCGGTGGGTCTCGAACTCCTTGCGGACGGCGTCGAGCCCCTGCCCGGCGGCCTCCATCTGGAAGAGCGCCTGCACGGCGTAGAGCCGGGCCGCGGATTTCGCCTGGCGCCGGTTCACGACGGGTCCCGGCTCAGAAACCCGATGCCCTTGTCGGCCCGCTTCATCTTCCGCGACAGCGCGATGAGATGCAGCGCCGCCGCCGCCGCCCCGCCGCCCTTGTTCTGGCCTTCGGGGTCGGCCCGCACCGCGGCCTGTTCGTGGGTCTCCACGGTGAGAATGCCGTTGCCGACGAAAGCGCCCTGCAGACCGAGGAGCGTGATCGCGCGGCTCGAGTCGTTGCACACCGTCTCGTAATGGGTCGTTTCACCCCGGATCACGCAACCGAGCGCGACGAACCCGTCGAAATCGCCCTGCGCGAAGCCGATGCGGATGGCGGTCGGCACCTCGAGCGCGCCGGGCACTTCCACGAGCTCGAAGCTTCCGCCCACCTTTTCGACCTCCGCCGTCGCACCCGCGATCAGCGCGTCGGCGATGTCGCGGTAGAACGGGGCGACGACGACGAGAAGCTCCGGCGGCTTCTCGAACTCCGGCAGCGGCAGGGTGTAATGCGACGGGCCAGCCATCATCCGATCTCCGATATCTTGCGCGTGCCGACGATCTCGAGCCCGTAAGCCTCGAGACCCACCACCTTCGGCCTCGGCGAATTGGTCAGGAGAACCATTCTGCCCACCCCGAGCGCGGACAGGATCTGCGCGCCGAGGCCGTATTGACGAAGGGTCTGGGGCGACACCTCCCCCTCTGCCTGGAGATGCATCGTCACGTCGCGCAAAAGCACGAGAACGCCCCGGCCCTCCCTGGCGATGAGGCGCATCGCGTCGGCGAATTCCCGCGTCCGTCCCTTCGGACCGAGTCCCACGACATCGAGCATCGGGTCGAGGGCGTGCATCCGCACCAGAAGCGGCGCCTCACCCGAAATGTCGCCCTTCACGAGCGCGATATGTTCCGCGCCATGGGTCTCGTCGGCGAAGATTCTCAGTGTCCACTCGCCGCCGAACTCACTGACGACCGTCTGCTCCTCGCGCATGCGCACGAGATTGTCGTTGCGCCGACGGTAGGCGATGAGATCGCTGATCGTGCCGATCTTCATGCCGTGCCGCTGGGCGAAGGCGATAAGGTCGGGCAGCCGCGCCATCGAGCCGTCGTCGCTCATCACCTCGCAGATCACGCCCGAGGCGTTGAGCCCCGCAAGGCGCGAGATGTCGACCGCCGCCTCGGTATGGCCGGCGCGCACCAGCACGCCGCCGGACTTCGCGCGCAGCGGAAAGACATGGCCCGGGGTGGCGATATCGGCCGCCGTCGCACCATTGTCGATCGCCACGGAGACCGTCCGCGCCCGGTCATGGGCCGAGATGCCCGTCGACACCCCTTCGCGCGCTTCGATGGAGACGGTGAAGGCTGTCTCGTGGCGCGAGGAATTCTGCGACGACATCAGCGGCAGCCCGAGCGCATCCACCCGCTCGCCGGTCAGCGCGAGACAGATCAGACCGCGCCCGTGGGTCGCCATGAAGTTGATCGCGTCCGGCGTCGCCATCTGCGCGGGGATGACGAGGTCGCCCTCGTTCTCCCGGTCCTCGTGATCGACGAGAATGAACATCCGGCCGTTGCGCGCATCCTCGATGATCTCCTCGATCGGGGAAATCGCGTCGCGCCAGCTGTCCTCGACAGGTCCGGGAATGTCATGCTGCATGGGGCTCGGGGCTCGGGTTGTTCGACGGGGCCAGATAGACCAAGCAGCGGGCGAAGACCAGAGGCGGACCGGGGCGGAACCTCGCGTCATCACCGGCCCCCGCATATCTTCGGGAAGGCGCGCAAGCGCAAGGGAGAGACGCTCTCCTAACCGGCCTCGGCGAGCCGCGCGACATACCGCGCCAGCGTGTCGATCTCGAGGTTCACCCGGTCACCCTCCGCCACCCGGCCCCAGGTCGTCACCGCCTTGGTATGCGGGATGAAATTGATGCCGAAGACCCGGCCCTCGACCTCGTTCACCGTAAGCGACGCGCCGTTCAGCGCCACCGACCCCTTCGGCGCGATGAACCGCGCAAGCCCGCCGGGCGCCTCGAGCCGCACCCGCGTGCTGTCGCCTTCGTCGCGCACCTCGGTGACCACGGCCACACCGTCGATGTGACCCGAGACGATATGTCCGCCCAGCTCGTCGCCGACCCGGAGCGCGCGCTCGAGGTTCACCCCACGGCCCGGCGCCCATGTGTCGAGGTTGGTCTTCGCCACGGTCTCGGCGGAAATCTCGACATCGAACCACGCCGGGTCCGCGCCGCCCCGGTCGATCACCGTGAGGCAGACCCCGTCGCAGGCGATCGAGGCGCCGATATCGATGCTCTCGGCGGCATAGCCGGTTTCGATCCGCGCGCGCAGATCGCCGCGCTTCTCCACTTCGGCGACGCGCCCCACGTCTGTGATGATGCCGGTGAACATGGGACAATGGGGTACGCCGCGCGACGTGTTTTCGCAAGCCGGAGCAGCATGCTGGATTTTTGCAACCGTTGCGTGCATGAGGCAGCCATGAAAGTGCAGGCGATCCGGACGTTCCTCTTTCTGCAGGGTCCCCACGGGCCGTTCTTCGCCCGTCTCGCCCGCCGGCTGTCCGGGCTCGGGCACCGGAGCGTCCGGGTGGGCTTCAACGCCGGCGACGGGCTCTTCCGCGCCGGCTTCGACAGCTACACGCGGTATTCCGGCGACGCGGCGGGCTGGAAGGGCTGGCTCGAAGCGCGGCTCGAGGCCGGGGGGATCACCGACATCGTGCTCTACGGCACCCAGCGCCCCGTACACGCCGAGGCGCTGGAAGCCGCCCGGGCGCGAGGTCTTCGCACCCATGTCTTCGAGGAGGGCTACCTGCGCCCCTGGTGGGTGACCTACGAACGCGGCGGCACCAATGCCGCCTCGCGGCTCATGGGCCTCGACGTGAGGGACATGGCAGCGGCCCTCGGCCAGAGGGGGGAGCCGCCCGCCGTCGCCCCCGCCCGCTGGGGCGACACCCGCCAGCACGTGTTCTGGGGCGCGGTCTACCACGCCGCGGTGCTTGCCGGCTCGGTCCTGCGAAAGCCGTATCCGACCCACCGCGAACCCGGCATTCCCGCCGAGCTCGCGATTTCCCTGCGCTATCTTGCGCTGACGCCTTTCACGGCACTGACCCGCCGGCGCGCGACCGCGGCGCTGAAGAACGCAGGCGCGCCCTATCACCTCGTGCTTCTGCAGCTCGCCCATGACGCGACATACCGCGCCGCCAGCCCCTACCCCTCGACCGAGGCGTTTCTCGAAGACGTCATCGTGGCGTTCCGCCGGGGCGCGCCGGGCCATCATCACCTTGTGTTCAAGACCCATCCGCTCGAGGACGGACGTCAGCCGCTCGCCCGCACGATCCGCCGGCTCGCCGGGCGCGAGGGGGTGGGCGGTCGGGTGCATTTCGTCCCGGGCGCGCGGCTCGCGCCGCTTCTCGACACCGCACGCTCCGCGGTCACGGTAAATTCCACCGCGGCCCACCAGGCGCTCTGGCGCGGCCTGCCGGTGAAGGTTCTGGGCGTCGCGCCGCACGCCAAGCCGGAGTTCACCTCCGGCCAGCCGCTGGCGGCCTTCTTCGCCGACCCCGACCCGCCGGACCGCGACGCCTATCTCGTCTTCCGTCGCTATCTCCTGGCGACCTGCCAGCTCCCGGGAGGTTTCTACGCCGCCCGGGCGCGCCGTCGCCTCATGCGAGATGTTGTAGGCAGGGTTCTCTCGCCCCACGATCCCTACGACGCCCTGCAGCCCGACGATGCAGCGGCGCAACATGTCGCACTCGTGGCCGGACGCGACCATTAACTTCTGGCCCGAACACCTCGATTCCAGTAACTTAACAAAAAAATTCGAGGCAGTTTCAGGTCGAGGAGACCATCCAGTGACTTTCAAGAGAACGCGCGTGGCGCGCGCGGTAGCGCTGTTGCTCGTCACCTCCACGGTGGCCGCATGCGGCCTTCCGCGCACCGGCCCCAACAAGAACGAGATCTTCGCAGGCTCCGTCGACCGGCGCGGCAATTCCTACATCGTCGAGGTCGACCAGCGCATCGTCGACGCGACGTCTGTCCTCCCCCCGCTCGCATTCGGGCGGGCGTTTCAGGAGGCGGGGGTCCTTGGCTCCGACATCATCAGCCCGGGCGACACCCTCGGCCTGACGATCTGGGAAAACGTCGACGACGGGCTTCTCGTGCCGCCGGGTGCGAACGCCCAGCAACTCGAGGAGGTTCAGGTCGACGGGTCGGGCTTCATCTTCGTGCCTTACGCAGGCCGCATCCGCGCCGCCGGAAACTCCCCCGAAACCGTGCGCCGGCTCATCACCGAACGTCTCGAAACCCAGACCCCGGATCCGCAGGTCCAGGTCCAGCGGCTCGCCGGTGACGGCGCGACCGTGTCGATCATCGGCGGCGTCGGCGCCCAGGGTGTCTATGCCATCGAGCGGCCGACCCGGACGCTCACGGCGATGCTCGCCCGCGCCGGCGGCGTCGCGATTCCCGCCGAGATCGCCGAGGTCACGGTCATCCGCGGCGACCACCGGGGCTCGGTCTGGCTCGAGGACCTCTACACCAAGCCCGGGCTCGACATCGCCATGCGGCCGGGAGACCGCATCCTCGTCCAGGAAGACACCCGGTTCTTCACCGCGCTCGGCGCGACGGGAGCGCAGAACAAGGTCCCCTTCGATACGCAGGAATTCTCGGCCATAGAGGCCATCGCGCGGGTTGGCGGTCTCAATCCGCAACTCGCCGACCCCACGGGCATCTTCATCTTCCGCGACGAAAGTGCCGAGGTCGCCAACGCGGTTCTCGGCCGGTCCGACCTCGTCGGGCCGCAGCGGCTGGTCTACGTTCTCGATCTGACCGAACCCAACGGCGTATTCACGGCGCGCGAATTCATCATTCGCACGGCCGACACCGTCTACGTGACCGAAGCGCCCTACACCCAGTTCTCGAAGGTGCTCGGCGCGCTCACCGGCCCGCTGGGAACGGTCGGCGCGGTCAGCAACCTCGCGAACTGACGCCGATGGCCCCGGCCGGATCGCCGGGCGGGGCGCACAGGCGGCTCTGCGTCTACAACGCGGGCTTCTTCCGGGAAGCCCGCGTTCGTCGTATCCTCGACCTCGCGGGCTGGGATGTCTCTCTCGGCCTTCCCGGACCCGGTGACTGGGTCGGCATCTGGGGCAATTCCCCAACCGCGCCACGCGGCGAAGCGGTGGCCGCCCGGACCGACGCGCCGGTGCTGCGCGTCGAGGACGCCTTTCTCCGTTCGGTTCTTCCGGGCCGGTCCGGCGAACCGCCCATGGGGCTGGTTCTCGACCGCACGGGCGTGCATTTCGACGCCGACCGCCCCTCCGACCTCGAAACGCTGCTCGCGAGCCACCCCCTCGACGATCCCGCCCTCCTTGCCCGGGCCCGCGCGGCGGCCGCGCGGCTGCGCTACTGGCGAATTTCGAAGTATTCCTGCTGGGACCCCGCGATGGCGCCGCCCCGGGCGCCCTTCGTCGTGGTGATCGACCAGACCCGCCGCGACGCCGCCCTGCCGCCGGACGCCGCCCGGCGTTTCGCGGAGATGCTCGAAGCCGCCCGCGACGAGCATCCCGGCCGCCGCATCGTCATCCGGACCCATCCCGATACCGTGGCCGGATACCGCGAAGGTCACTTCGGCGACCTCGCGGGCTCGGACCTCATCCACCTCTCGACCGCCCCGATCGCGCCCGCACGGCTCTTCGAAGCCGCGGGGGCGGTCTACACCGTCTCTTCCACTCTCGGGTTCGAAGCGATCCTCGCCGGCCATGCCCCGCGCGTCTTCGGCGCGCCGTTCTACGCAGGCTGGGGGCTCAGCCGGGACGAAATGTCCCTGCCCCGCCGCGGGCGCCACCTGACCGCGACGCAGCTTTTCGCGGGGGCGATGCTGCTCTACCCGGTCTGGTACGACCCGTTCCGGGACAGGCTCTGCGAGATCGAGACCGTGATCGACGCGCTCGCCGCGCGGGCCGTGGCCTGGCGGCAGGACCGGCGCGGCTGGGTGATGGCGGGAATGAGCGCCTGGAAACGGCCGCATCTGCGCCGGATGTTCGGAACCTGGGGTGCGGTCGATTTCCGCAAAGACCGTGCGGCGGGGAAACGGCTCGCCCACAAGACGGGGCGGCCGCTGATGATCTGGGCGAGCGGTGACGCGGCGCCCGGCGCGCATGTCACGCGCGTCGAGGACGGCTTCCTGCGCTCGCCGGGGCTGGGGGCCGCGCTGGTGCCGCCTTCATCGCTCGGTCTCGACGACGAGGGCATCCACTACGACCCCGGCGAACCCTCGCGGCTCGAGCGCCTGATCGCGGATTCGATCCATCTGCCGCGTGCGGAAATCGAACGGGCAGAGCGTCTTCGGGCCGCGATCGTCGCGGACGGCTTGTCGAAATACAACATCGGGGGAGATCTGCCGCCCCTGCCCGAAAACAGACCGCGCATTCTCGTCACCGGGCAGGTGGAGGACGATGCCGCGGTCCTGCGCACCCGGGCGGACCCCTTCGCCAACACCGATCTCCTGCGGGCGGCTCGGGAGGACAACCCCGATGCGGCGATCGTCTTCAAGATGCACCCCGATGTCGAGGCGGGGCTGCGCCGGGGCCGGGTGCACGGGGCCGATCGCTGGGCAGACATCGTCATCGGGCGGGCCGACCCCGTGGCACTGCTCGGCGCGGTCGACGAGGTCTGGACGATCTCCTCGACCCTCGGGTTCGAGGCGCTCCTGCGCGGGGTTCCCGTAACCTGCCTCGGCGCGCCGTTCTACGCCGGCTGGGGGCTCACCCGCGACCTCGGCCCGGTGCCGCAGCGCCGCCGGCCGGGGCCCACGCTCGACGGGCTCGTCCATGCCGCCCTCATCGGATACCCGCGCTACATCGACCCCGTGACCTGCGCACCCTGCCCCCCGGAGGTCGCGGTGGAGCGGCTCGCCGCGGGCATCGGGTTCGAGCCGCCGCGCCTTCTCGGACGGCTCCAGCGTCTCAGCGGGTTCCTGCGCTGACACGCCGCCAGCGGTGCATCACGTCGCCGCCCACGGCCCGCGTCTCGACAAGGCGAAAACGCGGGGCATCGGCGAGCGCCTCGATGCCGAGCGCGCCGAGGCAGGGACGTCCCTCCGCGCCGAGGGCGAGACCGGCGGTGAACCCCACGAGTTCGTCGACGAGCCCGGCCTGCAGGAAGGAGGCCGCGAGCGCGCCGCCGCCCTCGCAGAACACCCGGGTCAGGCCGCATGACCCGAGAGCGCGGAGGATGCCGTGGGGGTCGAGCTGACGGCCCGCGCCGGCCTCCGCGGGCACCAGCGTCACGCCTCGGTCAGTCCATGCGGCCGCCTCGGCGTCCGGCACCGCACCCGGCGCGCGGTCATGGACGAACCAGACCGGTCCCTCCGTGACGCTCGCCACGAGCCGGCTTTCGGCCGGCAGGTTCAGGTGGCGCGAGACGACCACCCTCACGGGCTGACGGGCGATCCCGGCCCCCCGGACTGTCAGCACCGGGTCGTCGGCCCGCGCCGTTCCGCCGCCGACGAGCACCGCGTCATGCCGCGCCCGCTCGGCATGAACGAGACGCCGCGCGGCGGGACCGGTGATCCACCGGCTCTCGCCCGTCGCCGTCGCGATCCGTCCGTCGAAGGAGCTTGCGAGTTTCAGCGTCAGCATCGGCCGCGTCTCACCGACCCGGAGGAAGAATCCGCGGTGCACCTGTCGCGCCCTGTCGGCGAGAACGCCGGTCGTCACCTCGATGCCCGCCTGCCGGAGCCGTGCATGCCCCTCGCCGAAGACCCGGGGGTCGACATCGTCCAGCGGGGTCACCACCCGCGCGACGCCGGCCGCAACCAGCGCGTCGGCGCAGGGGGGTGTCGCTCCGTGATGGGCGCAGGGTTCCAGGCTGACATAGGCCGTCGCCCCCCGCGCGTCCTTCCCGGCCGCGTCGAGCGCCACCCGCTCGGCATGGGGCCGGCCGCCGGGCGCCGTCGCCCCGCGGCCGACGATTCGCCCATCCCTGACGACGACGCAGCCCACGGCGGGGTTCGGCCAGACACGCCCGAGCCCCCGCGCCCCCAGAGAGAGCGCGAGCGCCATGAACCGCTCGTCCGCGCTCACTTTTCCTTGTCTTCCCTGGCCTTGACCGCTTCGGGCCGGAGCTCGCTGACGAACTTGTCGAAATCGTCCGCCGCCTGGAAGTTCTTGTAGACGCTGGCGAAACGCACGTAGGCCACCGTGTCGATGCGCGCGAGCGTTTCCATCACGATCTCGCCGATGGTCTTCGAGGGAATGTCGGTCTCGCCCATCGACTCGAGCCGGCGCACGATGCCGGAGATCATCTGGTCGATCCGCTCGGGGTCGATCGGGCGTTTCTGCAGAGCGATGCGCACCGAGCGTTCGAGCTTGTCGCGGTCGAAATCCTCGCGCCGCCCGTTGGTCTTGATGACCACGAGGTCTCTCAACTGCACCCGCTCGTAGGTGGTGAAGCGCCCCCCGCAGGCCGGGCAGAACCGCCGCCGCCGGATCGCGACATGGTCTTCCGCGGGGCGCGAATCCTTCACCTGGGTGTCGATATTGCCGCAAAACGGACAGCGCATCGCCCGCCCCTCCTAGCCTGCCATTGGGGGTCTGCGCCCCTTTGTCCCGCCATCACTATAGGGAGGTCCGAAAGAATTGGGTAGGCCAGAAATCTCGCCGCAAGATGCTGTGTGCTCGCCGCCACAAACCTCACAGCCGAGGGAATACCGGCACCCCCCGCGGCCCGTGACGGAACGGTGCGGGGCTCGGGGGCGTTTCGCCCCTTCAGGACCATCAGAAAAGGAGCACTGACCAATGGCCATCGCACGGGTATCCGAAATTTCCGCGACCTCTCCGACGAGCTTCGACGACGCGGTCGAAAAGGGCATCGAACGGGCCTCGAAGACGCTGCGCAACGTCCAGTCGGCCTGGATCAAGGAATCCCGCGTCCGGGTCGAGGACGGCAAGGTCTCCCATTACCAGGTCAACATGATGGTGACCTTCGTTCTCGACGACTGACCGCCTCAGACGCCCATCCGCACCGCCACTTCACGCCGGTGCGGACGGGCTCGGTGTTCGAAAAGGTATATTCCCTGCCATGTTCCGAGCACGAGCCGGCCGCCTGTGACCGGAATCTGCAAGCTCACCGGCAGGAGTGACGCCTTGATGTGGGCCGGCATGTCGTCCGGCCCCTCGGTGGTGTGGGTCAGATAGCTCATCGACGGATGGTCGGCCGGCGGCACCAGGCGCTCGAAGAAGGCAAGAAGGTCGGTCCGCACGTCTGGGTCGGCGTTTTCCTGGATCAGGAGAGAACAGGAGGTATGGCGGACGAAGACCGTCAACACCCCGTCACCCGAGGCATGGCGCGCGACGTCGCCGGTTATCTCGTAAAGCCCGGGCCCGCGGGTCGAAACGGTGAGCATGTTCATATCGGCCATTCCAAGATGCTCCCTTCGCCGAAAACGCGGCCGTTGCCGGACGGCGAAGCTTGCGGCGCAGAGACACGGCGGGGTTAACCGAAGAGACGGTCGCCCTGCTCCTCGATCACCTGTTTCGCCTTGTCGATGGCGACCCTTTCGGCCGTTTCGCGGTCGTCGAGCACGTCGGCCCGGACGAGTGTGTGCGTCTTCGTCTCCCCGCCAACCTCCTTGTCGATCCGGGCCGAAAGGCGGAAGCGGTTGCCTTCGGGGATCGGCGTGGGGGTGATCCGGAAGCCCTTGTGGTCGACGGGTTCGGGCTCCGTGCTCCGGCCGCCGGAGCCGCCGCCGAAGAGTTTCGA
>CAZPPH010000079.1:0-12981 GCA_964588375.1 uncultured Rhodobacterales bacterium | reverse complement strand
GCCGCCGGCGAACCTTCGCCTCGCGGTGGATATCGACCCCCAGAGCTTCTACTGAGCGCCGCCGTCCGGGCCCTGCAAGACCCGCCGCGGGCACGGGAGCCCGGTGTCGTTCTGCCCGCGCCCGGTGGCCGCAAGCCGGTCGAACGCCTATATCTCCATGAAAGCGACAAGGAGACGTACCGCATGTTCCTGTTCCAGCGAAAGAAGACCGAGATGGTCGCCCCCGACGCCGCCCTTCCCGGCCGCGCGGACCCGATCAAGACGGCGGCGACGCATCATGTGTTCGACCGTCCGCTCGATGCGCCGGTGCCAGAGGGCATGAAAGAGGCGATGTTCGGCATGGGCTGTTTCTGGGGCGTCGAACGGATGTTCTGGAAGCTCGACGGGGTCTGGCTCACCATGGCCGGCTACGCCGCGGGCCACACCCCGAACCCGACCTACGAGGAGGTCTGCTCGGGCCGCACCGGCCACAACGAGGTCGTGCGGGTCATCTACGACCCCGCCGTCGTGTCCTACGAGACGCTCCTGAAGACCTTCTGGGAGGGCCACGACCCGACCCAGGGCATGCGCCAGGGCAATGATGTCGGCACACAGTACCGCTCGGGCATCTACGTCTACGACGAGGCCCAGAGGGCCGCCGCCGAAGCTTCCAGGGCGGCATTCGAGACGGCGCTGGCGGAGGCCGGGCTCGGCCGCGTCACCACCGAGATCCTCGATGCGCCGCCGTTCTACTTCGCCGAAGGCTACCACCAGCAGTACCTGGCGAAGAACCCCGGCGGCTATTGCGGGCTCGGCGGCACCGGTGTGACCTGCCCGGTCGGCACCGGCGTCGCGGCGGAGTAGGGGGCGCTGCCCCCGCGCCTTTCGGCGCTCCCCCGGGATATTTCGGGGCCGATGAAACCCATGCGCCCCCCCGGTCCTTCTTCGTTCTTCAAATACTCATGCCCGCCAGCTTGACCCGGGCGCGGCACCGGCGTAGCGCGCCGCCATGACCACCTGGACCGCCTTCACCACGCTGCCGTCGCAAGCGCCCGCCGAGGCTCTGGGCGAGGCTCTGGAAGCCCTCGAACCCGCCCCCGACGGCGTCGGCGTCTTCGAGATCGAGGACGGCGCGGGGCGTTGGGAGGTCGGCGGCTATTTCACCGACCCGCCCGACGAGATCGCGCTGGCCCTGCTGGCGGCGGCGCACGGCGCGGCGGACTTCATCGTCTCGGAGCTTCCCGAGACCGACTGGGTCGCCAAGGTGCGCCGTGATCTGGCGCCGGTCGTCGCGGGCCGCTTCTTCGTCTACGGCAGTCACGATGCCGACAGGGTGCCCGATGGCAGCGTTCCACTGCTCATCGAGGCGGCGATGGCTTTCGGCACCGGCCACCACGGCACCACCCAGGGCTGCCTGATGGCCCTCGATGCGCTGGCCTCGGAGGGGGTCCGCCCGTCCCGCATAGCCGATATCGGCTGCGGCACCGCGGTTCTCGCGATGGCGGCGAAGCGCGTCTTTCCCGAGGCAGAGATCCACGCGTCCGACATCGACGCCGTGGCGATCGAGGTCGCCGAGGCCAATCTCGCCGCCAACGCCATGGCCGGCGCCGTCGAGACCCATGTCGCGACCGGGTTCGCCCACCCGGCCCTTGCCGCCGCGGCCCCCTTCGACCTCGTGTTGGCGAATATCCTCAAGGGCCCTCTCGTCGACCTCGCTCCGGACCTCGCGACCGCCCTCGCCCCCGGCGGCAAGGTGATTCTCTCGGGTCTTCTGACCGCGCAGGCCGACGAGGTGACGGAGGTTTATTCGCGCTACGGCATCAATCTGCGGGACCGCCGGGATATTGTCGACTGGACGACGCTGGTTCTCGAAAATTCTGGCTAGAACCCGGGGCAATCGGTCATTTTTGGGCCCACATCGCCTTAGTGATGCCCGAATGCCGGGTAATCATGGCGGTGGTGTGGGCTACTAGTATTCCTGGTGCAGGAGGTCGTCATGAGCGACGCCAACCAACGTAATTTCGAGGTGCGCATGAACAGGATCAACCGGCGCCAGCAGCGCCTTTCGCGGGGGTACGTCATGTCGGTCAACCACGACGGGTTGATCATCGCGGAGCCGAAGGCGCGAAGTTCCGTCATTCCGTGGCGCGGAATCCTCTTCGTGCTGGTCGGAACGCTGATCGTGAAGGGCGTGATGCTCGCACAGATCGGCCCGGAGGCCTACGACGCGCGGGTCGCCACCCTCGCGTCGGGCAACCAGGTCGAGAAGATCGGCGCCTACGTTCTGTCGGCCGATCCGGTCACGCAATGGATCGGGGCCAAGGTCGCCCCGCTCTTGCCCGAGGCGTGATTCCGCGAGGGGTCCGCATGGGAACGGGAAAGGGGCGATCCCTCGGGACCCGCCCCTTTCGGTTCAATGCCGGCCATTCCGGACGGCGTTCACGATTTCGCCCCGGCTGAGGCCGAGGTCGTCGAGTATGTGGTCGGGGAGCTTCCGAAGTTCCGCTTCCGCCATCCGGGCGCGGCGCCAGTCGCGCAGAACGGTGAACCACGCCGCCAGCGGCAGCAGGGGTTTCCGGCCCGTCCGGGCAGGGGCGGCGTAGGTGATCGCAGCCATCGTCGTTGATCCTTCCAAAAAACCGAAAACGGGGCGGTACGTGCCGCCCTCTGATGAGGCTGAGATGCGCCTGCCGGGTCCGGCTTGCAATCGCCGGTTCGCCATGGCTGCCATGCGGTGCCCGCAAGGCTCCGCCGCCGACGCCCTTGGCAGATGTTCCCGTTTCGTGCTAGCGATTGTCGAAACACCGGCAGGGTGGGGCAGCACATGCGCGTATTGGGGATCGACCCCGGGCTTCGACTCCTCGGCTGGGGGGTGATCGACGTCGACGGCCCGCGCCTGTCTCACGTCGCCAACGGGCACTGCCAGGGCGGGGCGGGCGAGCTTGCCGACCGTCTCCTGAAACTCTTCGACGAACTGACCGAAATCGTCGCCCGACACGCCCCCGACACCGCCGCCGTCGAGGCAACCTTCGTCAACCGTGACGGGGCCGGGACGCTGAAGCTCGGGCAGGCGCGCGGGATCGCTATGCTGGTGCCCGCCCGCGCGGGCATACCGGTGGGCGAATACGCCCCCAACACGGTGAAGAAGACGGTCGTCGGCGTCGGTCATGCCGACAAGCGCCAGGTCGCCCACATGGTCGGCGTCCAGCTTCCCGGCGCGACCTTCGCCGGCCCCGACGCGGCCGACGCGCTGGCCATCGCGATCTGCCACGCCCACCACGCGCGGCCCCGGAGGCGCATCGCATGATCGGGCGCATCGCCGGGCGCATCGACTACCGGGGCGACGACCACGTCCTGATCGACACCGGCGGGGTCGGCTATGTCGTCTATGTCTCCGACCGCACGCTTGCCGCCCTCCCCCGCGCGGGCGAGGCCGCGGCCCTCTATACCGACCTTCTTGTGCGCGAAGACCTTCTGCAACTCTTCGGCTTTCCGACCCTCGCCGAGAAGGAATGGCACCGGCTCCTGACCTCGGTGCAGGGGGTGGGCGCCAAGGCGTCCATGGCGATCCTCGGCGCGCTCGGCCCCGAGGGCGTCGGCCGCGCCATCGCGCTCGGCGACTGGAACGCGGTCAAGGCCGCGCAGGGCGTTGGCCCGAAGCTCGCCCAGCGGGTCGTCAACGAGTTGAAGGACAAGGCGCCCGCCGTCATGGCCATGGGCGGCGGCCCGGTGGCCGAGGTTCTCGCCGCCGGAGCGACACCGGCGGGCGCACCCGCCGCAGCCCCTTCCGATACTCCCCTCGCGGTCGACCGGGGTGCCGAGGCCGATGCGCTCTCGGCCCTGCAGAACCTTGGCTACGCGCCCGGCGAGGCCGCCGCCGCCGTCGCCCGCGCCGCGCAGGACGGCGAGACCGGGGCCGGCGGCCTCATTCGCGCCGCGCTGAAGCGGCTGGCGCCGGTGGGCTAGGGCATGAACGACCCCGACCCCACGCTTCGCCCCGAGCCGCGCCCCGAGGACCGCGCCCCCGAGGCCGACCGGGCGCTGCGCCCGAAGGCGCTCGCCGATTTCATCGGCCAGGCCGAGGCCCGCGCCAACCTGCGGGTCTTCATCGAGAGCGCGCGCCAGCGCGGCGAGGCGATGGACCACGCGCTCTTTCACGGCCCCCCGGGCCTCGGCAAGACCACGCTCGCGGCCATCGTCGCCGCCGAGCTCGGCGTCGGCTTCCGGATGACCTCGGGGCCGGTGCTGGCCCGCGCGGGAGACCTCGCCGCGATCCTCACGAACCTCGAGGCGCGCGACGTTCTCTTCATCGACGAGATCCACCGCATGAACCCCGCGGTCGAGGAGGTGCTCTACCCCGCGATGGAGGACCACGAGCTCGACCTCGTGATCGGCGAGGGCCCGGCCGCCCGCACCGTGCGCATCGAGCTCCAGCCCTTCACCCTCATCGGCGCGACCACCCGTCTGGGGCTTCTGACCACGCCCCTGCGTGACCGCTTCGGCATTCCCGTCCGCCTCGAATTCTATACCGAGGACGAGCTTGACCGCATCGTCGCCCGGGGTGCGTCGCTCATGGGCATCGCCGCCGAGCCAGATGGCACAAGCGAGATCGCCCGCCGCGCGCGCGGCACCCCCCGCATCGCCGGGCGGCTCCTGCGCCGGGTCGTCGATTTTGCCGTGGTGGAAGGCGACGGGCGGCTGACGAAGGCCATCGCCGACAGTTCGCTCACCCGCCTCGGCGTCGATCGCATCGGCCTCGACGGGGCGGACCGGCGCTACCTGCGGCTCATCGCCGAGGCCTACCAGGGCGGCCCGGTCGGGGTCGATACGCTGGCTGCGGCCCTGTCCGAAGCCCGCGACGCCATCGAGGAGGTGATCGAGCCCTACCTTCTCCAGCAGGGCCTCATCCAGCGCACCCCGCGCGGGCGGATGCTGGCCGCGCGGGCCTGGTCTCACCTCGGCCTCGCGCCGCCCGAGACGCCGGGGCAGGGGGTGCTCCTGTGACGCCCGAAGACCTCGCAGCATGTTTCACCCGCTCCGACGGCAGCTATTTCTTCGCCCGCTGGGGCCGGCCCCTGGCTCCGGTGGTCTTCGGCGTCGAGGATCGCACGCTGGCCACGGTGAAGGGCGCGCTCGAAGCCGTCGTGACGCTCGCGGATCACGAGATGGCCGACACCGATCCCGAGCTTGGCGCCAACCTCCTGATCTTCTTCGTGCGGTCCTGGCAGGAACTTCTCGACACACCCGGAGTCGGCAAGCTCGTGCCCGACCTCATCCCGCTCGTCGACACGCTCCGGGCGCGGAAAGCGAACCAGTACCGCATCTTCCGCTTCGACGAGACAGGCGCCATCAAGGCCGCCTTCGTGTTCCTGAAGATCGACGCGGGCCTGGCGGAGGTTCCCGCCGACACCCTCGCCCTCTCCGAAGCCGCGCAGACGATTCTTCTCTGGTCCGACACCGCGTTCCGCGACTCCGGCCCCCTCGCGCAGCTTCCCGGCGACAAGGGCGCCATCCTGCGGCCCGATATCGCCGGTATCATCCGCGCGGCCTACGACCCGGTGCTGCCCGCCTTCGCCGATGATGCCGCCCATGCACTCCGGCTCCACGCGCGGCTCCCCAGGCCGGCCTGAGAAACAGGTATTTTCGCCAAGATGAAGGAACCTGCCGTCCCCCACCGCTTCGAGGTCCGGGTCTATTACGAAGACACCGATCTCGCCGGCATCGTCTATTACGCGAACTATCTCAAGTTCATCGAGCGCGCCCGCACCGAGTGGGTGCGGGGCCTCGGCGTCGATCAGACCGCGCTCAGGGCGGAGGCCGGCATCGTCTTCGCCGTCCGTCGCCTCGAGGCCGACTACATCGCGCCCGCCCGGTTCGACGATCTTCTCGCCGTCACCACCGAGGCTGTCGCGGCGACCCCGGCCCGGCTCGTGCTCGCCCAGGGGGTCCGCCGCGCCGACACCCTCCTCTTCGATGCCCGCGTCACGCTCGTCGCCCTCGGCCCCGAGGGCCGCCCCGCGCGCCTCCCGGCGGAACTCCGCGCAAAACTCGGGCTCTGAGACGCTGCGTCCCGCCTCGCGGCAACGTGTTGGCAATTCCCCTTGGCATCGGGTAATCTCTCCGTAATCAGAGCCGCAAACGCAAACGCGGCCAGCATCAGGCAGAGCAGGCACATGAACCCTGAAATTCTTGGCGTCGCAGCCGACGTCGACTATTCGCTCTGGGGCCTCTACCTCAGGGCCACCCTCACGGTGAAGCTCGTGATGATCGTGCTCGTCATAGCCTCGGTCTGGAGCTGGGCGATCATCATCGGCAAGCTCATCCAGTACCGCAAGACCCGCGCCGAGGCCGCCCGCTTCGACGCCGAATTCTGGTCCGGCGAGCCCCTCGACGAGCTCTTCGACAGGCTGGGCGAGGACCCCGATAACCCCGCCGAGAAGGTCTTCGCGTCTGGCATGATCGAGTGGCGCCGTTCGCAGCGCGACGACGGGCGGATGATCCCCGGCGCCGAGGCACGAATCGACCGGTCGATGGACGTGGCGATCTCGAAAGAGGGCGAAGAGCTCAACCGCGGCCTTTCGCTTCTGGCCACCATCGGCTCGACCGCGCCCTTCATCGGGCTTTTCGGCACCGTCTGGGGCATCATGAACGCGTTCATCGAGATCGCCGAGCAGCAGTCGACGAACCTCGCCGTCGTCGCGCCCGGCATCGCCGAGGCGCTTCTGGCCACCGGCCTCGGCCTTCTCGCGGCGATCCCGGCGGTGATCTTCTACAACAAGCTGTCGTCCGACAGCGAGCGCATCGTCTCGGGCTACGAGGCCTTCGCCGACGAGTTCACGACGATCCTGTCGCGGCAGGTGGAGAGCTAGATGGGCGCGATTCTCCAAGAGGCCGAGCGCAGCGGCCGCCGGCGCCGCCGGCGGCGCACGAAGCCGATGTCGGAGATCAACGTCACGCCCTTCGTCGACGTGATGCTGGTCCTGCTCATCATCTTCATGGTCGCGGCTCCCCTCCTGACGGTCGGCGTGCCGGTCGAGCTTCCCGAGACCCGCGCCGAGGCGCTTCCGACGGACGACGAGGAGCCGCTGACCGTCACCCTCACCGGGGAGGGCGACATTGCGATCATGGAAACCGTCGTCGCCCCCGAGACGCTGATCCCGCGCCTGCGTGCCATCGCCGCCGAACGCAGCTCGAACCGGGTGTTCCTGCGCGCCGACGGCAATATCGCCTATGCCCGGGTCGCCGAGGTCATGGGCGCGCTGAACGCGGGAGGTTTCTCCAACATCGGGCTTGTAACCGACACCGGCGGACCCGACTTTGCCGGGCAGGACGGGTAGCCTTGCGGTGGTCTGGGGCTGGTACATCTCCGGCGCGGCCCATGCGCTTCTCATCATCGCCCTCGTCTTCGGCGGTGTCTTTTCCCGTCCGCCAGAGGAGCCGGTGACCATTTCCGACGTCGAGATCATCTCCGAGGCCGAATTCGCCGCACTGGCGCTGCGCACGCCCGCCCCCGAGGCCGTCGAGGAGCCGAGCGCGCCGCCCCCGCCCGCGCCCGAGGAGGCCGCGCCCGACACGCCCGCGCCGGACACGCCCTTGCCCGAGATCAGCGAAAGCGCGGCCCCCGAGGCCGAGACACCCGAGGCGGCCCCCGAGGTGACCATCCCCGACCCCACGCCCGAAGCCGAGGTCGAGGATACGCCGCCGGTCGTCGCCTCTCCCGACCCGGCCCCCGAGGGCCCGCTCTTCGAGGCCCCGCCCCAGCGGGCGCCCCGGGTGGCGCCCACCCCCGCGCCGGCGCCGCCCGAGACCGCCGATATCGCTCCCGATGCAGCGCCGGAGATCGCGGCGGCCCCCGACGCTCCGCCAGAGGATGTCGCCGAGGACACGCCCGAGACCGCCCCCGAGGAGGCCGCTCCGGAGCTTGCCACCGAGGCCGACGAACCGACCGAGACACTGGCCCTCGCGACCTCGCCCCGGCCGCGCCCCCGTCCCGCGCGCCCCGCGCCGGAGCCCGAGCCGGAGACACGGGAAACCGCGGCCGCGCCGGCAGAGCCCGACCGCCCCGAACCCGCCGCACCGGCGACAGACGACGCCGTGGCGGAGGCTCTCGCCGAAGCCACGGCACCCTCCGGCGACCCCGGCCCGCCGCTCACCGGGGCCGAGCGCGACAACCTCCGCATCGCCGTCCGCGACTGCTGGAACGTCGGCTCGCTCTCGACGGCGGCGAAGGAGACGGTCGTCACCGTCTTCGTCAGCCTCGACCGCGACGGGCGCCCCGACACCGGCTCGATCCGCATGGTCGGGTTCCGCGACGGCACCGAGGCCACGGCCCGGCAGGCCTTCGAGGCCGCCCGCCGCGCGATCATCCGCTGCGGGAACAACGGCTTCCCGTTGCCGGTTGAAAAATACGAGCAGTGGCGGGAAATCGAAATGACGTTCAACCTCGATGGAGTGAGTTTCTGATGCGCCTCCTGGCTCTCATCCTCGCCTTTCTCGCCGCCTTCCCGGCGCTCGCCCAGACCCGCGAGGGCCCCTTGCGGATCGAGATCAACCGCGGCGTCATCGAACCGCTTCCCTTCGCCATCGCGCCCTTCGTCGCCGAGAATGCCGGGGCCGGGCAATGGGCCGAGCAGATCACCCGGGTCGTCGCCGCCGACCTCTCCGGCACCGGCCTCTTCCGCGAGATCGACCGGGGGGCCTTCATCTCAAGCGTCTCCGACTTCAACGCGCCCGTGCGCTATGCCGACTGGAAGGCGATCAACGCCGAGGCCCTCGTCACGGGTGCGGTCCGCGTCGACGGCAACCGCGTCACCGTCAAGTTCCGCCTCTACGACGTCTTCGCCGACGCGCCCCTGGGCGACGGGCTCCAGTTCGCGGGCGATACATCGGGCTGGCGGCGCATGGCCCACAAGGTCGCCGACGAGGTCTATTCGCGGATCACCGGCGAGGGCGGCTATTTCGACAGCCGCGTCGTCTACGTCTCCGAGGCCGGGCCGAAGGACGCGCGCCTCAAGCGTCTCGCGATCATGGATTACGACGGCGCCAACAACCAGTTTCTCACCGACGCCTCGGCCATCGTGCTCGCCCCGCGCATCTCGCCCACCGGCGACCGGGTGCTCTACACGAGTTACGAGACGGGTTTTCCGCAGATCTTCGAACTGAACGTCGGCTCCTCGGCCCGCCGGCCCCTCGGCGTGCAGGGCGACACCATGACCTTCGCGCCCCGTTACGGGCCGGACGGGCGGACGGTCGTCTACTCGCTCACCGACGGCGGCAACACCGACATCTACCGGCTCGACACCGCGACCGGCGCGCGCCAGCGCCTGACCTCGGCCCCCTCGATCGAGACCGCTCCGTCGTTCTCGCCCGACGGCAGCCAGATCGTCTTCGAGAGCGACCGCTCGGGCTCCCAGCAGCTCTACATCATGCCCGCCACGGGCGGCGAGGCGCGCCGGATCAGCTTCGGGCAGGGCCGCTACGGCACGCCCGTCTGGTCGCCGCGCGGCGATCTCATCGCCTTCACCAAGCAGAACCAGGGCCGCTTCCACATCGGGGTCATGCGCACCGACGGCTCCGACGAGCGGCTCCTGACCGCGTCCTTCCTCGACGAGGGGCCGACATGGTCACCGAACGGCCGGGTCATCATGTTCACCCGCGAGACCGCGGGCGAGGGCGGCCAGCCGGCCCTCTTCTCGGTCGATATCTCCGGCCGCAACCTCCGCCGCGTGCCCGTCGCGGGCGCCGCCTCCGATCCGGCCTGGTCGCCGCTTCTGCCATGACCCCGGCAAGGCCCCTTCATCTTGGCGTCAATACCTCGGGGGAGCGCCGCAGGCGCGGGGGCAGAGCCCCCATTTCAAAGGCCCCAAACGTTTGCTATCCTCCCGTGCAACGAGCAGCACCGACAACAAGCAGGTGACCAGAATGACCCTCACGCTCAAGACCGGCGCGATCCTCGCCGCGATTCTTCTCCTGTCCGCCTGTTCGGCCACACAGGACAGGCTCGACACCGCCTCCACCGCCGGCCCGGCCAGCGGCATCTCTTCGGGCCCCCTCGGTGACCCGGCCGACCCCGCCTCGGTGGCCTATTTCAACGAGACCATCGGCGACCGCGTTCTCTTCGAGGTCGATCAGCACACGCTGACCCCGTCGGGCGAGACCGTGCTGGCCTCGCAGGCCGACTGGCTTTCCCGCAACCCCGAATACGCCGCGATCATCGAGGGCCATGCCGACGAGCAGGGCACCCGCGAATACAACCTCGCCCTCGGCGCACGGCGCGCCTCCTCGGTACAGAACTTCCTCATCGCCCGGGGGGTCGCACCCTCTCGGCTGCGCACCGTCTCCTACGGCAAGGAGCGCCCGCTCGCGGTCTGCTCCGACGAAAGCTGCTACCGGCAGAACCGCCGTGCCGTGACCGTGCTCAGTGCCGGGGGCCTCGGCTCCTGAAGGCCGCTCATCCAGAGGCTTGTCCATGACCCGTCTTCTCGTCCTCCTCCTCTGCCTCGCGCTCCCGGTCCCGGCTCTCGCCCAGGACCGTGACGAGACGCTTGCCGACATTCGCCAGGAGCTTACCGTCCTCTATGTCGAGATTCAGAGGCTCAATCGCGAACTCTCGACCACCGGCGGTGCGGCGGCCAATCTCCAGGCCACCTCGATTCCCGACCGGGTCGATGCGCTGGAAACCGAGGTCCAGCGGCTGACCTCGAAGACCGAGGAGCTCGAGAACCGAATCAACCGGGTCGTCGCCGACGGCACGAACCGCATCGGCGACCTCGAGTTCCGCCTCGTGGAGCTCGAGGGCGGCGACATCTCGACCCTTGGCGAGACGACGACGCTCGGCAATTTCGACGAGGGCGTTTCGGCCGCGGCGATCGAGCCCGCCGCGCCCGCCGACGGCGGCGTCGAACTCGCCATGGGCGAACAGGCCGATTTCGACCGGGCAATGGAGGCCTTCGAGGCAGGCGATTATCAGACCGCGATCGACCGCTTCCAGACCTTCTCCGACACCTACCTCGGCGGCCCGCTCACCGGCGAAGCCCATTTCATGCGGGGTCAGTCGCTCGACGCGCTCGGCATGACCGCGTCCGCCGCCCGGGCCTACCTCGCCTCGTACTCGGGCGACCCCTCCGGCGAGCGCGCGCCCGAAGCGCTGCTTTATCTCGGGCTGTCGCTCGACGCTCTCGGCCAGGTGTCCGAAAGCTGCGTGACGCTCGGCGAGGTGACCACCCGGTTCCCCGAAAGCTCCGCCTCCATCGAGGCCCAGACCGCGCGGGCCGAACTCGGCTGCACGTGAGCGCGCCGCTGCTCGACACTCTCCGGCCCGCGTTCGCGTCGGTCGGCAGGCTCGGCGTCGCGGTCTCCGGCGGGTCCGACAGCCTCGGCCTGCTCCACCTGCTCCACGACCTCGCCGGGCCCTCGATCCACGTCGTCACCGTCGATCACAGGCTCCGGCCCACCTCCGCCGGCGAGGCGCTGCATGTCGCCCGGCTCTCCGAGGCGATGGGCCATCCGCACACGACCCTCGCGTGGGCGGGCTGGGACGGCAGGGGCAATTTGCAGGACGAGGCCCGCCGCACCCGCTACTCGCTGATGGCCGAGTGGGGCCTCGCGCAGGGGCTCGACGCGATCGCGCTCGGGCACACGATGGACGACGCGGCCGAGACCTTTCTCATGCGGCTCTCGCGCGCGGCGGGCATCGACGGGCTCTCGCCCATGGCCCCGCGGTTCGAGCGCCATGGCATGACGTTCCTGCGCCCGCTGCTGTCTGTCCGGCGCGGGGCGCTGCGCGAATTGCTCGCCGCCCGTGGCGTGACATGGGTCGAAGACCCGTCGAACGACGACGACACGTTCGACCGGGTGCGCGCCCGGAGCGTCCTCGCCGGCCTCGCGCCCGTCGGCATTACCGCAAAGAGCATCGCGGAGGCCTCGGCCCATCTCGACGAGGCCCGCGCCGCGCTCGACGCCTATGCCGTGCGATTCGCCCGGGCCCATGTCTCGGCTGCCGCCGGAGACCTCGTTTTCGACCGCACCGCCCTTCGGGCCGAGCCGGCCGAGACACGTCGGCGACTTCTCGCCGCAGCCCTGCGCTTTGTGTCCTCCGCCCCGTATCCGCCGCGCAAGGCGCCGCTCGACGATCTGCTCGCGGCGGTGGACGAGCGGCGCAACACCGCGCTCCACGGCGCCAGGGTGCTCGTTACCGACTTCACGGTGCGCGTCACCCGCGAGCACGCCGCCGTCGCCGCCCTGAAGGGCCCCTCGGACAGGCCGTGGGACCAGCGCTGGCGGCTCGAGGGGCCCCATTCCGCGGGTCTCGAGATCCGCGCTCTCGGCGAGGCCCTTCCCGGTGTTCCGACCTGGCGCGAGACCGGTCTGCCGCGCGCCACGCTCCTGGCATCGCCATCGGTCTGGCGTGGCGACACCCTCGTCGCCGCCCCTCTCGCGGGGCTTGCCGAAGGCTGGAGCGCCCATGCCCCGGGCTGCGACGAATTCATCGCGGGGCTCGCCCGACATTGAAGAAACGTCCCATATGTCTATTTAATGCCATGAACGTGGAGCAGGGTCGCCTGGTCCCGACATATTCCGTTTGAAGGAGTTCTCCTTGGGCAACGCGCGCAACATCGCTTTCTGGGTCGTCCTGTTTCTTCTGATCCTGGCCCTCTTCAACCTGTTCTCGGGTGGCCAGTCCACGATGTCGTCGCGGACGATCAGCTATTCCGATTTCGTCGAGCGGGTCGACCGCGGCGAGGTCGCCACCGCCACGATCGATGGCGAGCGGGTCATGTTCCGGGGCACCGACGGCAACGATTACGTCACAATCAAGCCCGAGGGCGAGCAGATCACCGACCGGCTCATCGAGCAGGACGTGACCGTCCAGGCCCGCCCGCAAGAACAATCGGGGTTCACCACCGTGCTGATGACCTTCCTGCCGTTCCTCATTCTCATCGGCGTCTGGATCTACTTCATGAACCGGATGCAGGGCGGGGGCCGTGGCGGGGCCATGGGCTT
>CAZPPH010000078.1:0-13161 GCA_964588375.1 uncultured Rhodobacterales bacterium | reverse complement strand
CTCAGACCCGCTTGATCACCCGGATCAGCACCAGAAGGATCACCGCGCCGATCGTGGCGTGGAGCACCGAGACGATGAACCCGTCCCCGGCCCCCCAGCCGAGGGCGGGGAAGATGAACCCCGCGAGCACCGCGCCGACGATGCCGATCACGATGTTGCCGCCGAGCCCGAAGCCCTGGCCCCTGACGAGAAGCCCCGCGAGCCACCCCGCCAGCGCGCCCACGATGAGCATCGCAAGTATCGATCCGAGTCCCATGGCGTGTCCTCCTGTTCACTCCCAGCCTAGCACTGCCGGGCCGGTGCGCGAAGGGAGGTTGCCGCGAACGCCGGGTCGCCGAGCTTCCGCTCAGAAGTCGAACAATTCCTCGAGGAACCCGCCGCGCTTCTTCCGGCGCTGGGGCGACCGGCCCTGCGACCGCTCCGGCCTCGCGTCGTACTCCTCCTCGTAATACTGGTCGCCGCCCGGCGGCGGCGGCGGCGCGCTGCGCTCGACGATCTTGTCGAGTTCCCCGCGGTCGAGCCAGACCCCCCGGCATTCCGGGCAATAGTCGATCTCGACCCCGGCGCGGTCGGTCATCACGAGGGCGGTTCCGTCGATCGGGCATTTCATGAAGTGCGCTCCCTTGCTGGCATTCCCGGTCGAGATGGGGGGCCGAAACCGCTGCGGCAAGCCCGGCGGGACCGGGCGTCGCAGCTTTCCGCGCAGACCCCGCGGGACCCCATGGCCATCGCCGCCCGAACCCGCTTCAATGCCGGGAGCATGATCCTGAAACCCGCCCCCGCCGCCGCGCTCGCCGCGGCGATCCTCCCGACCGCGCTCGGAGTGATTCTCGCCGCCGGGGTCGCGACACTACCCGCCGCGCCTCAAGCCCGCGCGGGCACGCCGGTCTGCGACGCCCCGCCCTATCGAGACGTGCCCGAGGTCGCCGGCATCGTCGCCAATCTCGCGCCAGTTCTCGACCGCTTCCCCCGCCTCGCCGCGACCCTTGAAAACGACGTCGCGGAACTCTGCGTCTCGGACGGCATGGTCGGGGCGCACGGCTGGTTCGAGCCCGACACCGGGAGCGTCACCCTCGCCAGCGGCCTCGCCCCCGGGGCCGCGCAGTCGGTGCTCGTGCACGAGTTGCGCCATGTCCAGCAGCACGTCACCGGCGTCTGCCCGCCGCCGGACCTCGCGATGAGGGAATATGCCCGCGTCGTCATGGCCATGGAGGCCGACGCCAGCGTGACCTCCCTCTTCGTCGCCGCCACCCTGCGCGAGGCGGGCGAACCGGAGATGTGGCAGGCCCTTCTCGCCTGGCCGCTTCAGGCCGACCTCGCCCGGGCCTTCGACGCGGAGCTCGAAGCGGACGGCGACCTTGCAACGGCGGCAAGCCGCGCCTTCGCCGCCTGGTACGATGACGGCGAGCGGCGGCAGGCCTACTACGTCTCGGCCTGCCTCGACTATCTCGACCGGTCCGAACGGCTGCACCTGCTCGACCGGAACGGAATCCTGCCTGACGCGTTTTTCGAACAGCTCTGCCGTCTGCCCGACGGGCGATCATATGATTGCGTCGGCTTGCCCTGACGGCCCCGAGCCAGGGCCTCCGGGCATGTCGCGGGTCTGCAACACTTCGGGCAATAACAATCTTGTGAGCCCCTTGCATGCCGCAATACCGCCTAATGGCTCTGCTTTGACGCTGCTGCTCGCGCCTTCGAGGCGCCGTAACCTGGGACGAAACGATGACGATTGACAGACGCACATTCCTTGCGACCGCGGGGGCGGCCAGCCTGGCCGGACCCGCTGCGGCACAGATGACAAAACCCTTTGAACTACCTGAAGAATTCCTGCCTCGCCGGGTGCGCCTCCGGGCCGAACTGCCGCCCGGAGAGCTCCACCTCATCCCCGGCGACTTCGCGCTCTACTGGACCGAGGAGGACCGCAACGCGATCCGCTACGCGGTGGGAATCGGCCGGGGGAACCTCTACGAATCCGGCACCTTCTGGATCCGCGCCAAGAAGGAATGGCCTTCCTGGAAACCGACCGCGGAGATGATGGAGCGCGACCCCCATCTCTACGGCAACTTCAAGGAAGGCGAGAAGTGGGAGAACGGCCAGCCCGGCGGCCCCGGCAACCCGCTCGGCGCCCGGGGGCTCTACCTCTTCGACGCGACGGGTCGCGACACCTACCTGCGCATTCACGGCACCGACAAGCCGCGCACCATCGGCACGGCGGTCTCGAACGGCTGCGCGCGGCTCATCAACAGCCATATCGCGCATCTCTACGGGCTCGTGCCGCTTGGCACCAAGGTCGTGCTTTATCCCAAAGGCTGGAACGCGCGGGTGGGCTGACCGCAGAATCATGGCCGGCGGCGCGTAGCGAGCTATATTTCCCGCGATGCGCCGCTTCGCCGCCCTTCTTGTCTGTCTCGCCGGCCCCGCCGGCGCCTGGGAGTTCACTCCTCTGCCGGTCTGCACCCTGAGCGAGGACGGACCGGTCCCGGTGGTGGTGACCTACGACCCGCGGCAGGCCGAGCCCTATGCCATCACCGTGACCGCCGGGGAACCGTGGCCCGAGGCGGCCATCTTCGCCCTCCGGTTCGAGGGCCCCAGAGGGCTCACCATTTCCACGCCGCGTCACAGCCTGTCGGACGATGGGCTGAGCCTGACCGTCACCGATCGGGGCTTCGGCAACGTCCTTGACGGGCTGGAATTCAATGTCGCCGCCACGGCCCTTCTGGGTGACACCGCCCTGCGCTTCTCGCTCGACGGCGCCGCCGGACCGGTCCGCGCCTTTCGCGAATGCGCGACGGCGCCGGTCGCCTGAGGCCCTGCCAACCATTCTTGAACTGGCTCAATTCGTCACCGCGTGGTTGCGTTGGCCCGTGCACCGGCCCGGTTCCACCCCGCAACTCACCGGAACGCGGTGTCGTTGCGTGCCAGAATGGCCGCCCCCAGCGGACCGAGCGCAAACCGGCCCCCGATCGCGGCACGGCCGAAAGGAAGGGTTGCGATGAACGCGGGTGTTGCGCGCCCTCCACGGCCGGGGCTTCACCTTCGGCGGAATGGGCCCGGAACCGGTCGCGACCCCGAGCGCCGCAGCGGGCGGCCACGCCGGACCGCAGGGCATTTCTGCAACATTTCCGGAGTCTTGGGAAATGAGGCGGGAGTATGGCCGGTGTCGGCCCCGGCGCCAAATTATTGACAGAATCCGAGATCAGTCAGGGGCGGTTAATCGACGAGTAAGTCCCAGTGCATAACCTGAACCCGTTCCCACCGGTGGGCCACCATGCTGCTGCGTACCGCTCTTTTTCTGCTCATGACCGTCGAAGCGGTGCAAGCCGGACCCTGGCCCGACCGGACCAGCGGCACCTTCATTTCGGTCACCGAGGATTTCGATAGCCCCGACCGACGCGGAGCGACCTCGATCTTCGTCGAAAGCGGCGGCAGCGAGCGCTTTACCGTCGGCGTGGATTCCGAACTCGGGACGAGCGATGACGATTGGTCGGCCTACGCCTTTATCCGGCAGCCTCTCAACTCGCCGGGCGCGCGCGACCGGGTGGCGTTCTCCGCGGGTCTTGGCGCACAGCAGACCACGAGTGGCAGCGAACCCCTCATCGTCCTCGGCGGCGCCTGGGGGCGGGACGTCGCGAACGGTATTGGGGGCTGGCTCAGCCTCGAGGGATCGGCCCGCTACGGTACGACGTCGGGCGAGACGGAACTCGCCGGGGGCGCCACCGTCGCGGTGGAGCCGATTGACCGGATCGCGCTCGTCAACGAGTTCAGCGTCACCGGCAACGCCGGTTCCGCGACGGACGCGGAGCGACAACTGACGTCGAGCATCGTGGGCAGGATCTCCGAGCGCGCCCGGGTCGAGCTCGGGGCCACCGTCGACCTCTCGGGCGGCACCGCGCCGGGTCTCCGCCTCGGCACCTGGCTCGAGTTCTAGAACCGCGCCACCACGTCGTACATCACCGGCTCGAACCCGCGGGCCAGTTCGCTGATCTCGCGGTTGCGCCCCTGCATCTCTTCCGTCCGCAACATGGCCTGGAAGTCTTCCCTCCGCCTCCAGGTCGCGTAACTCGCCACGCGCGTGCGCGCGTCGTTGACGTGCAGCGCCGCGCCGAGAAATCCCGGCTGTTTCGCGATCACATGCTCATAGGCGTCCGTGACGGCCGCGAGCAGGTCGTCGCAGGCGGCGGGGGCGCATTCGAACGTGGTGAGCACTGTCTGCCCGGCGGGGTCGGTGGAATCGCTGGTCATGAGGGCACCTCCTGACCCGACCCTATCACATCACCAGTGAAGCGTCCCGGGCCCGCCCTTGACGATGCCGTCGAGGTCGTCGGTCACCCATCCGCCATAGAAGTCGCCCGGCTGCGGGCGTACCTTCCGGGCGCCGACATGGCAGGCCTCCATCGCGCCGGGGTAGAACGAGACAAAGCCCGCGATCCGCCTGAAGGCCTCCGTGGGCTCGGGGTAGGCCCAGGCTGCGCGCCGCGCCCTGTGGCCACCGGCGGTCACGTCGAAATAGACGGCCCGTCCCTTCCACTCGCAGACCGAGCGCCCCCCGACCGGCACCAATGCACCTGCGAGAACATCACCGGGCGGAATGTAATAGGTCGGCGGATGATGCGTTTCGAGCACCCTGTAGCCCGCCCCGGTCCGCGCAACCTCGACACCCGCGAACACCACCCGCAACGTCTCAGCGACGGGTTCGAGCGCCGGCGGGCGCGGATAGTCCTGCACGTTCTCGCGGGCTTCCGTCATGGGCGGAAAGCTAGTCCGCCCGTCCTTCAGCGCAAGACATGCACCGAGGTTGGTGACTGGCGGACGACCCAGGTGGCGGTGCTGCCGAGAAACAGGTCGGAAAATCCCGGCTGATGCGACATGACAACGATGCAATCCACCCCGTTGTCCTCCGCCCAGCCGATGATCTCGCGGCCCGGGTGGCCCGACACGATCACCGGCTCGACATCCCCGGCCCCGGCCAGCCGTTCGTGAAAGCGCGTGACCGTCCGCTCCTGGGACGCTTGCAGGACCTCCTCGGGAACCTCGGCGGCGACATAGCCCGGCAGGCGCTCGACCACAGTAAGCGCCGTGATCCGCCCACCTGTGGCGACCAGTTGCCGGGCGGCCTCGAGCCCCCGTGCAAGCGGCGTTTCCTCGTCGGGCGACACCGCCAGAAGTACATGCGAATACATGGCCCCTCCTCCTTTTCCACGCACAATATAGCATCCCGCGGGAACCGGCGAATTGATCTCGCGCATGTTACGCTTGCGCGCACCGTCCGCCACTGCAAGCCTCCGCATCATGGTAGAAAAAAGCCCCGTCCGCCCGACAGACGACGAGGCCCGCGGCCTCGCCCGGGCCCTTCTGACCGAGGCCCGCCACGGTGCGCTGGCCGTGCTCGACCCCGAAACGGGCAGGCCCGCCGTCACCCGCATCGCGGTCGCGCTCGACCTCGAGGGGACGCCGCTCACCCTCGTCTCCGACCTCTCCTCTCACACCCGCGCGCTGAGGGCCGACCCCCGCGCCTCGCTGCTTCTGGGCGAGCCCGGCGACAGGGGCGACCCTCTCACCTACCCGCGCATCACGCTGGCGGTCGAGGGAGCCTTCGTTACCCGCGACAGCCCCGACCACGCGGTCCTCCGCGATCACTGGGTCGCCCGCCGGCCGAAATCGAAGCTCTACGTCGATTTCACCGACTTCAGCTTCGTGCGTCTCCGGCCCGCCTCGGCCGCCCTCAACGGCGGCTTCGGCAAGGCCTTCGAACTCACGGCGGACGACCTCCACTCCCGGAACGTATAGCGCACCATCGCGATCGACCGGGGCGCCGAACGCATTCCGCAGCGCAAACGATTCCCCGGAAGGGCAGGTCAGGGCCCCTCCCGGCGCAACACGCCCTAGATCGGCCGGTCCACCCGCGCGGTCACATGCACCCGGCCCGATACCGCCTCGGGCCACGTGAGCCGCACGAAGTTGTTGGTGGCACCATCGAGCGTCGTGACATGGGGCATCGCGAAGACCGGCTCGGCGGCGGCATTCGCCACCACGTCCTCGAAGACGAGCCCCGTCACCTCCCGGCTCCAGCCGCCGAACGGCAGGTAGCCCGAGACATCGAGCACCCAGTTCACGGCAGGCGTCACCTGGTCGAACTCCAGCGTCACCGGGTTGATCGTGTTCTGCCCGATCCCGTTGAACGTGTTGCCCTCGAAGGTCACGTTCCGCGTGCGCCCGAAGTCGAGCGGGGCGATGCTGTCGTCCACCCGCTCCACCCGGTCGGTCGTGCCGTTGAGCGACTTGAACGTGTTGCCGATCACCGAAAAGCCTTGCAGGAAATGCCCCGCCCCGTAGGGCTTCACCACGATCCATGAAAACCAGGGGGCCGCATCGTTCACCGTGAAGATGTTGCCGGTGATCGTCAGCCCCCCGAAGGAGAACTCGTTCGAGAAATCCGGCGCGGCGTCATGCTCGTTCGTCCACTCGATGAACGAGTTGTCGATGTAATTGCCCGTCAGCACCGACTTCACGTTGGGCTCGGTGAAGACGATCCCCGCCACCCGGGGCCCGTCGGTCTCGTTATCGCCCTGGAACCAGTGATTGCCGGTGATGAGGTGGCCGTTGCCCTTCAGGACCATCGTCGTGCCGAAGCGCTGGAACCGGTTGGCGCGGATCTTCGCGTCGTTGGCGTTCACGTTGAAGGCCCGGCTCACCCGCGCGGGTGCCGGCGTCTGCTGTTCGTCCGAGACGAAATGGCAGCGGTCGATCTGCAGGTCCTGGCAGCCGATCCCGTGCGAGGTGATCCCCCGGTCCTTCGGCTTGGTGAAATAGCAGTCCTTCACCTGGTTGGTGTTGCCGTCCGGCGCAAGAAGGATGCCGCTCGCCACGCCCTGGCACTGGAAGTCGATGTCGGTGAGCGTCAGCCGCGAGAGCTTGGCGAAACCCGAGAAATCGAGCACGTATCTGAACCGCCGGAACGTGTAGGTCTGGCTCAGGGGAGCCGCGTGAAGCGGCTGCGACAGGTCGATCGTCCCCGCCCCGATGTTCCGGTCGCGCACATAGACCTCCCGGCCCACGCCGGTGCCCTCCACGAGCGATCCCACGGGGATATTGGCGACATTGGCGACGTTCGTGAGCCGCAGCGGGTCGCCCGCGTCGTAGCTCGCCGTCGAGGTCTGCACCTCACTGTCCCAGTTCGTCGAGGCGACGACGTTGAACTGCCCGTTCCTGATCACCCGGCGGATTTCGTAGGTGTCCTGCCCCGGCACGGCGGCGGCCATGTCGATCGGCCCGTCGATCTCGATGCGCCGGCCGCCGAGGTCGAGGCTCTCGTGGTCCGAGAAGTTCAGAAGCGCCTGGAACGCCTTGCGGAACGCCAGCCCCTCGTCGCCGAAGGCGTCGATATAGGTCGGCAGGTCGAAATTGCGGATGCAGACGAGCCGACGGTCGTCGGGCATCGTCACGCTGCCCTCGAAGCGCACGGCGTTCTCGAAGGTCACGTTCTCGCCGAGGAAATACGCACCGGCGGGAACCAGCACGTCCCGCCCCGCCGCCGCGCCGTCGGCCGCCTCGAAGGCCGCGCTGTCGTCGGTCACCCCGTCGCCCACCGCCCCGAAGTCGACGACATCGACCCAGTCCATCATCTTGCGGTGAAAGACGCCCGTGACATCCTCGATGACGATATCGTCGATCCGCACGACCCCGCCGGTCGCGCCGGTGAGGTCGAGCCCGAAATGCCCGTAGAGCGCGGCCGCGCCCCAGACCATGTCGACCCCGATGCGCTGGCCCACACCGATGATGGCCGAAACCTCCACGATCTCGCCATAGGCGGTGAGCTGCGTCGTCGGCCCGGTCGTGACGAGACCGGTGACCTCGGCACCCCCGGCTCCCCCCGCCCAGCCCGCGATCCGCACGCCCGGCAGGTTGCCCGACATCGCCTTCACCCGGGCGCGCACCCTGAGATAGCAGCCCGGCAGCAGGATCGTTTCGCCGGTATGACGCAACCGCTGCGTGGCTTCGGTCTTCTGCAGTTCGAGACAGCCGGCGAAATCCTGATCCGCCGGGACGAAGGCCGCGTCCGCCGCCCCGTCGTAGGTCGCCGTGCCCGGCGTGCCGTCTTCGCGCGACCAGACCGCGAGGCCGTTCGCGAACGGCGGCGGCATCAGCAAGACGCCGTCGGTGATTGCCTTGTTCATGGTGTTCCTTTCGCGTGTCACCAGCCGGTGACCCGCGCCCCGAGCACCGGAGTGGCCACCGGGTGCTCGGGTCGGGACGCGGCATGCGCGCGCCCCGGATTTCGCGTGGAGCAATAGAAGCTGGCCGTTAACGCGCTCTTAACCCGGCGCGCGCCGCCCCCTCAGGCTCCGAGTCAAGATCGAGCCTCAGGCCCCGACGCCGGCGGCCTGCAGAATCCGCACGCCGCCGATCTGCCAGCCATCGCCGGCGGGAATCATCCGGTATTCCAGAAGATGGCTCGCCCCGTTCTCGTCGGTGATGAGCACCCGCTGGGCGGGAAAGCCGCCTTCCGTGCGAAGTTCGAGATACTGCACCTCGGCGGGCCGCCAGACCATCGGGTAGCCCTCGCGCACCATCAGCCCGAAACGGTCGGGGCCGCCGAACATCTGCTTGATGCCGGGTGATGCAAAGGTGAAAGCGGTAGCGAAATCGTCCGCGAGGAACGCCTCGATCTGGCTCTGGATGACAGCCGTCACGTCGTCCTTGGTGTCCGCCGCCGCCGGAGCCGCCACCAAAAGTGCCGCCGCCGCGGCGAGAAGCAATCGTCTCATCGAACCCTCCTGCTTTACACGGGTACGGTCGAGAAAGCAGATCGGTTCGATTTTCGTCACGCCGCGAGCCGGCCGGCGAGCCCGTCATCGATGAGCCGCACCGTCTCCTCGACACCGTAGAGCGCGATGAACCCGCCGAACCGGGGGCCCTGCGACGCGCCCAGAAGCACCTCGTAGAGAGCCTTGAACCAGTCCCTCAAGGGCTCGAAGCCGTGCTCCTTGCCCACCGCGAACACCATCGACTGCAATTCCTCAGGGTCCTGCCCGCCCTGCCATGTCGCGAGCCTCTCGCGAAGGTCGCGCAAGGCCGCCTCCTCGCGGGCATCGGGCGCCCGGAACTGCCGGTTCGGTGCGACGAAATCCTTGAAATACCGCACCGCGAAGCCCGCCGCACGGTCGAGATCGGGGTGCGTCTCGGGGCTCGCCTCGGGCTCGTAGCGGCGGATGAACCCCCACATCTTCGCCTTGTCCTCCGCCGACGACACGCCCGCGAGGTTGAGAAGCATCGCGAAGGAGACATCGAGCGTCGAGGCCGGCACGTCGCCACCGTGAATGTGCCACACCGGGTTCGCGGCCCGCGCGTTCGCGTCCTGCCCGGGATAGGCCCGCAACTGCTGGTGATACTCGTCGACCGCCTTCGGGATCACGTCCCAGGTGAGCCGCTTGGCCGTCTTCGGCTTGAGATACATGTAATAAGCAAGGCTCTCGGTCGAGGCATAGGTCAGCCACTCGTCGATGGTGAGGCCATTGCCCTTCGACTTCGAGATCTTCTGGCCCACGTCGTCGAGAAAGAGCTCGTAGGTGAAGACCTCCGGCGGCCGGCCCCCGAGGATCGAGCAGATCTTCGTGTAGATCGGCGTGTTGGGCGCATGCTCCTTGCCGTAGGGCTCCCAGTCCACCCCGAGCGCGGCCCAGCGCGCCCCGAAATCGGGCTTCCACTGGAACTTCACGTTGCCCCCCGTGACCGGCAGCGTCCATTCCCGCCCCGTCTCGTCGTCGAAGGTCACGGTGCCCTCCTTCGCATCCACGTGGCGGATCGGCACGTAGAGCACCCGGCCCGTCTCTGGGTGGATCGGCAGGAAGATCGAATAGGTCTGCTGGCGCTCTTCGCGCAGGCTCGCCAGCATCACCTCCATCAGCGCCTCGTAGCGCTCGGCGGCGCGCAGGAGCGTGGCGTCGAACCGGCCGCTCTCGTAGAACTCCTTCGCCGAATAGAACTCGTAGTCGAACCCGAAGGTGTCGAGAAACCGCCTGAGCATCGCGTTGTTGTGGTGCCCGAAGCTCTCGTATTCGCCGAACGGGTCCGGCACGCTCGTCAGTGGCTTGTGCAGGTGCTCGGCCAGCATTTCGCGGTTCGGCACGTTGTCGGGCACTTTCCGCATCCCGTCCATGTCGTCGGAAAACGAGATGAGCTTCGTGGGGATCTCCGAGATCGCCTCGAACGCCCGCCGCACCATCGTGGTGCGCAGCACTTCTCCGAAGGTCCCGATATGCGGCAGCCCCGATGGTCCGTAACCGGTCTCGAAAAGCACATGGCCCTTTTCCGGCGGCGCCGCCTCGTAGCGTTTTACGAGCCGCCGGGCCTCTTCGAAGGGCCAGGCTTTCGAGGTCAGGGCAGCGTCTCGGAACTCGGACATGGGGGCAGGTCGCCTTGGATTGCAGAAAGTCCGGTTCCTATTGCCGGGGCCCGGCGCCGTCAATATTCTCGCAGCCCGAACCCCTCCGGAAGGAATATCCTTTGGACACCGAAGCCCTCGACCTCTCGCCCCAGGATGCGCTGGTCGCGATCATGATCGCAATCTCGGTCTCGGACGAGACGATCCGGACGGCCGAACTCGTCACCATCGAGCGTATCGTCAACCACCTGCCGGTGTTCGCCGATTACGACATCGAGCGGCTGCGGCGGGTCTCGGACTTCATATTCGATCTCTTCACCCGCGAGGACGGGCTCGACGTCCTGTTCCAACGGATTCGCGAGACCCTTCCGGAACGGCTCTACGAGACCGCCTATGCGCTCGCCTGCGACGTGGCCGCCGCCGATGGCACCCTTCGCGAGGCGGAACTCCGGCTTCTCGAAGAAATGCGCTACGAACTCGACATCGACCGGCTCCACGCCGCCGCCATCGAGCGCGGCGCCCGCGCCCGCCACCTCACCGTCTGACGAAACGGCGCCGGGCGGACCTTGCGAGAAACGGCCTTCGGCCGTGGGCCGTTCCGGCCCATTCGAGTATTTCGGGAACGAAGAAGGCCCGCCGGCACTCTCAGCCGGTCAGCCGGCCCGCCCAGAGGCGCAGAAGATCCTTCTGCAGGGCCCGCGCCCGGCGCGCATAACCTCGAGACCCAGGCGGTCGCTCCCTGAATTCGGGCGGAATCCCGTCTCGCCGGGCGGTGTCTGCGCAGAAGATCGCGAAGGTGAGGCGACGGCCGGTCTCGAGGTCGAGATAGCCGGCGAGCGCGCTGACGAAATTGTGCGTGCCGGTCTTTGCGACCGCCGCCGCGCCATGGGTCTCGCCGCCGAGGGTCACCGGCCTCAGGAGCGGCGCGAGCCGGTCGTCGCCCGCCGCGCCCGAAAGGATGCGCACCATGTCGGAAGTCGACATCCGCGAGCCGTAGCCCAGACCGGAATGATCGACGAGAGCGGTATCGCGCGCCCCGAAACGCTCGGCGACCCAGCCGTTCATCGCCGCAGCCGAGCCACGAAGGGTCTCGGGCATGTCTCCCGCAGCGTCACCGGCATGAAGGCCCGTGACCTCGGCGGTCATGTTCGTCGAATACCGCAGCATTCCCCCGAGGATATCGACGAGCGGGGGCGAGACATGCCGCGCGAGCACACGGCCCTCCGGCGGCGACCCGGTCCGCGCAGGTTCGGTCAGCTCGAGGCCATGGGACCGCGCGATCGACCGGAACGCCTCGCCCGCGTAGGCGCCTGGCCGCCGAACCGGCAGCCAGCGCGCGCCCTCGCTGCCAAGGGCGCCGCGCGCCACCGTCCACCGGTCGACCCCGTCCTCCTCGCGGTAGGTGTAGACCGGCACCCGCTCGTCGACGACGTCCATCGTCGCCACCGTCACCGACGGCCGGAACTTGCGCGCCCTGGCCTGCATGGTGATCTCGTAATCGGGCTTCGCCCGCTTCCATTCGAAATGCACCCGGTTGAAGTTGAGGTTGAGCCCGGTGATCGTGGGATTGTAGCCCGCCGTCTCCGGCTGGTCGAAATCGATCCGCTCGATCCGGGGCAGATGCCCGTCCCAGACAAGCAGACGCCCGCGCACCCCGAAGACACCCGCCTCCTTCAGGTCCGCTGCAAGGGTCGCAAGATCGTCGCTGTCGAGCAGCGGGTCGCCCGTGCCCGCGAGCACGAGGTCGCCCTCGAGCTGCCCGTCCGCCACCGGACCGGTGGCCACGAGCGTCGTCTCGAAGCGGTAGTCCGGCCCCAGCCGGTCGAGCGCATAGAGCGCGGTGATCGCCTTCGCGGTGCTCGCAGGAGGCTGCATGAGGTCGGGATGTCGCGTCGCCAGCACCTCGCCGGTCTGCGCATCCGCCAGCACGAAGCTCACCTCGCCGTCGAGACCGGCGGCCCGCACCAGCCCGTCCGCCGCCCCGTCCCAGCCATCGGGCCGGCGGGGGCGTGGCCGGGGCAGCGGCGAGACGACGAGCGCCTCGGCCCCGGCCATCGTCCCTGCGCCGGCGATGAGTCCCGCAAGGGCGGCGCGGCGTGTCATCCTGAATGTCATGGCGTGACTATGCCCGCGCGCGGCTGAAGAACAAGTCACCGAACGCCGGACCCGCGGCAATCCGCCGTCAGACTGTCGTCCAATCGCCACGCGCCCGGATGGCCGTCGACGACACATCGACCATCGGCACGTTCACGAAGCACCATGCCGGCGGACGGGCGAACGGAAGCCGGGTCGCTTCGCGGCCCCTCAGACGCCAGCGGCGGTATTGCAGCGCGGCGGGCGACATCCGTGCCGAGATCTGCTGACCGGGCCGGGCGAGCACCCCCACCGGCACGGTGTCGAGGATATGCCGCCAGCGCTCCCACCTGTGGAACGTGGCGAGGTTGTCCGCCCCCATCAGCCACACGAACCGGACAGCGCGGTACCGGATGCGCAGCGCGTCGAGCGTCTCCGCGGTGTAGCGCGTGCCGAGGCGTGCCTCGAGGTCGGTCACCCGGACCCTGGGGTGGTCCATCACCGCCCGCGCGGCGTTCATCCGCACCGGCAGCGGCGCGGGCCCTCTCGCCTTCAACGGGTTGCCCGGGCTCACCAGCCACCAGACCTCGTCGAGCCCGAACCGCTTCAGCGCCTCGCGGGTGATATGGGCGTGGCCCTCGTGCGGCGGATCGAACGAGCCGCCCAGAAGCCCCACCGCCATGCCGCGCCGCGCCGGCGGAAATCCC
>CAZPPH010000077.1:0-13348 GCA_964588375.1 uncultured Rhodobacterales bacterium | reverse complement strand
CGTGGCCCGTCGCTTATGGCGTGGCGCGCAGCGAGATCATGGCATGCCGGTTCGATCGATGACGGCATCGGTTGGCCGCCCGCTGCCGGTCATCCCGTCTCTGCCTCCATTGCGGCAAGCGTCGCCTTCAGGGCACTCTGGTCGACACGGATGAAGCCCTGTGAGGCCCGCTGCACGTCCAGAACAGTCACCATGACCAGGACGAGAAGGCCGGCGAAGGTGTAGGTGCGCCACGTCAGCGCTCTGCCGGCCATCCCGGCGCGGTTGCCCAGCAGGAAAAGCGCCGCGAGCGCGGTCACGACGACGATAACCTGGGAGAGTTCGCTTACCGGGACCGAGATGCTGCGCATCCGTAGCTGATGGGCGTCGAGCACATCGTTCACCGAGCCGGCGACGAATGTCGCAATGGCCGGCGGGAGCGGATCGGCCGTGGCGGCGACCGTCAGCGGCCAGAGCCGTTCCTGCGCCGCGAGGCTTCGCTCGATGAAGGCCCTCGCGTCTTCGGTGGAGACGATTCCGCCGGTCTCGGGAATGATACGGGTCCGCGCGTAGTCGTGGAGCGCGGACATCAGCTCGCCGCGCGACGGTTCGGGAAGATAGGCGGCGCGCAGGTAAGCGGTGCCAAGCGCATTGGCCTCGGTGATGATGTCGGATTTCCGCGATTCCAGAAGGGACAGCGCGCTTCCGAAACTGAAGGCCAGCAACAAGCCCAGAAGCGCCATGATCGCGCCGAGGGAGGCCTCGCCTGCGCGCAGGTCGACCTCGTCGCCTGAGGCGATTTTCCGGTTGCGGTTGCGCCGCCCGGTGAGGAATCCGAGGATCGCGAATGTGGGAAGCAGGACGACAAGAACGAGCGCCGTCGTGCCCAGTCCCAGTAAGGGGAGCGTTATGCGCTCGTAGACCTCTGGAAGCGTGAAGGGTTCCATCAGGAATTGTCCGTCGTGTTGGCCTTGATGCGATGGTATCGAAGATGGGGATGGTATCGAAGATGGGCCGGAACGCTACGGCCACGGCATCGGCGCGCGTGCATGTGTTTCGGTAAGTTGCACAAAGGTCGAAGTGAGCTTCCCACGGCAGGAGACGGTGTGCCGTTATTCGTTACGGAGCGGCGTCCTGATGGCGTCCTGAGAAGGCCCACAAGCCACCCCGGTCGCGGGGAATGGAATACGTCGGCGATCTTCTCGCAAGGGCGGGTTTCGCTTCCCGAGCCCGGCTCCTGCGCGCATGTCCGGCAACCATCGCTCAATTCTCGTGGGCTGAACTTCGGCACCCGGTTTTCCGGTTCCTCTGCTCGAGCTCGCGTATTGCCGCCTCGACCACCGCGGGGTCCTCTTCGCGCCGGTCGGCGATGAGAGAGATCAGCGCCCCGTCCATCATGACGGCGATGCCCCGGCGCACGGCGGCCTCCAGGACGGCCGCATCGTCAAGGTCCTTGCCGTCCATCGCGCCATTGCGCATGCCATGCCATTCTTGCACCGTCTCGTCCCTCGATCTGTGAAGACGCGATGTCCTGCGCCGTTTCCTGACGCGCCGGAAAACGGGAGCGAGGCCTGACGGGCGCGGAACGCTGTCTCGGCCAGACACTCGAAAGCCGTCACGCGGCCAACTCTGGGTCCCGCCTGTCAAGTGCGACGAAGATCAGCGAGACCCCGTTCGAGATGAGCTCTACGGCGAGGAATATCCCAAGCACGCCGCCGCTGGACCACGGGAAATTCGTGAAGATCATTATCGAAAGCACGATCGAGACAAGCCCGGACAGACCCAGGATCATCCGTGATCCCGCGGCCATGGGCGTGACGGCGATGATGAGCCTGAACACGCCGATGATCGCCAGCATGGTGGCGACGATGAAGGTCAGACGGACCGCGCCTCCGAGAGGGTCCATGACAAGGTTGAACCCGAAAATCGTGAGCAGCACACCCAGAAGGATCGCCCAGATCCGCGCGCCCCAGCCCTTGTCCTGGAAGGCCGACAGGAGCGTCAGAATGCCGATGGCGGTGAACAGCCATCCCGCCATTTGCTCTGCTGCCAGAGTGGCGGCGAAAGGATGAGCCAATGCCACAACGCCACCGATGACCGAGGCGATGCCGACGAGAAGCCAGAGAAACCAGTTCTGCATGTCAGTCTCCGTTGAGTGAGGCCGATGTCGCTGACGCCTTCGGCGGCGACCGGCAGGGTGGCGTCAGCCGGCCTTATCGGTCAGCTGCCTGAAGACGTAGAGGGGCAGCAGGATCGACGCGATCAGACTGCCGATCCAGACGAGCAGCGTCGCCGCGAGCCAGTTCGCGATACCGCCGATCTCCATGCTGTCCATGATAATGTCGGTGATGAAGAGGCCGACGAAGATGGTCACCAGCGCGATGCCGCCCATGAGTTGCGGGAAGCTCTTGAAGGATATCTTTGTGATCAGCGGTCCCAGCACCGACTGGACCAGCGAAAAGATCGCGACCGCGATCACGAAAGAGAGCGGGTCGATCACGAAGCCGGGCAGGATGGCGGCTGCAAGCAACAGCCCCACCGCGTTGGCGCAGAGATAGGCGACGGTGGATATCAGGAAACGGATCACGGCTTCACCTCTCGATCATGTATCGGGCCGCGGCAGCGCGCCGGCACCGAACGAGCGCTCCCATCACGCATTCGGCCGGATGATGACCTCGACCCGGCGGTTCTGCTGGCGCCCTTCCGCCGTGGCGTTGCTGGCAACGGGCTGCGTCTCGCCGAGGCCGGTGGCACTGACCCGGGCGGGCGCGACACCCTCGCGGACCAGCACTCCGGCCACAGCCCGCGCCCGGCGCTCGGAGAGGTCCTGGTTGTAGGCCGATGAGCCGGTGTCGTCGGTATGCCCGAACACCGTGACCGTGCTTTCGGGGTATTCGATCAGGTTCCGTGCCACCGCGCGCAGGTCGGCCTGGACCGCGGGTTCCACCGTCGCGCTGTCGACGTCGAACAGAAGTCCGCCCGGCATGGTCACGCGAAGAAACTCGCCGGTGTTCTCGACGATAATGCCGTCGTTCTCCAGGGATGACCGCAGGTCTTCGGCCTGTGCGTCGAGCATCGCGCCGACCGCTCCGCCTGCGATCGCCCCGGCTGTGGCTCCGAGAGCCGCGTTGCGCGCCTGATTTTCGTCGTCGGAAGTCGCACCGAGGAACCCGCCGAACATCCCGCCCAGGACGGCACCGTCCTGCTGGCGCTCGCCGGTTCCCTCGCAGCCGGTCAGCAGGATCGCTGAGGCCATCGTCGTCGCGACGAGGCTGGAATGAAATCTCATGGTTCGTCCCTCTTTCTTGTTCCGTGCCCGTCGTGCAGGGCGCTGGCGCCCGTCAGCCATTCAGAACCCTGGCTTTCTGAGCCGCGAATTCCTCTTCGGTCAAAGCGCCCTTTTCCTTCAGGGCTGCCAGCTTTTCGAGTTCGGTCGCAGGCGAGGTCCCGGCGACGCCACGGATGTAGTCGCGTTGCGCATCCTCGATCTGCTTCACCGCTTGCAACTGGTTCTCGTGCATCCGTTCGCCGCGGACGAGGATGTAGGCGAGCACGCCGAGCCACGGGATCAGGATTATGAAAAGCACCCAGAGCGCCTTGGAGATGCCGCGCATGTCCCGGCTGCGGAAAACGTCCGCGAGGACCGAGATGACGACCCAGAACCATGCCACAAGCAGAAAGAGCAGGACGATCGACCAGAGGATGTCGAAAAATCCGAGTGTCTCCTGCACGATTGTCTCTTCCATATTCGTTCTCTCCATGATGGGCCCCTGTTCGACACGATCGCGCGGGTGCGCATGACGTGTGGTTGTCCGTAACCGGGCCGGTTTTTCTTATGTCGTCGTCATTCTGCCGCTGCCGGCGGTTCGAGACTGGCGCTCACCGCCGCGGACAATTCGCCCCAGGCGGCGATAAGCCCCTCGTTCAACTCCATCCAGGCGCTGTCCGCCCCGGCCTGGAGCGTGCCGACCCGCTCGGCCAGATCGACCAGGGCGGACTGCAACTCCGCCAATCGGGCATTGGCGTCTTCCCGGGCCGATTCGGTCAGGTCGCTCCAGGCCTCCCGCATCTCCTGCTGCCGGGTCGCGACGGCGGCATCCATCTGGTCGAGCGCGGTGCGCGCCTCGGCCACCGCCGCCTCGCGCTGCGCTTCGGAATAGGCGGCGATCGCCTCCATCGCCTCGGCGACATTCTCGCGGACCTCTTCGAGGCTCGGGGCTGCGTCCGTCTGCGCGGTTGCCGCGCCGGCAAGCAGAAGCGGCGCTGCGGACAGCAGGCAAGCCATGGCGAAGGCGCGTGTATGATGCTGGATCGACATGTTTTTCCTTCCTCGATGAAGTCTTATGCCGCGACACCGCGCGGTTCGGGCATTGAGATCAGCCTGTGGACCATTGCCCCCAGCACCGCCCCCGCCAGCGGCGCCACCCAGAACACCCAGAGTTGCGACAGGGCCGCCGTGTCCGCGAACATCGCCGCCGCCGTGGAGCGTGCCGGATTGACCGAGGTGTTCGAGACCGGGATCGATATCAGGTGAATGAGCGTGAGCCCGAGGCCGATCGCGATGGGCGCGAAACCTGCAAGGGCGCTGCGCGAGGTCACGCCAAGGATGATGATCAGGAACCCCGCCGTGAGAACGACCTCCGCAAGGATCACGGCGAACAACCCGTAGCCCCCCGGCGACAGGGCGCCATAGCCGTTCGATGCGAACCCGCCCGCCGTCCAGTCCGGCCCGCCCGAAGCTATGGCGAAGAGAACCGCCGCGCCGCAGAGCCCGCCCAGGACCTGCGCGACCCAGTACTGCGCCAGATCGCCCCAGCCGAACCGTCCGGCCAGGGCAAGGCCCAGCGAGACGGCCGGGTTGAAGTGGCCGCCCGAGACATGTCCCACGGCATAGGCCATCGTCAGGACCGTCAGGCCGAAGGCGAGCGAGACCCCCAGAAGGCCGATCCCGACCTCGGGGAAGCCGGCCGCGAGCACGGCGCTGCCGCATCCGCCGAAGACGAGCCAGAACGTTCCGATGAACTCCGCCGCGAGCTTGTTCATGTCGATCACCCGTGTCGATCAAACGCCGTCTGCGCGGCCCCTCGCTTTCACAGCATCGAGCTTTGCCTCGCGAGTTATTAAATCGTTAACTGCAAAAGACTGTTCCGCTGTTCTCAATTCAGGATTATTTTCGGTAGTTGGAGGAGCTTAGGATGATGCTGGACGGCATGGGTTGGCTCTCGCAGGCGTCGGGCGAGCTGAGGGACGAGGTCAAGCGCCGCTGCGATCTCATAAACGCACGGGAGGCGCGGGCGCTTTACGGTATGGGTGATCCGGCCGGAGGTATCTTCGGCATCGTATCAGGTCGGCTCGATCTGCATCTGCCGTTGTGGGGCGAGGACCGCTCCCTCGCGCATGTGGCCGGGCCCGGATGGTGGATCGGCGATCTGGCCGCGGTTACCGGACACCCGCGCCGCTTCGACATCGCGGTGCGGCGCGACACACAGCTCCTCCGTCTCAGCCGGGTTGAGATCGGCCGCATCTGCGACAGGCATCCGGCGATGCTTCAGCATATGCTCATGATGTCCGTGGCCAACCAGGGCATGGCCATCGACGCAGCCGTGGCCCTCGGTCTCGTCGAGCCGCTGCGGCGCGTCAGCTCCTGCCTGCTGCGCGTCGACCGGGGCGGGCCGGGCTGGAACGGACGGCTGGAACTGACGCAAGGCGAACTCGCGTCGATCGCGAAGCTGTCACGGCGCCGGACGAATGCCGCGCTCCGGGAACTCGAGGCCGCCGGAGCATTGCGCCTTGGCTACCGGGAGATCGAACTGCTCGACCGTCCGGCTCTCAAGACATTCGAAGAAGGCGCCGGATAGAACGCCTCGTGACGGAACGCCCCCCGTCGCCGGCCCCCGTCGCCGGCCCCCGTGTCCGGCATCATGTGGCCGGCATCGCGCGCGGGTCGCGTCAGCCGTCGCGACGCTGCGCCCATGTCGCCGGAATATCACCCCCGCCCTCAACCGAGTAACGGGTGCCGGTCTGGAACATCATGGGGTCCGCCGCGATCCGGCCCGCGGCCAGCCCCTGGCCAAGACCGAAGGTCGACGCCTGGCGGATGAGCGCGGCGGGCACATGGGAGAAGACCTGCGAAAGGTGCTCGATATCGGCCGCTGAGTTCATTCTCATGAGAAGCAGGTTCTCGCATTGCGACAGCACGTTGACGTGAAGCTTTTCGGGCCTCTGCGTCACGAGCAGCAGATAGAGGCCGAACTTGCGCCCCTCTCCGGCGATCGCGGCCAGTTCCTCGGAGGCCATCGCCTGGAAACGGTCCGCCGGCGTCTGGGGACACACATTGTGGGCTTCATCGATGACGAGAAGCGTGGGCTTGCGGTCGTGGCGGGACTGCCAGAAATGCGCCACGGCGCTGGCCGCCATCATCGAGCGTTCGCCGGGCGTGGGAAGGCTGCCGAGGTCCAGAACGAGCGTGCGCCAGTCCTCGGGCACGAGATCGGTCATCGCCGGCTCGCCATTTGGCGCCCAGATGCCCAGATCCTCGACATCGAGGTTCTCGATGCGAATTGCGAGGTTGCGGGAGGCGTCGTCGAACATCGCCGCCGCCCTTTGGCGCACATCGCCAAGCGAATATTCGGTGCTGCCGATGTCCGTCACAATCCGGCGGAAGACGTTGTATTCGCGCGCGTCGTGGATCGGATCGAGGTCGAGCACCAGCGCCTGCTGCGCCATCGCAAGCCGCCCGAAGCGCGAGCGCAGCGGCTTCTGGCCGGGCCGTGTGCCGTGCACCGAGAGCCCGCCTACCGCAGCATCATAGCGTTTGGAGAGGGTGGCATGGGCTTGCGGTTGCATGCCGAGCGTAGCGGCATCGCTCAGTTCCCCCAGGCGCACATAATCGGAGTTCGGGTCGAGCACGGCGATCCTCAGATCCGTCTCGAGGAGAAGCCGCTCGAGCACGACGCCCAGCGAATAGGTCTTGCCGGACCCCGACTGGCCGCAGACCAGCGTGTGCCGGCCGAAGCCTGCGGCCTGTAGCGTCGCCGGCACCTCATCCGCCACCTGGCGCATCGCGCCGATCACGAGCCCGGCCTTGCTGCCGCGTTTCGTGTCGAAATGGCCCCCGACGTCCTTCGGGTCGGCCACCGAAAGGCGCGCTGCCCCGAAGCTGGTCGCCTTGCCATGCGCAACCGCCCGTATCGCGCCGCATCCGGCAAGCCGGCGTTCGCCGGTCTCGTCCATGCCGAGCTCGATATCGAGGATCTGCCCGAGATACTCGGCGCCGCCCTCGGTGTCGACGCGCACGTATCCGCCCAGCTCCAGACCGGAATCGGGGGCGGCGGAAAACCGGAAGGAAATTCCGTCGATGGAATAGGCCAAGCTGTCTTGTGTCATGGGAACCTTCCCGCTGTGCAAGCTGCTACGACGCCGCGATGGCGGATGAGCAAGATGTTATACAAGAAAACGAAAGGCATCATTTTTCTTCGTCGCTATCCTGCGCGCGCCGGCGCAGCAGGGCATCCGCCACAGCCGAAGCCGCCGCGACGAAGACACCGAGGCCCACGAGGATGTAGAACATCGTGAAAAGCTTGCCCAGAACGGTTTGCGGCACCAGTTCGCCGTATCCCACGGTCGAAATCGTGACGACTGCGAAGAACGCCGAATCCAGAAGCGACCAGCCTTCCAGCAGCCAGAACGTCAGCGTGGCGATGGCGATCATCGAAAACGCGAAGAGCAATATGCCCCGCGCCCGGGCGTCGAGCCAGACGTCGCGCAGGCCGCCGTAGATCGTCTGTATCAGGCGCAAGGCCGGCGCGCCCCACGAGCTTTGGCAAGGTTCACGGGCATGCGTCGAGTGCGAGTTCGCCGCCGCGATAGGTCAGCCGACCGTCTTGCAGCATCTGCGCAACAGCGGCGTCGGCACGGGCGCTGAGGGCCACGCGCGCTCGGTCGATGGTGCCAGGGTCCACGCCGTTTGCCTCGGCCGCGTCGGCCACGACCTCGGCTACGGCGCCGAAGGCCGACAATCGGCATTGTTCGTCGAGAAGCGTATCGCGCACCAACGCCTGCCAATCCTCGTCGGACAGCGCCGACAGCAGCGCCACGGCATCCCCGCCGGGGCGGCAATCGCCGACGGTGACGGCCTCCGGTCCGGCGATCAGGGCGCAATCGAAGGCGTTATCGCCGTTCTGCAGGGCGATCCGTCCATCCCCCATCAGGGCGAGGGCCTCCGCGCCCAGCGCGGGGTTGAACTCCTGCGCCGCGACCGGTGTGGTTGCCGTCAGCAGGGCAAGCCCTGCCATCCAGGCCAGGGTCCGACGCCCATTGCCAGGGGCCTTTATCATGGTTGCCTCCAAATCTTCCTCCTGAATGTCGATACCGACCGCCTCGAGGGCCGACGATCGCCTGCAAGCAAACCCACGCCGCGTCACTCCCCGCGTTGCAGGCGCCACAGGTTCGGTCCCGCCTGCAGCATGTTCCGGCGCGATGCGGGCGGCAAGCCTTCGTCCAGCAGCTGGCCGATGTCCGCGCCCACCTCGTCGTTGTAGACGTGGTAGAGATGGCCGGTCGGGCTTTGAACCTGAAGGTCGCTCAGGTCGATCACGTCGACGCCGTCGAGGCGCGATGCGTCATTGCCGGACTGGCCGAGACGCGGGTATCCGTGCACCCTTTCGGACAGCGCGAGGGGCCTGTCTCCCTCTGCGACGTAAACCGTGATGCTTCGGACGATCGGCCGGATACGCGGCAAGAGCCGCTCGAAGACGTCAAAATCCATGTCAGGCGCCAGCAGAACGACATCTCCCAGCCTCACGTCCGGCCGTTGCGCCGCCACGTCGTGGATGGCGAGCACGATGCCGCGCCCGCCGAGGCTATGACCCGCGAGGTTCAGTTGCCCGGCGCCGAAGCGCTCCTCCAGCGCGACGATGGTCTCGGCGAGGTCCAGCACGCTCCAGTAGAGGTCCGCCTCGTCATGGGTGTAGTTCAGCAGGCTCCCGTCGGAGGGCCAGCTGAACCACATGAAGCGCCCCTCCAGCCCCGCGCTTTCCTGCATCACCGTCGCGCGGCGGCACCCCTTCTCGAAGTCGATGAAAAATCCATGGGTGTAGAGCAGCGGCGCGGCGCCTTCGCTGCTCTCGGCGAGCGTTTCGAGCACATCGTCGATGGGCGTCGGGCGAACGTTCTCGACGCGGAGGATCTCGTCGGGAACGCGGAAGGGCGCGGCCGCGGCGACGGACGTGAGTATGTCGAGCCGCCGTTCCGAGATATCGCAATACCCGGCGTCGAGTTCGCCGCGTTCATCGCCGTAGAAACGCGCCGGGTCGGTGTCGCCAGTCCTGTTCCGGATCGTCAGGTACGGAACGCCGCGCATTGCGGCGCCTTCCTCGGCCGAGACAGGGACAGGAGCCAGCGCCACGGCCGCGAGCACGGCTGCGGCCGTTACGGTGATAACGCTTGAAGCGGAACGTCTGTGCGGCATGGTCCCTCTTGATGGCATTCCGTGTGGCGGGCTCTTGCGGCGCTTGATGCGAAGAACGACCCCGCGCGCAGCCGCAAGCCGCATTGCAGCCGTCAGGCCTTCTCGGGCTCCCGTCGGTCGAGTGCCAGGAATATGATCGACACACCGTTCGAGATCAGTTCGATCGCGAGGAAAATGCCCAGCACCACGACGCTCGACCACGGGAAGTTCGTGAAGATCATGATCGACAGGACGATCGACACCAGCCCCGCCAGGATCAGGAAACCGCGCGCGCCTGCCGCCATTGGTGTGAAGGCGATCACGATCCGGAAAATCCCCATGATCATCATCAGGGTCGCCACGATCAGGGTCAGCTGAACGATGCCCTCGAGCGGCTTCGTGACGAGATTGAAGCCGAAGACGGTGATCAGCGCGCCCAGCAGCAGCGCCCAGATCCGCGCGCCCCAACCCTGGTCCTGGAACGCGGACACCAGCGTCAGGATACCAATGGCCAGGAACAGGTAACCCGCCATCAGTTCCGCCGTCAGTGTCGCGGCGAACGGGTTCGCCAATGCGACGATACCCGCGATGATGGACAGGATCCCCACGACCATCCAGAGAAACCAGTTCTTCATTTCCAAATCCCCTCCATTTCGGCCACCCAAGCCGGGCCGTGCGTGTGCCGAATACCCTCTCCCGCCCAATCGGAGAGATTGGACAACAAGACCCGCGTTCGATCCAGAGCCAAGTTGGGCCCTGCCACATCGACAGGCGAACCGCCCTCTGGACTGTTACCCATGAGCTTCAAATACCGCCACTGCGGCTTGGCCGGAAATTCGGCACCCCGCTACGGCGCTCTGGCCGAAAGCGAAAACGCAACCGAACCGCGAACACGGCTACGCACCGCGTCCAAAGGACTGGCGAAAGAAGAGCCTGCGACGCCGCGGCTCAGCCATTGTTCCCGGCCTTTTCCGACAATTGCTTGAACACGTAGATCGGAAGAAGAATGGACGCGACGAGGCTGCCGATCCAGACCAGAAGGGTCGCGGCCAGCCAGTTCGCGATACCGCCGATCGCCATTCCGTCCATGATGATGTCGGTCACGAACAGACCCACGAAAATCGTGACCAGCGCGATGCCCCCCATCAATTGCGGAAAGCTCTTGAAGGAAATTTTCGTGATCAGCGGGCCCAGCACGGACTGCACCAGAGAGAAAACGGCTACCGCAAGAACGAAGGCCAGTGCATCTATCGTGAAGCCGGGCAGAAGCACGACCGCGATCAGGAGCCCGACCGCATTCGCGACCAGATATGCAATGGTGGACCAAAGAAATCGAATCACTGAATGACCTCCTGAAATCGCCGACTGCCCTCTTCCGATAGGCGATAGCCATTCTTTTTACAACGTTGTCCTCGTCATCCCCGGCCGCGAAAAGGACTTCCGGGTTTCACCGTAAGCGGGCAGGTTCATCCTGAAGGATAATCGGCGGCGAGGATCGGATGGACGGCACGGATTTTGCCATAGGCACTATCGCTGTGTCGTTCGCCATTGCTCTGGCTGCCCTCGTTCCGGCGGTCCTGCGTCTTGCCATCATTCCGGCGGTGGTGCTGGAGATCCTTTTCGGCGTGGCGATCGGACCGCAAGGCATGGGCCTTGTCCACCACAACCTGATCCTCGATGTCCTGTCTGAACTCGGTCTCGCGATCCTGTTCCTGATCGCGGGGCTCGAGATCAATCCACGCGAGGTGCGGGGCGCGCCTACGAGGCTTGCCCTGCGGGGATGGATGCTTTCGCTCCTTATCGCGCTTGCGCTCGGCCTCGGCGGCCAGGCGCTCGGGCTCTTCACCGGTGCGGGCTTCATCGCCATCGCCATCGCAACGACCGCGATCGGGGCGCTGATGCCCATCCTGAAGGACGCCGGATTGCTCAGGCCGCCCTATGGCCCTTTCGTTCTCGCCTCGGGCGCGGTGGGCGAGGCACTGCCGCTCGTTGCACTGTCGCTCGTCCTGGCTGGCGCAGCGGGGTTCGGAGCGCAAAGCGTCATCCTTGTCGTCTTCGCGGCGACCGCGCTTCTGGCAATCGGACTTGCCGACCGCATCCGGCAACTGCCGCTTCCTCCGGTCTTCCGCGCCACGATGAGCAGTTCGGGCCAGTTCCCCATCCGTCTGGCGATCTTTCTCACGGTCAGCTTCGCGCTGTTCGGCCAGAGCCTCGGCCTCGACCTCGTGCTCGGGGCCTTCGTCGCGGGCGCTGTGCTGCGGACGCTGCTGCCCGAGGACCTGCACGACGATCTGATGGACCGGCTTTCGGCGGTCGGATACGGCTTCCTGATCCCCATCTTCTTCGTCACGTCCGGCACCGAGCTCGACATCGCGGCGCTTGCGGGCTCTTCGACCGCAATCCTGTTGGTGCCGGTCTTCGTCCTCATGATGCTCATCGCGCGGGGGGTGCCCGCGCTGATCCTCTACACGGGCGCGCTGCCGCTCCGCCAGCGTGTCGCGCTGGCCTTCCATTCCGGCACCCAACTGCCGCTCGTGGTCGCCATCGCCGCGATCGCGGTGGACCGGGGCGCGATGCCGGGCTGGTGCGGCGCGTCTCTGGTCATGGCGGGCGTCGTCACCGTCATCCTCTTTCCCGGCATCGGCAATCTGCTTCTCCGGACCGAAGCACCTCCGCGTTGATCGCTCTTGCTTGTGGCGCCACGGCGGGCGTGCCAACCTCCGCCCGAGGTTCAGAGAACGTGAGGTGAGAGATGGCGGAACGTAGTCTCGGGCGCAGCGTCGGAAACCTCGTTCTCGCGCTCCTGAATGCCACGCTCCTTCTCGCCGCGCTCTGCCTGTGGCTGGCCTGGGGGGCGCTCTCGGCCGCCGAACGCGTGTCCGGGCAGATCGAGGAGGCGGCGCAGACGGTGCTGCCGCTGCGCACCGAGATCGTCACCCTGACCGAAGAGATCGCCGCGACCCGTACCGAACTGGCCGAGCTTCGCTCGGACGGTGCGGCCGACCGCGCCGCGCTCGAGCAGCGCATCGCCGGGGTGGAGGCCGAACTGGCCCGGCTCACCGAAGCCGTCACCGAACTTGCCGCGGACCCGGAGGCGCTGATCGACCGCGCCGTCACCTCGGCATTCGACGGGCTGGGCGATAGGGTGGCCGACATCCTCAACGGCCTGCGCGGCGAGGCGGCGGCACCGGGCAGCTGATCCCGGCTCAGAGGAGCGGCGCGAAGAGGCGGGCGACCGGCGCGCCGTACCGCACGCGGGCGGGCTGCGCGGAGAGCGGTTTTTCGAGCAGGGTCGCGTTGGCGAAATCGGTCTCGAGAAAACCCGCCACCTCCGCCGCGAAACGCGCGTCGAAGCCCAGCACCATCGCCTCGAAGTTCAGCCGGAAGGATCGGTTGTCGAGATTTGTCGTGCCGATGGCGGCCAGCGTGTCGTCGACCAGCACGACCTTCTGGTGCATGAAGCCCGGCTGATACCGCCAGATCTGAACGCCCGCCGCGCGCAATTCGTCGAAATAGGCGAAGGCGGCGAGCCAGGGGATGTGGTGATCGATCACCTCGGGCACCAGAAGCCGCACGTCCCGCCCGGCAAGGGCCGCGTGTTTCAGCGCGGTCAGGATGTCGGTGTCCGGCACGCAATAGGGTGAGGCGATCCAGACACGCTCGCGCGCCGCGGCGATGGCGGCGAAGAAGAAGAGCGCACCGGTCTCCATGCTGTCGGCGGGGCCCGTGGGAACGAGGAGGGCGGTGGCATCCGCCTCCTGCGCCTGCGCGGCGTTCCAGTCCAGCGCCTCCAGCAGCATCTCGCCCGTGGCCCAGTGCCAGTCCTCCGCAAAGATCAGCTGAAGTTGCGCAACGACCGGTCCGCGCATCTCGAGATGCGTGTCGCGCCACGGCCCGAATTTCGGGTCGCGGCCCATGTAT
>CAZPPH010000076.1:0-13513 GCA_964588375.1 uncultured Rhodobacterales bacterium | reverse complement strand
ACAGGTTGCGGCACCGCCCTGCCGGACCGGCGCCGCCCCTCGCGTTCGCTGTCCGCGGCGACGGGCGGCGCCGGCCCCTGCCGCTTCCGCCCCCGCGCGGTCACCAGATCAGGCGGCGCGAAACACGAGGCTTGCCCCGTTCAGGCAATGCCGCTTGCCCGTGGGCGCGGGGCCGTCGTCGAAGATATGGCCGAGGTGAGACCCGCAGCGTCGGCAATGCACCTCCGTGCGCACCATGAAGAACGTCCGATCAGGCCTGGTGGCCACGGCATCGGGCAGCGCCCGCCAGAACGAAGGCCAGCCGGTGCCGCTGTCATACTTTGTTTCGGAGGAGTAGAGTGGAAGGTCGCAGCCCTTGCAGTGGTATGTGCCCGCTGCGTAGATCTTGTCGAGCGGACTCGACCCGGCCGGCTCTGTGCCGTCCTGGCGCATGACCCGGTACTCGAGGTCCGTCAGCATCGCCCGCCATTCGGCATCGCTTCGGACGACCTCGAATTCAGCGGCCGACGCGCTCCGGGCGAGAACGCTGGCGGCGAGTGCCGTGGAGAGAAATGATCGACGTTTCATGGCTGTCTCCTTGTTGCAGGACCGCGCTCCCTTGACCGCGGGCGCGGCCCGACCCTCTCGTCAGCGCGGCAGAAGCACCGTGCCCATCGCATGAATCACACCGGTCGACTGGTTGGTGTCCGTGATCGACACACGGCCCTGATTGCCGCCTTGTTCCCAGATATGGAGGTTCGACCCCTTCACTTGAACCGAAAGCGCGTTCGCTGACGAAGTGTTGAAGTGACGGGTTCCGTCGGCGGACGCCCGCGCCCGGCACGCGAGGATCGCCGCCGATGATCGTCGGTTACCGCCCGGGCTTCCGCGAGCGCCCCGGAACCGATCGCCTCGCCGGCAGGCACGCCGGTGAGCGGGCCGCCCGGCGGCTCTGCCGACACCGCCGGCACGATGTCCTCCGCAAGTGCGATGACCGGATCATCGGCGAAAGCCCGTTGCCCGGGTACGCCGACGCCTCCTCCCCGATCCGGACATCCCAGGCCTGTCCCCGGTGCCCCCGGGAGACGCAAGGCGGCATCGACACGGTGCGCGAACGTCGGGCGATAGAGCGTCGGGAGGACCGCCGGGGCCACCCTGCGCGTTCCGCCCCGGCCGTTCCTCCGCCCTGTCGCGCGCTGCCAGGAATATCGCCCGCGCCGCCCCGGTGCGCGTGGTCCGACAATTGCCGGCACGGGGCAAGCCTTCCCCTTGCAACGGGCGGGGATATGTTGCACGTCACGCCGGTCCGGACACGGCCGAGCGAAGGAGACGGAGCATGGCAGACGGCGCCCTCGACGCCACGGCGCGGCCCACCGAGGAAATATCGGTCCGCGAGACTTTCGGCATCGATACTGACATGACGGTGAAGGGTTTCGCCGAGCGCAGCGACCGCGTTCCGGCGTTCGATTCCACCTACAAGTTCGACCCCGAAACCACGCTCGCCATCCTCGCAGGCTTCACGCACAACCGCCGGGTGATGATCCAGGGTTACCACGGCACGGGCAAGTCGACGCATATCGAACAGGTCGCCGCCCGGCTCAACTGGCCTGCGGTGCGGGTCAATCTCGACAGCCACATCAGCCGCATCGATCTCATCGGCAAGGACGCGATCAAGCTGCGCGATGGCCGTCAGGTGACCGAGTTTCAGGAGGGCATCCTGCCCTGGACGCTGCGCAACCCCTGCGCGATCGTGTTCGACGAGTACGACGCGGGCCGCGCCGACGTGATGTTCGTCATCCAGCGCGTGCTCGAGACCGACGGCAAGCTTACCCTGCTCGACCAGAACGAGATCATCACACCGCACCCCTACTTCCGGCTTTTCGCGACCGCGAACACCGTGGGGCTGGGTGATACGACGGGCCTCTACCACGGCACCCAGCAGATCAATCAGGGCCAGATGGACCGCTGGTCGCTGGTGGCGACGCTGAACTACCTCAGCCATGACGCAGAGGCGGCGATCGTCCTGGCGAAATGCCCTCATTACAACACCGAGAAGGGGCGCAAGACCGTCGGCCACATGGTCACCGTCGCCGACATGACCCGCACGGCCTTCATGGCCGGTGACCTCTCCACGGTGATGTCACCCCGCACGGTCATCGCCTGGGCGCAGAACGCGGAAATCTTCCGCGACGTGGGCTACGCCTTCCGCCTGACGTTCCTCAACAAATGCGACGAACTCGAGCGCGAGACGGTGGCCGAGTTCTACCAGCGCTGCTTCGACGAGGAACTTCCCGAGAGCGCGGCGGCGATGAGCCTCGGCTAGGGCCGGTCGGACGAAATGCTCAGCGCCACCGACTGACGCCACTCGGTCCAGCTCTCGTGCGTGCGCACGACGCCGAGCCGCCGGGCGATCAGGTAACCGCCGGCTCTGCTCACAGGCCGTATGGCCGATGTCAGCACGCCGCGACCGCCGATCTCGGCTTCGCCCGGCGCCTCCGCCCGGGCGAGAAGCATCTCGATCATCACCTGCCGGTAAGCGTCGAGTTGAGCGAGATAATCGACGGCCCGGCTTCGGGCCGCGATGTCGCCCGAGCGTGAAACCGAGAGGGCATCATGGCAATCGTCGGCAAGTTCGGTGCGGAACGTCGCCTGCGCCTCGGTGCGCATGTCCTTGAAGGCAACCGCCGCGAGATACCGGCATGTTGCGGAATAATCGGTCCCCGCCGCCGCGGGCGAACCAGCGAGAAGAGCGCCGAATACCAGCGCCGCGACCCACTTCGACTGCTCGGAAACAAGGGTCATGACACAAACCATACCACAGGGCATGGCACAGCTTCGTCATGAATCTGTTACCATGCTCACCAAATGCCGCGGGGTCGGTCGAAAACGCCGCACCACTTGTCACTGCCGCGGCCCGGTGCTTTATCCATGAGCATGAGCAAACCCGCCGACAACCCGGCCGACCCGTTCAAGAAGGCGCTCGCGGAGGCCACGAAGGTCATCGCCGACGACCCCGACCTCGCGGTCAGCTACAGCGTGGACCCGCCGGGTGTGTCCGGCGACCAGGTGCGCCTTCCCCAGGTGACCCGGAGGATGACGCGCGACGAGGTGCTGCTCGCCCGCGGCACGGCGGACGCCTATGCGCTGCGCCACAAGTACCACAGCCCGGCGACCTACAGCCGCTACGCGCCGGCGGGCCAGATGGCACGCGAGCTCTACGACGCGATGGAGACCGCCCGCTGCGAAGCGGTCGGCGCACGCACCATGCCGGGCACGGCCGGCAACATCGACGCCACGATCGCCGCGGAGGCGCTTCGAAAAGGCTACGGCCAGATCACCGACGCAACCGAAGCCCCGCTCGCCGTCGCCGCGGGCTACCTCATCCGCAATCTCGCCACGGGCCGCGACCTGCCCGCGGGGGCCGACAACGTGCTCGAGCTCTGGCGCGACTTCATGGAGGGCCAGGCCGGTGAGACCCTCGGCGGGCTGGAGGGCGCGCTGACCGATCAGGCCGCCTTCGCGCGCTTCGCCCGGAAGATGATAGAAGACCTCGGCTACGGCGATCAGCTCGGCGAAGACCCTGACGAGGAAGGGGCCGACGAGGAAGCCGAGGGCGAGGAAAGCCCCGAAGACACGCCCGAGAGCCAGGGCGACGAGAACGACCAGTCCGACGACACCGAAGCGGCCCCCGACCAGTCCCAGGAACAGCAGGACGATGCCGCCGAAGCCACGGTCTCGATGGACGATCTCGCCGACCAGGAGATGGGCGAGGAGGCCGAAATGCCCGAGGGCGAGGCGCCGCTGGAGCCGCCGCCCCCCTCGCCGGTCTCCGACGCGGACCCGAATTACGAGGTCTATTCCACCGGTTTCGATGAGGAAATCCGCGCCGAAGACCTCGCCGAACCTGCCGAGCTCGAGCGTCTGCGCGCCTATCTCGACCAACAGCTCGAGCCGCTGAAAGGGGCAGTGTCGCGCCTTGCCAACAAGCTCCAGCGCCGTCTTCAGGCGCAGCAGAGCCGGTCCTGGGAGTTCGACCGCGAGGAAGGCATCCTCGATGCCGGCCGTCTCGCGCGGGTCGTCGCCAACCCCACCACGCCCCTGTCCTTCAAGGTCGAGAAGGACACCGAGTTTCGCGACACCGTCGTCACGCTTCTTCTCGACAATTCGGGCTCGATGCGCGGCCGGCCGATCTCCATCGCCGCGATCTGTGCGGACGTTCTCGCCCGCACCCTCGAGCGCTGTCAGGTCAAGGTCGAGATCCTCGGCTTCACCACCCGCGCCTGGAAGGGCGGGCAGGCGCGCGAGGCCTGGCTCCATGCCGGCCGTCCGCAGGTTCCCGGCCGTCTGAACGACCTCCGCCACATCATCTACAAATCCGCAGACGCCCCCTGGCGGCGCTCCCGCGAGAACCTCGGCCTGATGATGAAGGAGGGGCTCCTGAAAGAGAACATCGACGGCGAGGCGCTCGAATGGGCGCACCGGCGCATGGCCGGGCGACGGGAGGCGCGCAAGATCCTCATGGTCATCTCCGACGGCGCTCCCGTCGACGATTCGACGTTGTCGGTGAACCCCGCCAACTACCTCGAAAAGCACCTGCGCGACGTCATCGCCATGGTCGAGCGGAAGAAACTCGTCGAGCTCCTCGCCATCGGCATCGGCCACGACGTGACGCGCTACTACGACCGGGCGGTGACGATCACCGATGTCGAGCAACTCGCGGGCGCGATGACAGAACAGCTCGCCGCGCTCTTCGACAGCGACCCCCGGGCGCGCGCGCGGGTGATGGGCATGAAGCGCGCCTCATGAGCTTCCAGAACTTCGAGGCGACCACGTCGCCGCAGGACGGCCCCGCCCGCCTCGCGCGGCTCCGCGAGAAGATGGCGCAGGTCGGCCTCGATGCCTTCGTGGTCCCGCGTGCCGACGCCCACCAGGGCGAACACGTGGCCCCCTGCGACGACCGGCTCGCGTGGCTCACGGGCTTCACCGGCTCGGCGGGCTTTGCCGTAGTCCTCGCCGGGGAAGCCGGCGTCTTCATCGACGGCCGCTACACCGTTCAGGTCCGCTCCCAGGTCGATACCGCGCATTTCACCCCCGTGCCCTGGCCGAAGACGAAGCCCGGCGACTGGGTCGCCGACCGGCTCGGCAAAGGCGCGCGGCTCGGGTTCGATCCCTGGCTGCATACCGCCGAGGCCATCGAGGCGCTCGAAAAGCGGCTGTCCGAGGCCGGAATCGAGACCGTGCCCACCGACAACCTCGTCGATGCGGTCTGGGAGGGCCGCCCGGGCCGGCCCGCCGCCCCGCTCTTCGCCTACCCCGAAGAGCTCGCGGGAGAAACCGCCGCCGACAAGCAGGCCGCCCTTGCCGAAGCGTTGCGCGATGCCGGCCAGAGCGCTGCGGTTCTCACCCTGCCCGACAGCATCGCATGGGCGCTCAACATCCGCGGCGGCGACATTCCCCGGACGCCCATCGCCCATGCCTGGGCCATCCTGCGCGACGATGCCTCCGTCATCCTTTTCTGCGACAGCGACCGCGGGGCCGTTCCCGACGGCCACATGGGCAACGTCGCCGCCGTCCACAGCTACGGCGAGTTGACAGGCGGCCTCGACCACCTCGAAGGGGCCGTCCGCATCGACCGGAGTTCCGCCCCTTTTGCCATCTGGTCACACCTCGCCGCCCGCCGTGACGCGGGCCAACCGGTCGAGCCCGTTGCGGGCGACGATCCCTGCGCGCTCCCGAAGGCGAAAAAGACGCCGGCGGAGATCGCCGCGACATCGGAGGCCCATCTGCGCGACGGCGCGGCAATGGCGGAGTTTCTCGCCTGGCTCGACGCCGAAGCGCCGAAGGGCGCGCTCACCGAGATCGACGTGGTCGAAAAGCTCGAGACCTGCAGGCGCGCGACCGACGCGCTCCGCGACATCTCCTTCGACACCATCGCAGGGGCCGGCCCCCATGGCGCGATCGTGCATTACCGTGTGACCCGCGAGACCAACCGCCCGGTTCGTCCGGGCGAGCTTCTTCTCGTCGATTCCGGCGGCCAGTATCTCGACGGCACCACCGACATCACCCGCACCATCGCCATCGGCATGCCGACCGACGAGCAGCGCGCCTGCTTCACCCGTGTGCTGCAGGGCATGATCGCCATCTCGCGCGCCCGCTGGCCGCGGGGCCTGACCGGCCGCGACCTCGACCCTCTGGCCCGCGCGCCCCTCTGGATGGCCGGGCAGGATTTCGACCACGGCACCGGCCACGGGGTCGGGGTCTATCTCTCCGTCCACGAAGGCCCGCAGGGGCTGTCGCGGCGCTCGAAGGTGCCGCTGGAACCCGGCATGATCCTGTCGAACGAGCCGGGCTATTACCGCGAAGGGGCGTTCGGCATCCGCATCGAGAACCTTCTCGTCGTCGAGGAGGCCCCTTCGCTCGACGGCGGTGACGACCGCGACCAGCTCGCCTTCCGAACCCTCACCTTCGCGCCCATCGACCGGCGGCTCATCGATGAGACCGTTCTCGCGCCGGCCGAACGGGCCTGGCTCAACAGCTATCACGAGGAGGTCGACCGTTTGATTTCCCCGCGCGTTACCGATAGCACGAGGCGATGGCTGGCCGGGGCGACCCGGCCTGTGTGACACGCGCGTGTCACGTAAGGGCGAAAGGCTCTATCCGCAAAACGGAGGATACCATGGCTGACGATATCAGGATTCATCCGGCAGCGGGCAAATGGGTGGTCCGCGCCGGCGGCGCGGTTCTCGGCGAGACCTCGAACGCGCTGGAGCTGGTGGAGAACGGCCACCGGCCGGTGATCTACATTCCCCGCGACGACATCGCGATGGCGTTTCTCGAAAAGACCGGCAAGCGCACGACCTGCCCCCACAAGGGCGAGGCGACGCATTATTCCATCGTTACCAAGAGCACGGTGCTGGCCGACGCCGCCTGGTCCTACGAGACCCCGAACCCCGGCGCCGAGCGGATCGCGGGACACCTCGCCTTCTACCCGTCAGACACCGTCGCGGTCGAAAAGCTCTAGCCGCGGCGCCTAGGAGTGCTCCTCGGCGGCGGTCGCCGCCAGCGCCCGGTTGTAGGCCTTCAGCGCATCGACCTGGAAGAGCACGCCCCTGAGCTTCGGCGTCCTCGCCTCGCCGCCCAGTTCGACCACCGGCAGGAACGGCCGGCCGGTCTGATCGAACATCGGCATCGCGTCCTCGAGAGTGGAATTCGGGCCGATCGAGACCCCGTCCTCGATCGCCTTCCAGACCGTCTCTTCGGGCGGCGCCTTGGGGTCCCCGGGTGTGCGCATCACGTTCGCCACCCGGTACATCGCCAGAAGATAGGCCTGCGGCCCGGCTGCGAGATGCACCCCGCGCCGCTCGAGCTGGGTGAGAAAGAACGACCGGTCGACCATGCGCGAGGCAATCGCGGTCGAAGCCGAGACCGAGACCATCACCGCGATACCCGTCTGCCAGTCGCCGGTCAGTTCGAAGACGATGAGCGTCGTCGAGATCGGCGCGCCGAGCACCGCCGCTGCGACGGCCCCCATTCCGGCGAGGGCATAGAGCGTCTCCGATCCCGAGACGTCGGGCAGAAGGCCCGTGGCGATGATGCCGAAGGCGAGCCCCGTCATCGCACCGACCATCAGCGAGGGCGAGAACACCCCGCCCCCCATGCGCCCGGCGATGGTCACCGCCACCGCGACGGTCTTGATGATGGTGAAGACGATGGCTTCGTGGAGAAGAAGGTTGCCGGTCAGCGCCGCCGACACGGTCTCGTAACCGACGCCGATGATATGGGGGTAGGCAATGGCGATGGCACCCAGAATCGCGCCCGCGATCGCCGGGCGCAGGATGCCGTGGATGCGCAGACGGGTCTGGAGCCATGTGCCCGTATCTTCGCTCCAGAAGATCGCGCGCATGAACACGACCGCCACGAGCCCCGAGACGAGGCCCAGAAGCAGAAAGGCCGGCAGCTCCACGTAGAATTGCAGCGTCCCCTCTTCCGCCAGCGTGTATTCGGTGAGCCCGCCGAATTCGAGGCGGTTTATGACCGTGCCCGCTGCGGCGGCGATGGCGATGGGCGCGAAGGCATGCACGGCGAAGTGCCTCAGCACCACCTCGAGGGCGAAGAGTGTGCCGGCAATGGGCGCGTTGAACGAGGCCGAGACGGCGGCGGCCACGGCGCAGCCCATGAGGTCGCGGCCGGTGATGCCGCGCGCGTCGATCCAGTCCGACACCTTCGTCGAGATGATCGCGGCAAGGTGTACCACCGGACCTTCGCGGCCTGTCGAGCCGCCCGTCGAGAGGGTGATGAGCGAGGCGGCGGCCGAGGCCAGCCCCGCCTTCACCTCGACCCGCCCGTCGTGCATCGCGGCACCCTCGATGACATCGGCCACCGAGCGCACCCGTCCGTCGGGCGTGAACAAATGAAAGATCAGTCCCACGACAAGACCGCCGAGGATGGGCACGACGAGCACGAGCCACCACGGCAGGGTTTCCGCGAATGTGTGGATCGCGCGGATGTCTTCGGCACCGTAGACCGTGGATTGCAGCCAGGTGATGCTCTTGCGGAAGAGCAGGGCCGCAAACCCCGCGGCGATCCCGATGAGCAGCGCGAGAAACCAGAATTGCAGCTGGCTCGGCCCGCGCTTCTTGAGCACCCCCCAACCGTCGCGGAAGGCGGTCATGGCGTCCTCGACCTGCCTCGCGATGATCGACTGGGTCTGCTTGTCCATCCGGAGGCTGCTCTCGGGCGGGCGGCGGGGTCTTCGAGGCAAAGCATCGGGGCCGCCCGCTGGTCCCGTCTCCTCCGGGCCGGGCCACATGTGCCCGGCAACCGCATGCTACGCATTATGTCGCCAAAGGCAAAGGGGCGGGGAGGAATTTCAAGGGCTTGTATCGCTCAGGCCCTAGCCCCCTAGCAGCTTGCGCGCAGCACCGCGCGCCTCGTCGGTCACCGCCTCGCCCGACAGCATCCGGGCGATCTCGTCGACCCGCGCGGGCGCGTCGAGCGGCACGACGCGGCTCAGGGTCGTCCCTCCGGCCACCTCCTTTTCCACCCGCCAGTGGTGCCGGCCGAGAGCGGCGACCTGGGGCGAATGGGTGACCACGAGCACCTGCGTGCCTGCGGCGAGGTTCGCCAGCCGCCGGCCCACCGCATCCGCCGTCGCCCCGCCCACGCCCCGGTCGATCTCGTCGAAGATGAGGGTCTTGCCGGTGTCGTTCGCGGTCAGGCACACCTTCAGCGCAAGGAGGAACCTCGAAAGCTCGCCGCCGGAGGCGATCTTGTCGAGCGGCCCCGCCGGCGCACCGGGATTGGTGGCCACCCGGAACGCGACGCCGTCGCGCCCCGCCGGCCCGGCCTCCGCCTGCGAGACTTCGGTGCGAAAATCGGCGCGTTCCATCTTCAGCGGGGCCAGTTCGCCGGCCATCGCCGCGTCGAGCCGCCCGGCCGCCTCACGGCGCGCGGCGCTCAGCTTCGCCGCCGCCCCGTCGTATTCCGCCGCCGCCGCTACCACCGCCGCATCGAGCGCGGCAAGGTCGCCCTCGCCCGCATCGAGCCGGTCGAGCCGCGCCCGGAGCCCCTCGGAGAAATCTCCGAGGTCATCGGCGAGCACCCCGTGCTTGCGCGCCAGCGCCCGGATCGCGAAGAGCCGCTCTTCGACGCGTTCAAGCTCGCCCGGATCATGCTCGAGATCGGCAAGCGCGCCCGCGACCCCTTGCTCGGCCTCGCCGAGCGCGTCCATCGCGCGGGCGAGCGCCTCGAGCGGGCCGTCGAGCCGGCCCCCGGCCTCCCCGGCCGCGTCCTCGAGCCAGCGCGCCGCATCGGTCAGCAGCGCCTCCGCGCCGTCGGACCCGAGCGCCGCATGCGCCCGCGCGACCTCCTCGCGAATTCGCCCGGCCCCCTGCATCAGCCGCCTGCGGGCGTCGAGCGCGGCCTCCTCTCCGGCTTCGGGGGCGAGCGCGTCAAGCTCACTCACGGCGTGGCGGAGATAGTCTTCCTCGCCCTGCAACTCGGCCACCGCAGCCGCCGCCTCCTCGCGCGCCGCAACCGCGCTGCGCCAGACAGACCACGCCTCGCGCACCGCGGCCCGGGCGCCCTCACTGCCCCCGAACGCGTCGAGAAGCGCCCGGTGACCCGAGGGGTTCAGGAGCCCCCGGTCGTCCTGCTGCCCGTGAAGCTCGACGAGCGTGTCCGAAAGCGACCGCAGAACCTCGCCCGACACCCTCCGGTCGTTGACCCAGGCCGTCTTGCGGCCCTCCGCGGTGTTCAACCTGCGCAGGATAAGCTCGTCCTCCGCCGGCAACCCCGCCGCGTCGAGCACATTCCGCGCAGGATGGTCGGGGCCCAGCTCGAACACCGCCGTCACCTCGCCGTCGCCAGCGCCCTGGCGGACGAGTTCCGCCCGGCCCCGCCAGCCCAGCACGAACCCGAGCGCGTCGAGCAATATCGACTTGCCCGCCCCGGTCTCGCCGGTCAGCACGTTCAGACCCGGCTGGAAGCGAAGCTCCAGCCGGTCGATGATGAGCATGTCGCGAATGTCGAGTGCGCTGAGCACTGAATGTCCCCGATCAGAGCCACTCGCCCCGGATCACCCGGCCCCAGACGTCGCGGAGCCAGCCGTCGCTCTCGGCCGACGGCCTGAGTCCGCGACCGGTGAGCAGGACGAACCCGTCCTGGTACCATTCGCTGGCCTCGTAATTGTAGCCCAGAATCGCGCCGGCCGTCTGCGCCTCGGCATCGAGACCGAGCGAGAGATAGGCCTCGATCAGCCGGTAGAGCGCCTCGGGGGTATGGGTCGTACCCTGAAAGCTTTCCACGACCGTCCGGAAGCGGTTGACCGAAGCGGAGTAGTGACCGCGCTTCAGGTAGTAGCGGCCAACCTCCATTTCCTTGCCCGCGAGACGGTCGAAGGCCAGTTCGAACTTCAGACGCGCCGAACGCGCATAGGGGCTGTCGGGATAGACCTCGAAGACCCCACGCAGCGCCTGCGCTGCCTGAAAGGCGAGCCCGGCGTCCCGGCCCACGTCGTCGATCCGGTCGTAATATCCCAGCGCGAGCAGGTACTGGGCATAGGCCGCATCCTCGTCGGCGGGATAGAAGTCGAGAAACCGCTGCGCGGCGGCCTGGCTCGCCTCGTAGTCGCGATCCTCATGATAGGCGAAGGCCTGCATGATGAGCGCGCGCTTGGCGAGTTCGGAGAACGGGTAGAGCCGCTCGACCTCGCCGAAAAAGCGGGCCGCTTCCTCGGGGTCGCCGCCTTCGAGTTCGAACTCGCCGCGCAGGAAGATCTCCTCTGCGGTGAAGTTTTCGAGCGGCACGCTGCGGGCCACGTCGTCGCGTCCGCCGCAGGCCGCGAGGAGGCCGAGCCCCGCAACGGCCACCGACCGCGTCAACCAGTGAGACGCCCTTGTCATCTCGTGCCCCTTCATCCACCGCACCCTAGTTGGCAGAGGTCTAGCACATAAGGAATGGCGCTGAAAATCCCGCGCGGGCAGGGTCAGGCCGCCGCAAGGTCAGAGCGCCTGAGCCCTGTTCCGGGCAACCGGGCAGCCTGCGCGCGGCTGCATTCGACCATGCGGAAGGCCTCCTGCCGGGCAAAGAGGGCCTCGAGCAGGGCCCGGGTGGTCGCATGCCCCGCCCGGTCGCCCCGGAAGCGGCCGAGAATGGGCGCGCCCGCGAGGGCCAGATCGCCCACGACGTCGAGCATCTTGTGGCGAACCGCCTCGTCGTCATGCCGCCAGCCGCCGGGGTTCAGCACCCGCTCGCCGTCGATCACCACGGCATTGTCGAGCGAGCCGCCAAGGGCGAGACCGCGCTCGCGCATGGCCTCGACCTCCGCCCGCCGGCAGAAGGTCCGCGCATCGCTGAGCTGGTGCACGAAGGCGCCGTTGGCCATGTCGAGCGTCATTTCCTGCCGCCCGATGGCGCCGTCGGAAAAGTCGATCCGGAAGTCGATCTCGAGACCGCGGGCCGGTTCGAGCGCCGCGGTCGCGTCGCCGCGGGTGACTTCGACGGGCTCGAGGATCTCGATCGCGCGCACCGGCGTGTCGAGCCGGCGAATACCGCGGGCCATGATCGCGCGGACGAAGACCGCAGCGCTGCCGTCGAGAATGGGTACCTCGGGCCCGTCGATCTCGACAAGCAGGTTGTGAAGCCCCGTCCCGGCGATGGCCGCCATGAGGTGCTCGGTCGTCGACACCGAGACGCCTGAATCGTTCATGATCATCGTGCAGAGTTCGGAGGGAACGACGGAAGACCAGTGTGCCGCGATCGTCGCCGGCCCATCGGTGATGTCCGTGCGCCGGAACCAGATGCCGTATTCCGCGCCGGCCGGACAGAGCCGCACCTTAACCGGCCGTCCGGTGTGAAGGCCGATGCCCTCGAGGCTCACCGGTGATTTGATCGTCGTCTGCACGTGCCTGTCCCCCGGGATGCGTTCCGCCCCAGTTATCCACACCTAGCTAGAAATCCGGCGGCCAGCGCACAACACACTTCTTGCAACGTCCTGAAACACGCGGCGAATCGTTTCGGCAAGAACCCGCCAGAGGGGCGTAGCTGCCGCCCAAAACCTTGTTTCCAAACGAGAAAGGCCCGGCGAAGCCGGGCCTTCCACCACCTGTTGTTCACGTCTGTCAGTTCGCCTGCCGCCGCAGAAAGGCCGGGATCTCGATCCGCTCCTGATCCGGCGAGGGCTCGCTCTCCTCGGCCGAGAGCCTCGGCTGCGGCGCGGGGCGCTGAAGCGGCGGCTGCGCGGCGGGCCGGCGAGCGGCGCCCTCCGAAGACCCACCGGTCATGCGCCCGATGAGCGAGTTTATCCCGAACCGCGCCTTGTCGCCTTCGGTCTCGCCGGCGGGGCGGGCATCGGCACGATGCGCCGGGGCCGCACCGCCGGGCGCCTTGCGCACGGCGGATTCGAGGCGCGCCAGCGTCTCGGGGCTGGGCGAACCGGGGGTCGGACGCGCCACCTCGGGCTTCGGCTCGGGGCGGTAGGCCGGCGGCGGCAGATCGTCCTCGGCATGCGGCTCGAAGGCCGGCCGCGACGCCGTTTCATCGAACAGCGACGGCTCTTCCTCGACCTCGGGGTCGACGATGCTCTCCACGTGGGCCGCGGGCCGCTCGTCTTCCGCAGACACGGCCTCGGCGGCCACTTGCTCGATGTCCGCCGTGTCTTCGCGGCGCGGCAGCGGGGCATCGGCCGCGCGGCGGGGCCGCGGCGCCTCGGCATGGGACACGACGTCGATCCCGGTGGCCACGACGCTCACCCGCATCGCCCCCTCCATCGCCATGTCGAGCGTCGAGCCGACGATGATGTTGGCATCGGGGTCGACTTCCTCGCGGATCCGGTTCGCCGCCTCGTCGAGTTCGAAGAGGGTGAGATCGTGCGCGCCGGTGATGTTGATGAGCACACCCTTTGCGCCCCTGAGGCTGATCTCGTCGAGAAGCGGGTTGGCGATGGCCTTCTCGGCGGCCTGGATCGCGCGGTCCTCGCCCTCGGCCTGGCCGGTGCCCATCATCGCCTTGCCCATCTCGTCCATCACGGCGCGGA
>CAZPPH010000075.1:0-13981 GCA_964588375.1 uncultured Rhodobacterales bacterium | reverse complement strand
ACCCCGGTCATTGTCATATGCCTGTTACATAGCTGTCACAAAAGGATAGCGCCGGGACCATAGGGAACCCCCGAGGTCGCTTCTGCGCGGCCGTGACAGAATCAGGAGAATATCCCACATGTCTTTCGTGAAACTGACCGCCTCCGCGCTGGCGATCGCGGCCGTGTCGGCCTCGGCAGCCCAGGCCCGCGACGAGATCCGCATCGTCGGCTCATCGACCGTGTTTCCCTACAACCAGGCCGTAGCCGAGCAGTTCGCAAACACCACCGAATTTCCCTCGCCGATCGTCGAATCGACCGGCACCGGCGGTGGCATGCAGATCTTCTGCGGCGGTATCGGTGAAGATTTCGCCGACCTCACCGGCGCGTCGCGCTCGATGAAGCCGTCCGAGTACGAACTCTGCGTCTCGAACGGCGTGACCGACATCACCGAGGCCAACATCGGCTCGGACGGCCTGTCGATCGCCATTTCCTCGTCGAACGACTTCGACTGGGATCTCACCCTCGAAGAGATCTACCTCGCGCTCGGCGCTCAGGTTCCTGTCGAGGGCGAATGGGCCGACAACCCCTATACGACGTGGTCCGAGATCAACCCCGACCTGCCCGATACGGAAATCCTCGTTCTCGGCCCCCCGCCGACCTCGGGCACCCGTGACGCCTTCGTCGAACTGGCCATGTGGGAAGGCTGCATGGAACTGTCCTACATCGCCGAAGGCGGCTTCGACGAGGACTGGATCGAAGAGAACTGTTCGCGCATGCGCACCGACGGCCAGTTCATCGAGGCCGGCGAGAACGACAACCTGATCGTCCAGCGCCTGAATGCCGACGAGACCGCGATGGGCATCTTCGGTTACTCGTTCCTGTTCGAGAACCTCGACACCCTCAAGGCGGTGAACGTGAACGGCGTCGCACCCGACCCGGACACGATCGCGTCCGGTGACTACCCGATCTCGCGTCCGCTGTTCTTCTACGTCAAGAACGCCCACCGTGGCGTGATCCCGGGCCTCGAGGAGTTCCTCGAAGAGTACATGTCGGAAGACTCCATGGGCCCCGGCGGCTACCTCGCCGAGCGCGGCATGGTGCCGCTCGGCGACGCCCGCCGCGCGGAAAAGCAGGAAATCGTCCTGAACGCGGTGTCCATGGACGCGCCGAACTGATCGCGCATTCCGCCAAAACCACCCGTCCGGCCCTGGGGCCGGACGGGATTTTTTTCTGCAGACAGGCCAGACCATGACGGGTTTCGCGTTTCTCATCCTGATCATCGCCGCCATCGCGGGCTACGTCCTGAACCGGCAGGCGGCAACGGCGATCCGCAACGGCGGGGCGCGGATGCATTCGCTCTCGTTCTTCCACGGGATGTTCGCGCTGCTCGTGGTCGCCGTCCCCGTGCTCGTGCTGCTGCTGGTCTGGCTCGTGTTGCAGGGAGCCGTCATCGACCGTCTGACCATGGCCGGCCTGCCCGAGGGCACGCTCGAAGGGCTCGACACCGGGGCGGTGCAGCTCATTCTCGCCGAGATCAAGTCGATCAGCGGTGGCCGGGTCTTCGGCACGCCGGAGGAGTGGAAAATCGCGGCGGCCGAACGCTACGTCTGGCTGCATCAGGCCGCGGCAATTCTCATGGTGATCACGGTCCTCGTCCTGTCCGCAGTACTGATCCTTTTCAGCCGGCGTACCGTGGCAGCCGGCTTTCGCGCCCGCCACGGTGTCGAACGGATCGTGTCTGGCCTGATGATCTTCTGTTCGCTGGTTGCGATCTTCACCACCGTGGGGATCATCGCGGCCCTCGTGTTCGAGACGGCGAAATTCTTCAGCATGGTCTCGATAAGCGAATTCCTGTTCGGGCTGAACTGGGAGCCGCAGATTCCCATCCGGGAGGACCAGATCGCCGCGGAGGGCGCGTTCGGAGCGGTGCCGGTCTTTCTCGGCACCATCGTCATCGCCAGCGTCGCGCTTCTCGTGGCGGTGCCGACGGGGCTTCTCACGGCGATCTATCTCAATGAATTCGCCCCGAAGCGGTTCCGCACGGTGGTCAAGCCGATCCTCGAGATCCTCGCGGGCGTCCCCACCGTGGTCTACGGCTTCTTCGCCATTCTCGTCGTCGCCCCGGCGCTGCGGTCCTTCGGTCAGTCGGTCGGTCTCGACGTGGCACCCAACACCGCGCTCGCCGCCGGCGGGGTCATGGGGATCATGCTCATCCCCTTCATCTCGTCCTTCGCCGACGACGCGCTTTCGGCGGTGCCCCAGAGCCTGCGCGACGGCGCGCTCGCGCTTGGGGCGACCCGGGCCGAAACCATGCTGAACGTGCTCTTCCCCGCCGCGATCCCGGGCATCGTCGGGGGGGTCCTGCTCGCGGTGAGCCGGGCCATCGGCGAGACGATGATCGTCGTCATGGCCGCAGGCCTGATCGCGCGGATGACGATCAACCCTCTCGACAGCGTCACCGCGGTAACGGTGCAGATCGTCACGCTGCTGATCGGCGATACGGCATTCGACAACCCCAAGACGCTCGCCGCCTTCGCGCTCGGGATGGTTCTTTTCCTCGTGACCCTGGTGATCAACGTGTTCGCCCTGCGGATCGTCCGCAAATACCGTGAAATCTACGATTGAGACGCAAGACCATGGCCGACATAACGACGTCCCAAGACACCGCTCCGCGTTCGGTGAACGCGACGACCGAGGCGGTCCGCCAGAGCCTCGCGCGGCGCAACCGCAAGCAGATCGTCCTTCAGGGCTTCGGCATCGCCGCGATCGGTTTCGCCGTGCTGATGCTCGGCATCCTGATCACCTCGATCGTTTCGTCGGGCTACCACGCGTTCACCCAGACCCACGTTGAAGTCGAGGTCTACATCGACCCCGAGGAGGTGCCCGTCGACAGGCTGCCGCGGGGCGGCTTCGACGACCTGCTCGAAACGGCGATGGGGCAGTATTTCCCCGATGCCGACATGTCGGACCGGGCCGCGAGACGGGCGATCTCGTCGATCCTGTCGAACGGCGCGCAATTCGAACTGCGCGACCGCATCGTCGCGGACCCCTCGATCATCGGCACCACGATCACGCTCAACGTACCGGTGTCGGACCCCTACGATCAGCTCAACAAGGGTCTCGTCGATCGCGACACCCTCGAGCGGAACCGCCGGGTCGACGACGCGGCGATCGCGCGGTTCGACCGGCTGGATGAGCTGGGTCTCATCTCGAAACCCCTCAACACCGGTCTCGTCACGAATGCCGACAGCCGCTTTCCGGAGCTTGCGGGCCTCAAGGGCGCACTGGTCGGGTCGTTCTGGGCCTTGCTCACGTGCTTCGTCATCTCGTTTCCGCTGGGGATCGGAGCGGCGATCTACCTCGAGGAATTCGCGCCCAGGAACCGGGTGAGCGATTTCATCGAGGTCAATATCAACAACCTCGCCGCCGTGCCTTCGGTCGTGTTCGGCCTCCTGGCGCTCGCGGTCTTCATCAACTGGTTCGGCCTTCCGCGCTCGGCCCCCTTCGTGGGCGGCCTCACGCTGGCGCTGATGACGATGCCCACGATCATCATCGCCACGCGGGCGGCGCTGAAGGCGGTGCCGCCGTCGATCCGCGAAGCCGCGCTGGGGGTAGGGGCCTCGAAACACCAGGTGGTCTTCGGTCATGTGCTGCCGCTTGCGATGCCCGGGATCCTCACCGGCACGATCATCGGGCTCGCCCAGGCGCTCGGGGAAACGGCCCCGCTGCTCTTGATCGGGATGAACGCTTTCATTACTTCTGCGCCATCCGGGCCCTTCGACAGCGCGACCGCTCTGCCGACGCAGATCTTCATCTGGGCCGACAGCCCCGAACGCGGGTTCGTGAGCCGGACCTCTGCGGCGATCCTCGTGCTTCTTGCCTTCCTGATAACGATGAACGCCATCGCCATATTCCTGCGCAACAGGTTCGAGCGCCGCTGGTAGGCCCCTGCGACCGCACGAACGACGGAGACCAACGTGAACACACCACAGATCAAGATTTCGGCCAGGGACGTGCAGGTCTTCTATGGCGACACCCACGCCATCAAGGATGTCGACGTCGACATCGAGGACAAGACAGTGACCGCGTTCATCGGGCCCTCGGGCTGCGGCAAGTCGACTTTCCTGCGTTGTATCAACAGGATGAACGACACGATTGATGTGGCGCGCGTCGAGGGGAAGATCACGCTCGACGATGAGGACATCTACGACAAGTCGGTCGATCCGGTGCAGCTCCGCGCCAAGGTCGGCATGGTGTTCCAGAAACCCAATCCGTTCCCGAAATCGATTTACGACAATGTCGCCTACGGCCCGAAGATCCACGGGCTCGCCCGGACGAAGGCCGAGCTCGACGATGTTGTCGAGCGCGCCCTCCGCCGCGCCGCGCTCTGGGAGGAGGCCAAGGACCGGCTTCAGGCCCCGGGCACCGGTCTGTCGGGTGGCCAGCAGCAGCGGCTCTGCATCGCGCGGGCCGTTGCGACCCAGCCGGAAGTCCTTCTGATGGACGAGCCCTGTTCGGCCCTCGACCCGATCGCGACCGCCCAGGTCGAGGAACTGATCGACGAACTGAAGCAGAATTATTCGGTCATCATCGTCACGCATTCGATGCAGCAGGCTGCCCGGGTGAGCCAGAAGACCGCGTTCTTTCACCTCGGCAATCTCGTGGAATACGGCGAGACGGGCCAGATCTTCACCAACCCCTTGGACAAACGGACCGAAAGCTACATCACGGGCCGGATCGGATAAGCCATGAGCGAACAGCACATCCAATCGGTCTTCGACCGCGACCTCGAACGCGTCCAGGCGCTCATCATGAAAATGGGCGGGCTCGTCGAGGTATCGATTCTCGATGCGGTGCGGTCCCTCGCGACCCGCGACGAGGAGCTTGCCGCGAAGGTGCGCGCGAACGACCGGAAGATCGATGATCTGGAGGAGGAGATCAACGAGGAGGCCGCGCGGATCATCGCGCTGAGGGCCCCCACGGCATCGGATCTGCGCACGGTGCTCACCGTGATGAAGATCTCGGCCAATCTCGAACGGATGGGCGACTACGCCAAGAACATGGCGAAACGCACTTCCGTGCTCGTTCAGATGAACCCGATCGAGGGCTCTGCGAAATCGATCCAGCGGATGGGTCAGGAAGTCGAGGAAATGCTGAAAAACGCGCTCGACAGCTACATCCACCGCGACGCCGGGCTGGCCACGGACGTGCGCCAGCGCGACGCCGAGGTCGACCAGATGTACAACGCGCTGTTCCGTGAGTTCCTGACGCACATGATGGAAGACCCGCGCAACATCACAGCGTGCATGCACCTGCATTTCATCGCCAAGAACGTCGAACGCATGGGCGACCATGTCACCTCGATCTGCGAGCAGGTGATCTACCTCGTCACCGGCGAGCTGCCCGAGGACACACGGTCAAAGGAAGACCGCACGCCGTTCGAGCAGATGGAGGGCAGGGAGTGAGCTCGGCACAACCGAGGGTGCTGCTCGTCGAGGACGAGCCGGCGCAACGCGAGGTTCTGGCCTACAATCTGGAGGCCGAGGGCTTCGACGTGACCCGCGCCGCGTCTGGCGACGAGGCGCTCGTCGTGGTCGATGAAGTCGAGCCGGACCTCATCCTCCTCGACTGGATGCTGCCGGGCGTCTCCGGCATCGAGATCTGCCGGCGGCTGAAGTCGCGCACGACATTGCGCGACGTGCCGATCATCATGATCTCGGCACGCACCGAGGAGGTCGACCGGGTGAGGGGCCTCGAAACCGGCGCCGACGACTACGTCGTCAAACCTTACTCGGTTGTCGAACTCATGGCGCGGGTGCGCAGCCAGCTCCGGCGCACACGGCCCGCGACCGTCGGCCAGCGGCTCGAATATGACGACATAGTGCTCGATTCCGAAACCCACAAAGTCACCCGGGGCGACCGGCCGGTCAGGCTCGGGCCCACGGAATTCCGGTTGCTGTCGACGTTCATGGAGAAGCCGGGCCGCGTCTGGTCGCGGGAACAGTTGCTCGACCGGGTCTGGGGGCGCGACATCTACGTCGATACCCGTACGGTGGACGTGCACATCGGGCGGCTGAGAAAATCGCTCTGCCAGCATGGGGGAGACGACCCGGTGCGCACGGTGCGGGGAGCCGGCTACGCTCTCGGCTGACTATCCGGAATGCGGATAATCGATATTATGTTAAGTTGTGGCGCAGGGCCCACGCCCGGGATTTTATCTCTCCCGTCAATTCCTTGAAGCCCCGTTTCGCGTCAGGCGATCCTCGCAATGGCTCGACTCGCGCCCCGGAATGCCGCAATAAGGATGACTGTACGATCGAGGGAAATAGGCTCCATGCGGATTCTGGTGCTCAACGGGCCGAACCTGAACCTGCTTGGCGCGCGTCAGCCCGAGGTCTACGGCAGAACGACGCTCGCGGAGATCGAGGCGGATTGCGACATCGTCGCCGGCAGCCTCGGGCTGACGACGGAATGGCGCCAATCCAACCATGAAGGCGAACTGCTGGACTGGCTGCACACGGCGTCCGACAGCTTCGACGGTGTCGTGCTGAACGCCGGCGCCTTCACGCATACCTCGGTGGCGCTGCGCGACGCGATCGCGGCCATCTCCGCACCGGTGGTCGAGATTCACATGTCGAACATCCATGCCCGCGAGCCGTTCCGGCACAAATCCTACCTCGCACCTGTCGTCATCGGGCAGATCGCGGGGTTCGGCCCTTCGTCTTACACCCTGGGTCTCCGGGCGCTGACCTCCCACCTCACGGGAACTGCGTGATAAGGGATTATCTCGAGGAGCTTCTCCGCCTCGACCGGATCGAGGTGGTCTGGCCCTTCCATGTGAAGGCGATGGCGGAATTCGGCTTCGAACGCCTGCTTTACGGGTTCACCCGCTTCCGCGCGACGACAGGCCAGGTCGTCTCCAAAGACTTTCTCGTCCTCTCGAACCACAGCCCCGACTACCTCAAGCCCTTCATCGAGGACGGAATGTATTTCCACGCACCGATGGTGCGCTGGTCGCTGGAGAACGTCGGGGCCTGTTCCTGGGGCTGGATGGCGGAAAACCTCGATGCGATGGCTCCCGAAGAACTCAGGGTGATGGAATTCAATCGCCGCCACGGTGTGACGGCCGGCTACTCGATCTCCTTCAAGGATGTCTCGCCGCGCTCGAAAGGTGCCATCGGCCTTGTCGCGAAGACCGGCATGAGCCAGGCTGATATCGACGCGATCTGGGCCGTGCACGGCCGGGATATTCTTCTGATGAACCAGATCGCGCATCTGAGGATTACCTCCCTGCCCTTCATTGGCCCGAAGACTCTCACACGCCGTCAGCGCGAAGTGCTCGAATGGGTCGGCGAGGGCAAGATGGCCCAGGATATCGCGGTAATCCTCGGCGTCTCGCTGGCCACGGTGGAAAAGCACCTGCGACTGGCCCGCGAAGCCCTCGAGGCCGAAACGACCGCGCAGGCGGTCTTGAAGGCCTCCTTGCAGAACCAGATCTTCGTCGTCGAGACCTGACGCGCAAGAATGTTGCGCAAGGTAAGGATTTCCTGACTATTCGGTAAAACACGTCTGTGCGAAGGTCCGCGTGTTCCGTGAGTGGTGGCTTTTGCCTTTGGAACACGCCCGACTGACCGTCCAACGAATTTGGGGCGGCTGTAGGGTTATCCGGGTAACCGGACGCCGGTCTCGTCGCGCGTATTTTCCGGGTGTCGGGCCGGCACCTATCGCCCATGTCCTCATCCCCGACGACCGGGGCGAGCAGCGGCGCAGCCCGGTGGGCTGCGCCGTTTTGTCATTTCACCACAGAAGCTTGTCTCTTCAACTTCGCGCGGAAGCCGTCGCGCCATGCGCACGGGCTACGCAATCCGCTGACCCGCTCCGGTGCAGGGCGTCGCGGTGAACCCTCGACCGTAAGCGGTCAGCCCTGAGCGGCCTTCGCGACCTCGGCGGCGAAGTCTTCCTTCTCGACCTCGATGCCCTCGCCCACTTCGAGCCGGACGAAGCCGGTGATCTCGACGCCGGCCTCCTTCGCGGCGTCGCCGACCGTGGTCTTTCCGTCGTCCGATTTCACGTAAGCCTGGTTGACCAGCGTGATTTCGGACAGCCACTTCTTCATCCGCCCGCCGATCATCTTCTCGATGACTTCCTCGGGCTTTCCGGATTCGCGGGCGATGTCCATCTGGACGGCCTTTTCCTTCTCGACGATCGCCGGGTCGAGGTCGGTCTCGTCGAGTGAGGCGGGGTTGATCGCGGCGATGTGCATGCCGACGCCCCGGGCGAAATCGGTGTCATCCCCGGCAAAGGCCACCAGAACGCCGATCTTGCCCATGCCCTCGGCCGCGGCGTTGTGCACGTAGGACACGACGTTGGCGCCTTCGAGCACCGCCATGCGGCGCAATGCGATGTTCTCGCCAATGGTCGCGATCTTGTCGGTGAGCGCGTCCGTGACGGACTGGCCGCCGAGGTCCGCAGTCTTCAGGGCCCCGATATCTTCGACACCGAGGGCGGCATCCGCGATATCGCCCACGAGCTTCTGAAATTCCGCGTTCTTCGCCACGAAATCGGTTTCTGAGTTCACCTCGACCGCCACGCCCTTGTTGCCCTCGACCTTGACCGCGACGAGGCCCTCGGCGGCGGTGCGGCCGGACTTCTTGGCGGCTTTCGCGAGACCCTTGGTGCGAAGCCAGTCGACGGCGGCTTCCATGTCGCCGTCGGTTTCGGTCAGCGCCTTCTTGGCGTCCATCATGCCCGCGCCGGTCTTGTCGCGGAGCTCCTTAACGAGTGCTGCTGTGATCGCCATTTTCGGCTCTCCTGTAATGGTCTGCCGGGGCGCTAGCCTGCCCCGCGCCCTGTAACGGTAATGTGACGGGGCCTCAGGCCTCTGTCTTTGTCTCTTCCTCGGCAGGTGCCGCTTCGGCAGGCGATTCCGCGGTCTCTGCCGGAATCTCCTCTTCCATGCTCTCGGCAAGCTCGCCCACGTCGACGCCGGCAGCCCCGAGCTGTGCGCTCATCCCGTCAAGCGCCGCGCGGGCGACGAGATCGCAGTAAAGCGCTATCGCGCGTGCGGCGTCGTCGTTGCCGGGAATGATGTAGTCAATACCGTCCGGCGAGCAATTGGTGTCGACGACGGCGACGACCGGGATGCCGAGCTTCTTGGCTTCCGCGATGGCGAGATCTTCCTTGCCCACGTCGATGACGAAGAGAAGGTCGGGCACGCCGCCCATCTCGCGGATGCCGCCAAGGCTGGCCTCGAGCTTGGTCTGCTCGCGCTCTATCCCGAGCCGCTCTTTCTTGGTGAGGCCTTCGGCGCCCTCGGCCATCTGCTCGTCGATCGCCTTCAGCCGGCCGATCGACTGGGAAACGGTCTTCCAGTTGGTCAGCGTTCCGCCGAGCCAGCGGTGGTTCATGTAATATTGCGCGCAGCGCTCGGCGGCTTCGGCGATGGGTCGCTGCGCCTGCCGCTTGGTGCCGACGAAGAGGATGCGGCCGTTCTTGGCCACCGTCTCGCGAATCACGTTCAGGGCCGCGTCGAGAAGCGGAACCGTCTGGGTGAGATCGAGAATGTGGATGCCGTTGCGGTCGCCGTAGATGTACTCGCCCATCCGCGGGTTCCAGCGCTGGGTCTGGTGGCCGAAATGCACGCCGGCCTCGAGAAGCTGGCGCAGGGAGAATTCAGGCAGTGCCATGCTGCATATGTCCTTTTCCGGTTTCTGTCCTCGGCGGGGCATCAGCCCGGACTTGATCCGGGCCAACCGGTGGACCTGCGGGGATGTCTCCCCCGAAAGGCCCGACCCCGCCTGTGAAGTGCGCGCGATGTAGCCGTCCTGCCCCGGGTTTGCAAGCCCCGCAGCGTCCCGACGTGCGCCCGCGGGATCCAGACAAGGGCGAGGCCGTGCAGTCGCTTGCCGCGAGGTCTCGCAGCGGCCCCGAATTATCCTGGGCGGACGGCCGGGCCGGGCCAGCGGCGGCGCCCGATGCCCCGCCCCGCCCCGCCCCGGCGCGGAACGATGCCCGATGGAAGTTCACTGCAACGGTCGTTGCCCCGCCCGCCCGCTTGCGGACGGCGGGAAAACCCCGCATGAGCCGGGCAATGACCCGCACCGACCGCATAATCTGCATCGGCTCCGTCCTCTGGGACGTGATCGGGCGCTCGCGCGCGGCGATGCGGGCGGGCTCGGACGTGCCGGGGCGGATCACCCGGGTTCCCGGGGGGGTTGCGATGAACATCGCCATGACGCTGCGCCGCTTCGGGCTCGACCCGGTGCTCCTGACAGCACTCGGGCGCGACGAGGCGGGCGACGCGCTTCTCGCCCATGCCGCGCGGCTGGGGCTCGAGACCGGGCATGTCTACCGCTCCGAAGACCTGCCGACAGACAGCTATATGGCCATCGAGGGCGCGAACGGGCTGATCGCGGCGATCGCCGACGCGCACTCGCTCGAAGAAGCCGGCGACAAGATCCTGCGGCCCCTCGCGGATGGCACCCTCGGCTCGGCAGACGCCCCGTGGACGGGACCGGTGGCCCTCGACGGCAATCTCACAGAGACCCTGCTGGCCGAGATCGCCGCCAGCCCGATGTTCGCGGCCGCCGATCTCCGGGTTGCGCCCGCGAGCCCCGGCAAGGCCGAACGGCTCCTGCCGTTTCTCGGCGCGGGTCACGCGACGCTCTATCTCAACCTCGAGGAGGCCGAGATACTCGCGCAGGCACGGTTCGAAAGCGCCCCCGACGCCGCCGGGGCGCTTCTTGTTCGGGGGGCCGCGCGCATCCTCGTCACCGATGGTGGACGGGTCGCGGCTGAAGCGGGCCCCGGCGGCATCATCACCGCCATGCCGCCGCAGGTTCTCGTCACCCGCGTGACCGGAGCCGGCGACACGTTCATGGCCGCCCACATCGCCGCCGAACGCGCGGGAGCGGCCCGCGAGGCCGCGCTCGCGCGCGGCCTGCAGGCGGCGGCGGCCCATGTTTCGGGAGACCTGCCCTCATGACTCTGCCAATCGCCTTCAGCGCCGAAGTCCGCGACGCTCGCGCCGGGGGGCACCCATTGGTCGCTCTCGAATCGACCATAATCACCCACGGTATGCCCGCGCCCGACAACATCGAGACGGCGCTGGCCTGCGAGGCGGACATTCGCGCCAGCGGAGCGGTGCCGGCCACGATCGCGGTGATCGACGGGACCCTTCGCATCGGGCTCGAGACCGAAGAGCTCCAGGCCTTCGCCTCGCGGCCGGGGCTCGCCAAGCTCTCGCGCGCCGATCTCGCGGCGGCCCTCGCAACCGGCCGGTCCGGTGCGACCACGGTCTCCGCGACGATGATCGCGGCCCGGGTCGCCGGGATCGGCGTATTCGCGACCGGAGGGATCGGCGGGGTGCACCGGGGCGCGGAGACGAGCTTCGACATCTCCGCCGACCTCACCGAGCTCGCCGAGACACCCGTGACGGTGGTCGCGGCAGGCCCGAAGGCCATTCTCGACATCCCGAAGACCCTCGAGCGGCTCGAGACCCTCGGTGTGCCGGTCATCGCCTTCGGGCAGGACGAGGTGCCGGCCTTCTGGTCGCGCTCTTCGGGCCTCGCGGCTCCGTTGCGGATGGACAGCGCCGCCGAGATCGCCGCCGCCCATGTCATGCGCGCCGCTCTCGGTTTGCCCGGCGGACAGCTTGTCGTGAACCCGGTGCCGGCGGCCAAGGAAATTCCCGCCGCGGCGCTGGCACCGATGATCGAGGCGGCGACGGCCGAGGCGGCGGAAAGGGGCATCACGGCCAAAAAGGTCACGCCGTGGATCCTTGACCGCATCTTCGAGTTGACCGGGGGCGCGTCGCTCAGGACGAACATCGCGCTCGTGCGCAACAATGCGCGGCTGGCCGCGCAGGTTGCTCACGAACTGGGCGACGCCGCCGTGTCCTCCCCGTCACAGCCGTGAAGAGAGTTGTGCGGCCTTCGGGCCGACATTAGATAGGATCGGTGTCCGGTCCAGGGGCGGGCGATGAAGCTGAAAGAAGACAACAGGGAACCCAAGCGGCGCCGGTCGATGTTTGGCGGCCTGCGGGCGTCGTTCCTCACGGGTCTCGTGGTGCTGGCTCCCATCGGACTGACCGCCTGGCTCATCTGGACCGTGGCCGGCTGGGTCGACAGCTGGGTCCTGCCCTTCGTGCCGGGCTACCTTCGCCCCGACCAGTACATCGGCATCAACGTGCGCGGCGTCGGCGTCGTCATCTTCCTCATCTTCACCATCGTCGTCGGCTGGATGGCGAAGGGGCTCATCGGCCGCTCTCTCCTGCGATGGGCGGAACATCTCGTCGACAGAACGCCTGTGGTCAGAAGCGTTTACAATGCGGTCAAGCAGATCGCGGAGACCGTGTTCAGCCAGTCCGACACCTCTTTCGACCAGGCCTGTCTCGTGGAGTACCCGCGCAAGGGCATCTGGGCGATCGCCTTCATTTCGACCGCCGCGAAGGGCGAGATCAGAGACGGGATTCCTGTGGACGAGGCGAAGGTCGCGGTGTTCCTGCCGACGACGCCGAACCCCACCTCGGGGTTCCTGCTGTTCCTGCCACGGTCGGACGTCGTGCCGCTTTCGATGAAGGTCGAGGACGCGGCGAAGCTCATCATCTCGGCGGGGCTCGTCTACCCGGGCGGGCCGGACGAGATGCCTGCGAATGCCGATGTTCCCGCGATACCGGCGACGATGCGCGCGAAGGAATTCGGCTAGGTCCCCTCAGCCGTCCTGTTGCACGGTCCCCGAAACGCGCGTAGGCTTCACAGGAATATTCTGAATGATGGTGACGGTGATGAAAGTTGCGAAATTCGCTGCGGCGGGTGTTCTGAGCGCTTCGCTCATGGCGTCCGGGGCTGCCCATGCGGGCGGCATGGCGGAACCTCTGATGGAACCGGAAGTGATCGCGGAAGAGACGGCGGGGACCTCGGGCTTCGTCGTGCCTCTCATCCTTCTGGCTGTGATCGCGGCGGTGCTGCTCATCGACAACGGCGGTGGCGGCGGTGAAATGATCAATGGCCCTGGCGACCTCTAAGCCAATGTGACGGTCCTGCGGCCCGGGGCGCTATCCGGGCCGCGGGCCTTACATCGCCGTCCAGCCACCGTCGACGCTGATCGTCGTGCCGGTGATCTGGTCGGCCGCCGGCGAGCACAGGAACGTGCAGACCCCACCGAGCTGTTCGACGGTCGCGAAATCCTTCGAGGGCTGGCGCTTCAGGATCACCTCGTTCAGGGCCGTCTCCCGGTCCATCCCGTATTTCGCCATCGTGTCGGGGATCTGGGCCTCGACGAGCGGGGTCAGGACATAGCCCGGGCAGACCGCGTTCGCCGTGATCGGCTCCTCGGCGGTCTCGAGCGCCACGACCTTCGTCATGCCCACCACCCCGTGCTTGGCCGCGACGTAGGCGGATTTGAAGGGCGACGCCCGAAGCCCGTGCGCCGAGGCGAGGTTGATCACCCGGCCCCAGCCGGCCGCGCGCATCATCGGCAGCGCGACGGCGGTCGTGTGGAAGGCCGAGGTGAGCATGATCGCGATGATCGCGTCCCATTTCTCGACCGGGAATTCGTCGATCGCGGCGACATGCTGGATGCCGGCGTTGTTGACGAGGATATCGCAGGCCCCGGCTTTCTCGACGAGCGCACGCGCCTCGGTGCCTTGCGAGAGGTCCGCCTTGATGTAGCGCGCGCTCACGCCGTGTTCCGACGCGATGTCGGCGGCGAGCGCATGGTCCTCGTCCGAATCGGTGTAGGAGTTCAGCACCACGTCCGCCCCCGCCGCGGCGAAGGCCGTTGCGATCCCGAGACCGATTCCGGAGTTCGAGCCCGTCACCACCGCCGTCTTGCCCTTTAGGTCCATCGTCATTCCCCTGAAAATTCGGCTGGCACTTTAGATGCTGCGCCTGCAAGGGCCAGTGCGTCGAGGGCATTCGGGCAAAAAAAACGCCCGCACAAGGCGGGCGTTAAGTTATTGAGGCAGGTTTCATACAGGCAAGAAACCTATCGAGCAGTGA
>CAZPPH010000074.1:0-14228 GCA_964588375.1 uncultured Rhodobacterales bacterium | reverse complement strand
CTCACCCTGACCCGGAGCCCGCCCCCATGCGCCTCGCCGCCCTTCTCCTCCTCCTCGCCCTCCCCGCCGCCGCCCAGACGGGCCTTCGCGCCACCGACACGCGCTTCACCGGCACCGGCCTCACCGACGCGCTCTCGGGCAACACCATCGAGTTCTTCGACGGCTCGCTCGCCACCTACCGCGCCGACGCGCGTTACGAATACCGCTACGCCCCGGGCGACCCGGTCTGGCGCGGCACGTGGGAGGCCGACGCCTCGGAGGTCTGCGTCGCCTTCGACAACGGCACCTCGCGCTGCGACACCTTCGTGCGCGCCGGCGGCCGCCTCGTCCTCGTCATCGCACGCGGCGACCGCTTTCCCGTCCGCACCCTCACGCCGGAAGACTGACCGGCGTCACCGGCCCAGACAGACATACGCCCTGCCATACGCCTGCCATACACTTTGCCATACACTTCGCAGACAGCCCTTTCCGGCCCCCCGCGTCCCGCCTATATCTTCCCGATGATCGCAGACATCCTCCGTGCGCTCTCGGGGTCAGACCCCGAGCGCCTGCCCGAACCCGACGCCCGCCTCGCGCTCGCCGCCCTTCTCGTGCGCATCGCCAAATCCGACGGCGACTATGCCGCCGAAGAGCGCGCGATGATCGACAACATACTGAAAACGCAGCATTCCCTTTCGCCCTTCGAGGTCGCGAAGCTGCACCGCGAGGCCGAGGAACTCGAGGCCGAGGCCCCCGACACCGTGCGGTTCACCCGCGCGATCAAGACCGCGGTGGACTACGAGGACCGGATGCACGTCATCGAGGCGTTGTGGAAGGTCGCCCTCGCCGACGGCGTGCGCGACCACGAGGAAGACGCCCTCCTCCGCCTCGTCGCCCCGATGCTCGGGATCAACGACCGCGACTCCGCACTGGCCCGCCAGAGGGTTGAAAACACAGGGTGATCGCGGTCCTGCCAATGTACGACTGGCCGGCGGAACGGGCCGCGACGGACGCGCTCTGGGCGCGTCTGCGCGACGCGCTGAGGGCCGAGGGCTTCGATGCTCCGGACGCCGTGACGCGCGGTGGCGACCTCTGGTCGCTCTGGCGCCACCCCGACCTCCTCCTCGGCCAGACCTGCGGCCTGCCCTACTCCCTGGAATTGAACGAGGAAACCCATCTCGTCGGTGCGCCGGACCCGGGGCTGGAGGGTTGCCCGCCGGGCCATTACCGCAGCCTCATCGTCGCCCGCGCCGATGACCCGCGCGAGGCCGGAGAGCTTCTCGCCGCCCGGGTGGCTGTCAACGAGCCGATGAGTCAATCGGGCTGGGGTGCGCTGGCATTCTGGGCTCGGGAACAGGGACTTGCGCTCTCCGGCGAGGTTCGCCTGACCGGCTCCCACCACGGCTCGGCTGGCGAGATCGCCGGGCAACGGGCCGACATCGCGGCGCTCGACGCGGCCACCTGGCGTCTCATCGAGCGCCACATGCCCCGGGTCGCCGCCCGGCTGCGGGTGGTCGCCGAGACCGTGCCGACCCCGGCGCTGCCCTTCATCACCGCCCGCCGCTTCGACGCGGGACGCGTCGCCTCTGCCGTGGCGACCGCCCTCGGCCCCGGCTTCGTCAGGTTCCGCCCGAAAGACTATCTCTCGGTGCCCCGCCTGCCGTTTCCCGAAGCAGCCTGAGCCTGCCGGCCCGTCACCGGGCAGAAACGCGTTGCAATAAGGGTCGATCCACGCATTACTCTAGCGAATCAAGGGGAACAGCCACTACCAGTGCAACAAACCGCACCAGTCATAGAGATTGAAGGCCTGCACAAGTCCTACGGGGCGCTCGAAGTCCTGAAGGGTGTGGATCTTGCCGCGCCGCGGGGCCATGTGGTCTCGCTCATCGGCTCGTCTGGTTCCGGCAAATCCACGCTGCTGCGCTGCGCCAACCTCCTCGAGGACAGTCAGCGGGGCGAGATCCGCTTCGAGGGCGAACCCATCGCCTGGCGCGGCGACGGGCACGCCCGCCACCCTGCCGACCGTGCCCAGGTCACCCGCATCCGCACCAACCTCTCGATGGTGTTCCAGCAATTCAATCTCTGGGCGCACATGACGATCCTCGAAAACGTCATGGAGGCGCCGGTGACCGTACTGAAGCGCGACCGCAAGGACGTCGAGGCGGCCGCGCGGGGCTACCTCGACAAGGTCGGCATCGGCGACAAGTGCGATGTCTACCCCGCCCAGCTCTCGGGCGGCCAGCAGCAACGCGCGGCCATCGCCCGGGCGCTCTGCATGGAGCCGCGCGCGCTTCTCTTCGACGAGCCCACCTCGGCGCTCGACCCGGAGCTCGAACAGGAGGTGATCCGGGTGATCAAGGCGCTCGCCGAGGAGGGCCGCACCATGATCATCGTCACCCACGACATGAGCCTGGCGCGGGACGTGTCCGACCATGTCATCTTTCTTCACCAGGGCAAGATCGAGGAAGAGGGGTCGCCCGGGCCGCTTTTCGACACGCCCCAATCCACCAGGCTGAGGCAGTTCCTTTCCGCCACGGCCGCCTGACCTTCCAGGGAGATACCAATGAAGAAACTGATCCTAGCAACCGCCGCCGTCGCGTTCGCCGCTGGAACGGCTTTCGCCCAGGATGTCGTCCGGATGGGCACCGAAGGCGCCTACCCGCCTTGGAACTTCATCAACGACGACGGCGATATCGACGGCTTCGAGCGCGAACTCGGTGACGAGCTCTGCGCCCGCGCCGATCTCACCTGCGAGTGGGTCAAGAACGAGTGGGACTCGATCATCCCGAACCTCGTCTCGGGGAACTACGACGTCATCATCGCGGGCATGTCGATCACCGACGAGCGCGACGAGGTCATCGACTTCACTCAGCCCTACACGCCGCCCGACCCGTCACTCTACATGGCGCCCGACGAGGGGGTCGACCTCGAGGGCGGCGTGGTCGCGGCCCAGACCGGCACGATCCAGGCAAGCTACGTCGCCGAGAGCGGTGCGACACTCGTCGAATTCGCCACCCCCGACGAGACCGTCGCGGCGGTGCGCAACGGCGAAGTCGACGCCGTGCTGGCCGACAGTTCCTTCATCCTGACCATGCTCGACGCCAACCCCGACCTCATGGTTGTCGGCGACCCGGTGTCGCTCGGCGGCGGCGTCGGCATGGGGCTGCGCGAGAGCGACGAAGAACTGCGCGCGACCTTCGACGCGGTCATCGACGAGATGAAGGCGGATGGCTCGCTGAACGAGCTCATCGAGAAATGGGAAGTCTCGACAACCTGGTGAGGCCGGTGGGAGCCGGGTGAGCGCCCGGCTCCTTTTCATCTTGGTCGAAGTACCTCAAGTCCCGGTCCTCGCACCGGAGACCCACGCCTCGGGGGGACGAGCCGATATTCAGCTTCTGCACCGACCCGTCCCTGCTCGATGGCTGGCGCTGGTTCGCCTGCTATCTCACGAACGGCAAGCACCTGACCGCCTATCTTTCCTTCGGCACGGTGCTGCTGCTTCTGCTCGTCACAGCCCCGACGGCGCTCGCTTTCGGCTTCGCCGGTGCGATGGCCGCGCGCTCGCGCATCCTGCTGCTGAGATGGCTCGGGCAGGGCTACACCGCGATCGTGCGCGGTGTGCCCGATATCGTGTTCTTTCTCTTCTTCGTCATCGCGCTCGACCAGGCCTTCGAATGGCTGCGCCACCAGGCGCTTTGTCCGGACTGGACCGAGCCCGTCCGGCAAGGCAGCGACTTCGTCGTTTGCCCGGAAGCGAAGCTGCCGCTATCGACCGCGCCGCAATGGGTTCACGAAAGCTACGGCTTCCTCCTCGCCGTGCTGACCTTCGCCATCGTCTTCGGCGCCTTTGCCGCGAACGTGCTCATCGGGGCCATGCGCGCCGTGCCGCGCGCGCAGATGGAAACCGCCGAGGCCTACGGCATGTCCTCGCGCCAGTCGTTCTGGCGCATCCTCGTGCCGCAGATGTGGAGCTACGCGCTGCCGGGCCTGTCGAACCTCTGGATGATCCTCGTGAAGGCGACACCGCTTCTCTTCCTGCTGGGGGTGGAGGACATCGTCTACTGGGCGCGCGAACTCGGCGGCACCAAGGGGCCGATGTTCGATTACCCCCATCCCGACTGGCGCCTTTGGTACTTCCTCGCACTTCTCGTGTTCTACCTCGGGCTCACCAAGGTGAGCGAGATCGTGTTGGGCCGGCTTACAATCCGGTTTTCCCACGGTCAGGCGACGGCGTCCGGCGAAGCCCAGCGCAGGGCCGTGCCGGCATGAGCTGCTGGGAAGTTCTCACCGATTACGGCCTCCGCTCGCTGGGCATCGGCGAGCGGCTTCTGCCGCGGTCGGACTTCACGCTCTGCCAGCAATTCGTTCTGATCGGGTCGGGCATGATCTGGAACGTCTACTTCGGCGTCTTCGCGCTTCTCGGCGGCTTTTTTGCCGCCACCGCCGTTGCGCTGGCGCGCTGCTCCCGGTCCCGTCTCCTTCGCAAGCCGGCCGAATGGTTCATCTTCGTCTTCCGCGGCTCGCCGCTCTTCATCCAGTTCTTCTTCGCCTACGAGGCCTTCGTGCTCCTTCCCCGCGGCGGGCTCGAGATTCCGCTGGGTTTTGTCACCATCACCGCCGAAACCGGCTGGCTCACCAGGGCCTGGGCCGGCGCGCTGATCGTCCTGTTCCTCAACACGACCGCCTATTCGGCCGAGATCTTCTTCGGCGCGCTGCGCTCGATCCCGCGCGGCGACCTCGAAGCGGCGGACGCCTATGGCTTCACCGGCTGGGCGAAGTTCCGCAAGATCACCTGGCCGACGATGCTGCGTCTCGCCTGGCCCGCCTACACCAACGAGGCGATCTTTCTGTTCCACGCCACCACGCTCGTCTATTTCTCGGGCTTCCCGGCCTGGCAGCAGATGGGCGACGCGCTCTATTACGCCAGCTACTTCGCCGACAAGACGTTCAACCCCTTCGTGCCCTACCCGATCGTGGCGGGATATTTCATCGTGCTGACACTCCTGCTCATCGGGGCGTTCGGCCTCATAAACCGGCGGCTCAACCGGCACCTGCCCGATGACATCCGCACCCGGGTGCGCTACCGCCCGCTGCTCGCGCGATGAGCCTTCCGACCGGCACCAAGGCGCTGCGCATCGCGGTCTCCGACCTCAACGGGCAAGCGCGCGGCAAGCGCACCCCCGTGGCCTTCGCCGAGAAGCTGATGGCCGAGGGCGCGCGGATGCCGCTTTCGGTGCTCAACGTCGACATCTGGGGCGACGACATCGAGAACTCGCCGCTTGTCTTTCAGTCAGGCGACCGGGACGGGGTGCTGAGACCGACAGAGCGCGGCTTCGTGCCGGTGCCCTGGCTCGACACGCCGACCGCCCTTCTGCCGATGTGGATGTTCACCGAGGAGGGCGAGCCTTTCGCGGGCGACCCCCGCCACGCCCTCGCCCGCGTGCTCGACCGCTACGCCGAGCGCGGCTGGCGGCCCCAGGTCGCCACCGAACTCGAGTTCTATCTCATCGACGACAGCGGCGACGATCTCAAACCCCCGCCCTCGCCGAGGTCGGGCAAGCGAAGGCTCGGCGGCGAGATCCTGTCCCTGCGGGCCCTCGACGCCTTCGACAACTTCTTCTCGGAACTCTACGAGGCGGCGGCGGCGATGGACATTCCCGCCGAGACCGCGATTTCGGAAGCCGGAATGGGACAGTTCGAGATCAACCTCGTCCATGGCCCCGCGATGAAGGCCGCCGACGACACCTGGCTCTTCAAGCTTCTCGCCCACGGGCTCGCGCGAAACCACGGCTTCGCGGCGAGCTTCATGGCCAAGCCCTATGCCGGTTTCGCGGGCAACGGGATGCACATGCATTTCTCCGTGCTCGACGAGACAGGAGGCAACATCTTCGACGACGGCACGTCGCAGGGCTCCGGGGCGCTTCGGGGCGCCGTTGCGGGCTGCCTAGAGGCGATGGCGCCGTCGACGCTGATCTTCGCGCCGCACGGGTCCTCCTACGACCGGCTGGTGCCGGGTGCCCATGCGCCCACCGGCATCTCCTGGGCCTACGAGAACCGCACCGCCGCGATCCGTGTGCCCGCCGGCTCGCCGAAGGCGCGGCGCATCGAGCACCGGGTGGCGGGCGGCGACATCAACCCCTACCTCATGCTCGCCGTGGTCCTCGGCGCGGCCCTCGACGGCATCGAGCGGGGCGCCGAGCCGCCCGCCCCCGTCACCGGCAATGCCTATTCCGCCGACCTGCCGCAGATTCCCACCGACTGGGCGGCGGCCATCGCGGCGTTCCGCGACAGCGAGATCGTGACCCGGCTCCTGCCCCGTCAACTGATCCGCAACCTCGTCCTGACCAAGGAACAGGAACTCGAGGCGGAGGGTGAACTGTCTCCGTCGGAACGGGTCGATCTCTATCTCGATACCGTATGACCGCCTTGTCGCGGCGCAGCGCAGTGCGTATCTGAGTGCATCCACCCTGAGGCTCGGCAAATGAAGATCGGAATTCTGCAGGCAGGCCATTTTCTCCTCGCCGAGGAAGGCGGCAACCCCGACAACGACGCTCTGTTCCACCGGCTGCTCGGCGGGTACGGGTTCGACTTCGAGACCTGGAACGTCGTCGACATGGAGTTTCCGGCAAGCCCCCGCGATGCCGACGGCTGGCTCATCACCGGCTCGAAGCACGGCGCCTACGACGAACTTGCGTTCATCGCGCCGCTCGAGGAGTTCATTCGGGCGAGCTTCGCCGAAGACGTGCCGATCGTGGGCATCTGCTTCGGTCATCAGGTCATCGCGCAAGCGATGGGAGGCAAGGTCGTGCAGTTCGCCGGAGGCTGGCGCGCGGGGCGCGAGATCTACGATTTCAACGGCGAGGAGATCGCTCTGACCGCCTGGCACCAGGACCAGGTGGTGGAACTTCCCCACGGAGCCGAGGTGATCGCGCGCTCGGAATATTGCGAGAACGCCGCGATGCTCTACGACCGGAAGGCGCTGACGATCCAGGCCCATCCCGAATACGGCCGCGCCGAACTCTCGGGTCTCATCGACATTCGCGGACGGCACATGCCGCCTGCCCCCGTCGCCCATGCGGCGGCCAATATCGACGCGCCGGTGTCGAGCGAGGCGATAGCCGACCGGATCGCCGCATTCTTCAAGCGCGCCAATGGGTAGCGCGGCGCCCTGGCTCGGCCAGATCCCGGGAACGGCCGCGGCCTATCTCGACGGCACGCGCCTCGACGAGGTCGAATGCGTCATCTCCGACCTCTCGGGCATCGCCCGCGGCAAGGCCATGCCGGCCTCGAAATTCGCCACCCAGACGCAATTCTACCTGCCGAACTCGATCTTCTTCCAGACGATCACGGGCGGATGGGCCGAAATTCCGGGACAGGGCTATACCGAGCCCGACATGATCCTGCGGCCCGATTTCTCTACCGCCACGGCCGCCCCATGGACCGCGGATGCCACGCTGCAGATCATCCACGACGCGTTCGATGCCGACGGCAAGGCGGTAGGGCTATCGCCCCGCAACGTGCTGAAACGCGTCGTCGCGCATTTCGATGAGCAGGGCTGGACACCGGTGGTCGCCCCGGAGATGGAATTCTACCTCGTCGCGCGCAATGTCGACCCGACCCAGCCCATCGCGGCGATGATGGGGCGCTCGGGCCGCCCGGCGGCGGCGCGTCAGAGCTACTCGCTTTCGGCGGTCGACGAGTTCGGCCCCGTGATCGACGACATCTACGATTTCGCCGAAGCCCAGGGTTTCGAGATCGACGGGATCACTCAGGAGGGCGGCGCCGGACAACTCGAGATCAATCTTCGCCACGGCGACCCGGTGGTGCTGGCCGACGAGATATTCTTCTTCAAGCGGCTGATCCGCGAGGCCGCTCTCAGGCACGACTGCTTCGCGACGTTCATGGCGAAACCCATTGCCGACGAGCCGGGCTCGGCGATGCACATCCATCATTCGGTGCTCGACGCGAAGACCGGTCGCAACCTCTTCTCCGAACCCGACGGAAGCCCGAGCGCCCAGTTCTACCGCTTCATCGGGGGATTGCAGGCGCATCTTCCCGCCGCGACGCCGCTCTTCGCACCCTACGTCAACTCCTACCGCCGCTACGTGAAGGACCATGCCGCGCCGGTGAATCTCGAGTGGGGTTCAGACAACAGGACGACGGCGATACGGGTGCCGATCTCCGAGCCCGACGCACGGCGGATCGAGAACCGGGTGCCGGGGATGGACTGCAACCCCTATCTCGGCATCGCCGCTTCGCTGGCAGCGGGCTATCTCGGCATGATCGAGAACCGCAAGCCCACCGCCGAGTTCAAGGGCGACGCCTATGCGAGCAAACAGGCGATCCCCCGGGGGCTTTTCGAGGGCCTGTCGAACTTCGGTGAGGCCCACAAGCTGAGAACGATCCTCGGGGAGGATTTCGCACGCGTCTACGAGCGCGTGAAAGCCGAGGAATACGAGGAATTCCTCCAGGTCATCTCGCCCTGGGAACGCGAGCACCTGCTTCTGAACGTATGACGCCGCTTCACGCCAACGGGCCGGTTGCGGGCAGCTGGTACGAGGCGACGGCCGATCCTTTGGGGCCGTACCCGACGCTCGACGGCGACACGACCGCCGATGTCGCCATCGTCGGCGCCGGCTTCACCGGGCTCTCGGCGGCTCTCGCACTCGCCGAAGCGGGGGTCGACGTCGTGGTGGTCGAGGCGCGCAAGGTCGGCTTCGGCGCTTCGGGACGAAACGGCGGCCAGGTCGGTTCGGGCCAGCGCCACGACCAGATTTCGCTCGAGGCCGCCCAGGGGCAGACTGCCGCGCGGGCGCTCTGGGAGCTCGCCGAGGCGGCGAAGCGCGAAGTCCGGCGCCTCATCGCCGAGCACGCGATGGACGCGGACTGGCGGAGCGGAATCGCCAGTGTCGCCCGCCGCGACAAGGGAGTCGCCCCGCTTCACGCCATCGCCGACCACATCCGGCGCGCCTATGGCTACGGGGCGATCGAGCCTCTGGACCGGGCGGCGGCGCGGGCGCTCGTCGGCTCCGATGACGTCGCCGGCGGAGTCCTCGACCGGGGTGCGGGCCATATCCACCCGCTGCGCTTCGTCCATGGGCTCGCCCGCGCGGCCACGGCGCGCGGCGCGCGCCTTCACGAGGCCACCGAAGTCACGGGCCGCGAGGGAACCGCGCTTCGCACGGCGAGAGGGACCCTCCGCGCCCGCAAGGTGCTTCTGGCCACCAATGGCTACGGCGGCGGCCTCGATGCTTCCGTCGCCGCCCGGGTCCTGCCGATCAACAGCTTCGTGGCCGTCACCGAACCCCTGCGCGAACCGCCCATCGCCGGCGACGTCGCGGTCGCGGATGACCGGTTCGTGGTGAACTACTGGCGCATGGTCGAGGGCGACCGGCTGCTCTTCGGCGGCGGCGAGAGCTACGGGCTGCGCTTTCCCCGCGATATCGCCTCGAAGGTCCGCCGGCCGATGACCGAACTCTACCCGGCGCTGGCCGGTGCCCGGATCGAGCACGCCTGGGGCGGAACGCTCGGGATCACGCGGTCGCGCCATCCGCATTTCGCAAGGCTCGACGAGGGGGTCTGGAGCGCAGGGGGCTATTCCGGGCACGGTGTCGCCCTTGCGACCCTCGGCGGGAGAATCGCCGCCGAGGCGATGCTCGGCGATCCCGCGCGGTTCGACATGATGGCCGGCCTCCCCGTTCCGCCAGTTCACGGCGGACCCCTGCTGCGACGCGCCCTCGTGCCGCTCGCGATGCATTTTTACGCAGCGCGTGACCGTCTGGGGGTCTGAGGTGAGCCGCTGATTGTTTTCAGGCGCTGCGATGTGCTACGGGATATCCGAAAGTGGAATTCAGGAATCCCGAAGATGGCAAGGCCGAGCAATCCCCACCAATCCGAGCCCATTCCCGCCGCCGCCCGCGCCGAGGTGGAGCGGCTTCTCGAAACCGGCGATCTCTTTCGCTACACCGCAGCCGAGGACGCACCCGTCGCCCTGCTCGAACGCGAATTCGCCGAGATGACGGGGGCGAGATACGCCCTCGCGGTCGCCTCCTGCTCCGCGGCGCTGTTTCTGTCCCTGAAAGCACTCGGCCTGCCGCGCGGCGCGCGCGTTCTGATCCCCGCGTTCACCTTCGCCGCCGTTCCCTCCTCGATCGTCCATGCAGATTGCACGCCGGTCCTCGTCGAATGCGGCGACGATTACCGCATCGATCTCGGCGACTTCGAGGCCAAGGTCGACGGCGCCGACGCGGTGATGATCTCGCACATGCGCGGGCACACGTCGGACATGGACGCCCTCATGGCGCTCGCCGACGCCCGCGGCCTTCCCGTCATCGAGGATGCCGCCCATTCGCTCGGCACCACCTGGGCAGGCCGGAACATAGGCACCATCGGGCGCGTCGGCTGCTTCTCGTTCCAGTCCTACAAGCTTCTCAATGCGGGCGAGGGAGGGATTCTCGTGACCGATGACGAAGAACTCGTCGCGCGGGCGGTGATCATGTCGGGCGCCTACGAGCACAACTGGAAGAAGCATCCCGTCCTCGCGGAACCCTTTGCGCGCTGGCAGAACAGGCTGCCGCTCTACAACACGCGCCTGTCGAACCTCTCGGCCGCGCTGGTGCGCGCCCAGCTTCCCGAAATTCCCCGGCGCGTGCGCGATGGCCGGCGCAACCACGACCATGTCGCAGCGCAGCTCGACACGTCTCCCTGGCTTTCGGTGCCCGCCCCGCTTGCCGGGGAAGAACGCGCTCCGGATTCGATCCAGTTCAATCTCGTCGGCATGAACGACACCGAAGTCGCGGCGTTCTCCGTCGAGGCCGGGAAGCGCGGCGTGCCGGTCCAGATCTTCGGGGGGAGTGCGGACAATGCAAGGGCGTTCTGGAACTGGCAGTTTCTCGGCGAGATCCCGGACCTTCCGAAAACCCGCGCGATGCTGATGCGGGCCTGCGATGTGCGCCTGCCTGCGCGGCTCACCCTCGACGAATGCGATCTTGTCGCGGACGCACTGACGGCCGCCGCCGAAGCGGTGAAGGGGACCCGTCGCGCGGTGGCCTGAGCGGCGGTTCTCCACTCCCGGCACTCCGCACCTCCCCGAAGCATCCGGGGGAAGATGAAGCCCTTTTCTCAGAGCACGCGGAGACGCTCGCCGAGCCACGGCATCCGGGCCCTCGCCGGTCCGACGATGAGGTCTTGCAGCAGCCCTCTCAACTGGCCCGCGACCCGTTCCGGCAGGTCCTGGAACACGCCCTGGCGCGCCGAAAGCTGAATGCGCCGCTCGAGCGGGGCGAATGGCAGAGGGTGGACTTCCGCGCGATCGCGGAACCTGCCTGCACGGAGATAGCCGAGCGGTGTGAGGATCGTCCAACCCGCCCCTTCGGCGACCATCGCCATGATCGCGTGATAGCTGTCGAGTTCGAAGCGGTGCGCGAAGGTCACGCCTTCGCGGGCGAGATGGGCGGCGATCTGCCGGCCCATGAGATGGCGCTCTGTATACTGGACGAACGGCATCGAGCGGATCGCGGCATTCACCTCGCCCGCGCCTTTCGGCAACGCGACGACGAAGGGTTCGACGAGGAGCGGGTGCACCTCGACCCAGTCGGGCCGTGCGTCGCCGAGGTCGGCGGCGACCACGAGATCGAGCGCGCGGGCCTCGAGATTGGCCATCAGCCGGTGGGAGGCGCCGGTCTCCAGCAAAAAGCGGGTGTGGCCGAGGTCGCCCGCGATCCCTGCAAGAAGCCGCGGCGTCACGTCGGCGTCGAAATCCTCGATCATGCCGAGATTGACCCTGGTCAGCCGGGAAAGATCGGCCATGGCGAGCTCGGCCCGCGCTTCGGCTGCCTCATTCAGGATCGCCCGGGCACGCCGGAGAAACAGCGCGCCCGCCGGCGTCGCGCGCAGGGGCCTTGCCGAGCGGTCGACGAGCGTGGCCCCGAGGGCGGCCTCGAGGTTCGACACCTGCTGGCTGACCGCAGAGGGGCTCGCACCAAGCCGCCGTGCCGCCGCCGAAATCGACTCCTCCTCGGCGACCGCCAGAAAGACCTCGATGCCCCAAAGCGTGACCTTGCCCGGCGTGTCGACCATGACTCTCCCCAATTTGCAGCAACGCTAGGCCCAATGCGAAGACACCGCAACGGCGGCGTTCGGAGCATATGACTGGAAAGAAACCGAAATCCGGACAAAGGTCTCGCCGGAAAGCGGGCGCCCCCCGGGGACACACGCGCGCCGCCGGTGCAGCCAACGCGCGGCATGTCTGCGGGCGACCCTCGCTCCGGTCGGAGCATTCTTCCTTCGGACCGGTCGCGGCCGGCGAGGAGATCGGGCTTACCGGCCCGCGCCCTCTGGACGAAACCCGGTGTCACATCACCAGCCCCGACCACTGCGGCAGAGTCGGGCCGCCGGAACGCCACGGCGCTTTCGCCGGGAAACCGGGCCGGCTCGCGCTTTCCGACGGGCTGGCCGGACAATCCGCCGACTGACCTGCCGCCGCAATTGCGCGCCCACCGGCGGAACGATAGCGTCGCTGATGAAGAGGATTTCCGATGCCAGATGACGCCCCGAACTCCTGGGAGGCCCGCGCCGCCGCCCATACGCTCTATGGTTTCACCGACCTTCCGACGATCGACCGGCGCGGCACGGTGGTGCTCACCCATGGTCACGGCCCCTACGTCTTCGATGTTCATGGCAAGCGCTATCTCGACGCGAATTCGGGCCTTTGGAATATGGTCGCCGGTTTCGACCACCCCGGTCTCGCCGCTGCCGCGAAGGCGCAATACGACCGCTTCCCGGGATATCATGCCTTCTTCGGGCGCATGGCAGACACCACCGTCATGCTTTCGGAAAAGCTTATCGAGGTCTCGCCCTTCGACCGGGGACGGGTGTTCTACACCAACTCCGGCTCGGAGGCGAACGACACGCTGGTCAAGATGCTGTGGTTTCTCGGCGCTCAGGAGGGCCAGCCGCAAAGGCGCAAGATCCTCACCCGGGTGAACGGCTACCACGGCGTCACGGTCGTGTCGGCCTCGATGACGGGAAAGCCCTACAACGCGCTCTTCGGGCTGCCCCTGCCGGGATTCTTCCACCTCACCTGCCCGCATTACTGGCGCGAGGGGCTCGAAGGCGAGAGCGAACAGGCATTCACCGCCCGCCTCGCCGCCGAACTCGAAGAGGTGATCGCCCGCGAAGGGGCCGACACGATCGCGGCCTTCGTCGCCGAGCCGGTGCAGGGCGCGGGCGGGGTCATTCCGCCGTCCGAAGGCTATTTTCAGGCGATCCAGCCGATCCTGAAACGCCACAACATCCCGCTCGTCTCCGACGAGGTGATCTGCGGCTTCGGGCGCACCGGCAACGCCTGGGGGTCGGAGACCTACGATTTCGTGCCCGACGCGATCATCGCCTCGAAGGCGCTCACGGCGGGTCTCTTTCCCATGGGTGCGGTGATCCTCGGCCCGGATCTCGCCGACCGCCTGCACGCGGCTTCCCGGGCCGTCGAGGAATTTCCCCACGGCTTCACCGCCTCCGGCCACCCTGTCGGGTCGGCCATCGCGCTGAAGGCCATCGAGGTCGTCCTCGAGGGCGAGGCCGGCTCTTCACCGCTTCTCGACAATGTCCGCCGGCTCACCCCGCGTTTCGAGGCGGGGCTCGCCGAACTCGCGAGCCTCCCGAATATCGGGGAGGCCCGCGGCAAGGGCCTGATGGGCGCGCTGGAGGCGGTCGCGGACAAGGCCACGAAGACGCCATTCCCGGGAGAGCTTTCGGTCTCCGAACGCATCGCGAATGCCTGCACCGATCACGGGCTCATCTGCAGACCGCTCGGCCAGTCGATCGTGCTCTGCCCACCCTTCGTGATGACCGACACCGAGATGGACGAGATGTTCGACAAGCTCGGCACCGCGCTCGAAGAGGTCTTCGCCGAGGTTTCCTGACGCGCAGGGCCCGTGTCTTGAAGAACGGCTCCATGCCCGAGCCATGCGGACCCGCCGCAGTTTCCTCGCCACAAGCGCAGCCACCGCGGGCGCCGTGACGGTTCTTCCCTTTCGCGCCGGCGCCGCGGGCCACGAGGGCAACTCGTTCGAGACGCCGGCCGGCCCGGTCGTCGACCACCCGGTCGACCACGCCTCCTTCGTGACGGAGACGCCAGTCGCCACCATCGTCGTCGATCCCGTGGGCGATCCGGCCTCCTATACGCAGTTCGGCGACCCCGATCTCGTGCTCGTCACCCACGAGCATGGCGGCCACTACAGCGCCGGGGCGCT
>CAZPPH010000073.1:0-14560 GCA_964588375.1 uncultured Rhodobacterales bacterium | reverse complement strand
ACCGACCGCGTCCGCAAACCGGCCCCTTCATGTCTTCACCCGCTCGCTCTTGGGATCGTACATCGCGCGGAGGCTGACCTCGGTCGCGACCCTCCTGCCGGCGATCTCGACTGCATAGTCCGCGTTCAGCATCTCTTCGGGCCGTTCGCCGCGCCGATTGCAGGGCACATAGCCAAGGCCGATGGCGGCGCCCAGGGCATGCCCGTACGCCCCGGAGGTCAGGTATCCCACGATCTTGCCGTCGCGGAGGACCGGCTCGTTATGATGAAGGTGATGCTCCGGTTCGGTCAGGCGGAACTGCATCAATCTGCGATCGACCCCTGCCTCTTTCTTTCGAAGCACCGCGTCTCGCCCGATGAAATCACCCTTGTCGGTCTTCACGGCGAAGCCGAGCCCGGCTTCGAGAACGTGATCTTCGTCGGTGATATCGTGTCCGAAATGCCGAAAGGCCTTTTCCAGGCGACAGGAGTTCATCGCGTGGATGCCGCAGAGCTTCAAACCACGATCCGCCCCTGCCTCCACGAGGGCTTCGAAGACATGGGCGGCCTGGTCGGTCGGGACGTAGATCTCCCATCCCAGTTCGCCGACATAGGTAACGCGGTGGGCCCGGGCGAGGCCCATTCCGATCTCGATTTCGCGCGCGGTGCCGAAGGGGTGGGCGGCGTTCGAGAAATCGTCCGGCGAGCAGGCGGCCAGAACGTCGCGCGCCTTCGGACCCATCAGGGGGAAGACCGCCTCGGCCGCCGTCACATCGACGATGGCGACCGCAGCCTCTTGCTGATGCCGTCGCAGCCACGCCAGATCTCGCCGCAGCGTCGCGCCGGGCACGACCAGCAGGTAGGCACTCTCGGCGAGGCGCGTGACGGTCAGATCGCATTCTATTCCGCCACGCGCGTTCAGCATCTGCGTGTACACGATCCGGCCCGGGGGAACGTCGATCCGCCCCGCGCACATCCGGTCGAGGAAAGCGCAGGCATCCCGACCCTCCACCCGGATCTTGCCGAAGGATGTCATGTCGAGAAGACCTGCACCTTCTCGCAGCGCCATGTGCTCGGCGCGATGGTTCTCGAACCAGTTCTGGCCATCCCAGTCGTAGCGATATTCCCGTTCCTGCCCCGGCGCCGCGAACCAGTTCGCGCGTTCCCAGCCCGCCATCTCGCCGAAGACCGCGCCGGCGGCCTTCAGGTGTTCATGAACCGGGGAACGGCGCACGCCGCGCGCGGTTTCGGGCTGCCGGTTCGGGTAATGATCGGCATAGAGCAGCCCCAACGTTTCGGACACCCGTTCGCGCAGGTAGCGTCTGTTGCGCTGGAACGGTTGCGCGCGGCGGATGTCGACTTCCCAGAGGTCGAACGGGGGCTCACCGTCCTCGAGCCAGTGCGCAAGTGCCATGCCGGCCCCGCCGGACGACACGATGCCGATGGAGTTGTATCCCGCCGCCACCCAGTATCCGCGCAGTTCCGGCGCCTCGCCCAGGTAATAGCGATCGTCCGGCGTAAAGGATTCCGGGCCATTGAAGAAGGTGTGAATGCCAGCCTCTGCCAGCAACGGCATGCGGTTGACCGCAGCTTCGAGGATCGGTTCGAAGTGATCGAAATCCTCCGGCAGTTGATCGAAGCAGAAATCCTCCGAGATCCCTTCCATTCCCCATGGTTTCGCTCGTGGCTCGAACGCGCCCAGCAGCATCTTGCCCGCGTCTTCCTTGTAATAGGCGCATTCATCCGGAACCCGCAGGACCGGCATGGTGCCGAGGCCGTCGATCGCTTCGGTCACGATGTAGAAGTGTTCGCAGGCATGAAGGGGAACGGAAACTCCCGACATCGCCCCCAATTCGCGGGCCCACATGCCCGCGCAATTGATCACGATGTCGGTTGCAACATGTCCCTTGCGTTCACCCTGTTCCCAATCCACTCCCGTGACGCGGCCGTCGGCGACCGCCACGCCCGTGACCTTGACGCCCTCGAGGATCCGCGCCCCCCGCTCCCTCGCGCCCCTGGCCAGTGCGAGCGCGATGTTGGCCGGGTCCGCCTGTCCGTCCTTCGGCAACCATGCTCCGACCGTCACGCCGTCGGTGTTGAGATGCGGATATCGCTCCATCACCTCTCGGGGCGAAAGTTCTTCGACCTCCACACCGTAGACCCGCGCCAGTCCGGCCTGTCGCAGAATCTCCTCCTTGCGGTGGTCCGTCAGGCCGACCGTGATCGACCCGGTCTGCCGAAATCCGGTGGCAAGCCCGGTTTCCTCTTCGAGGTTCGAGTACAGGTCTGCCGAATACTTCGCGAGTCGGGTCATGTTCTGGCTGGCCCGCAGTTGCCCGACCAGACCGGCGGCGTGCCATGTCGTTCCACAGGTGAGTTGTTTTCGCTCCAGCAGAACGACGTCGGTCCAGCCCAGCTTGGCAAGGTGATATGCCACGGAGCAGCCCGAGACGCCGCCGCCGATGATCACCGCCCGGGCCTTGTTCGGAATATCAGCCATCAATCGCAACCTTCCGCCTTACGCTCAGATGCACTCGCCCCCGTCGATCACCAGCGCATGGCCGGTCATGAAGGACGACTGGTCCGAAGCAAGGTAGACGATGCCGGCCGCAATTTCCTCCACGGTTCCGAAGCGCCCCATGGGGATGGCCGATCCGATGTATTCCTCCAGCTTGTCCCGTCCGCCCATCTGGGTTTCGAAGCCCTTGTTGAAAGGCGTGTCGATGAAGCCCGGGCAGAGCGCATTGAAGCGAATGTTCTCCGTCGCGTAATCGGCGGCCATCTGCCGTGTCATGGCGACAACGGCGTGCTTGGTGGTGCAGTATGCGATCATCTCCCGGTCGTACTGAACGCCGGAATTGGACGACGTTATGATGACGCTCCCGGCTCCCTGCGCCCGCATCGGCGCGAGCGCTGCCTTCGCCGCAACGAAATGTGCACGGACATTCAGGTTCCAGGAGGCGTCCATATCTTCCACCGTCACCTCTTCCAGCCGGCCCTCGACCTGAATGCCGGCGTGCGAATGCAGGATGTCGAACCGTCCGTGACGTTCCGCAGTCCCTGAGATTGCGCCCTTGAGAGCCGCATCGTCCGTCACGTCGACCTCCATCGCCTCGGCGTGGAGGCCCTCCTTGCGGATCGCCTCGGCCAGTGTCTTCGCAGACGCACCGTCGCGGTCCGTCACGACAACATGCGCTCCCTCGCGGGCCATGGCCTGCGCGCCCGCCGCCCCGATCCCCGATGCGGCGCCCGTGACTAACGCGACCCTACCTTCCAGCAGCATGTCCTGTTCCCTTTCTTGGCACGAGTCACCCTCTCGGGCCTCGTCGGAGGATGAGTTGTGCGATGACGAGGAGGATCAGCGATGCGACCATGACCATCGTGCCGATCGCGTTGATCTCCGGCGTGACACCTCTGCGGATCGACGAGAAGATGTAGATCGGCAGGGTCGTCTCGGAGCCCGCGACAAAGAACGCGATGATGAAATCGTCGAAGCTGAAGGTGAAGCTGAGAAGGAACCCCGCCAGAATTGCCGGTGCGATGAGCGGCAGCGTCACCTGTCGGAACGTCCCGAAGGGCGTGGCGTAAAGATCGGCCGAGGCTTCCGCCAGCGCCGCTTCGAGGCTGCCGAGCCGGGCCCGGACGATGATGATCACCAGTGCCATCGTGAACATCGTGTGTGCCGCGATCAGTGAACCCATCCCCATCGAAAGCGATGGCGGGTCCGCGCCCTCGGGCGCAACCGCGGCGAGGATGGGATTGATGACGTCGAACACCGTGACCAGCGCGATCAGCGTCGCGATGCCGATCACGATACCGGGGATCATGATCGCGACGTAGATCAGGCCATCGAACACGGCACGGGCCGGGCCGCGAATGCCCTGCAGACCGACGGCCGCGAGAGTGCCGAGCACGCTGGCGAGGGTGGCCGAGACAAAGGCCACGATCAGGCTCGTCTCCAGCGCATCCATGACGAAGGGGTTGTTCAGCGCGCGCCCGTACCACTGCGTGGAAAAGCCCTGAAGCTGGCTCGCATGCCGGCCCGCGTTGAAGCTGAACAGCGCGATGATCGCGATGGGCGTGTAGAGAAACAGATAGACGCAGAGGGAATAGAGACGCATGGACACTCCCTCACATGACCGAGACGTCGTCACGGCCATTCTGAAGCCGTGAGATGAGACGCATGTAGACGGTGACCGACACCAGCATGATCAGAATGAGCGTGAAGGCGACGGCTGAACCATAGGCCCAGTTCCGCGATTGCAGGAACAGGTCGACCAGCGCATTGCCGACGAAGAACACCTTGCCGCCGCCAAGCAGGGCGGGGATCAGGAATTCTCCCATCAGGAGAATGAACACGAGCAGGCAGCCGGTTGCTATTCCGGGAATGGACAGAGGCAAGGTCACCCGTACGAACGTGGTGACGGGCCCTGCGCCGAGGTCCGACGACGCCTCCAGCAGTCTCTTGTCCAGCCGGTCGAGCGACACGAAGATCGGGAAGACCATCAGCGGCAGGTATCCGTACACGATGCCGATGGTCACCGCGAATGGCGTGTAGATCAGCCGCACGCCCTCGATGCCGAAGACCTCCAGCAATGCCGGCAGGCCACGGCCGCCGAGGATGAAGATCCACGCGTAACTCCGGATGAGGATCGAGGTCCAGAAAGGGACAATGACGAGAACGAGAAGGATCGTCTTCCATTTCGGGTCGGTGCGCACCGCCAGTTGGTAGGCCAGCGGATAAGCGATGAGGAGGGCGGCCAGAGTCCCGAGCGGTGCGAGGACCAGAGTGTTCTTGAACGCCGTCCATCTCGCAGGGAGATTGGCATATTGCTCCAGCGTGAAGGCGGGGACATAGCCGCCGGCCGGCCCCCGCTCTCCCAAGCTGAATATGAAGACGACGCTCAGAGGCAGCACGAGCATGACGAGAAACCACACACCCGCCGGAGCGACGAGAAGCCAATTCCGCCTGCGCTGTGTCATGTCCCGTGCTGCCCCCTCACTGTCGTCAGGCCGACTTGAACCGGGCCATGAGTTCGGCGCGGTTCGGGTCGGTGAGCGTCGCGGCCGCACCGAATTCCAGCGCGTCGAGAAGCTCCTGCGCCGGGTAGAGGATCGGGTCGTTCAGGATCTCGTCGGGCAGAAGCGCGTTTGTCCGCGTGTCGGCCACCGGGTAGCCGTGCGCCAGAACCTCGCGCGCGTTCACCTCGGGGTCGAGCATGTGATTGATGAGGGCGTAGGCGGCCTCGCGGTGCGGCGCGCCCTTCGGAATCGCGTAATAGTCCGACCAGATCTCGCCGCCCTCGCGTCCGAGCACGAATTCGATCTCGGGCATGTCGCTGTTCAGCTGCTTGCCGTCGCCGGTCCAGCACATGGTGAGCCATGCGTCGCCCGAACGCATGGCGGGCTGGTAGTCGGACGAGATCGCGAAGAGATGCGGCTTGACGTCGATCAGCAGCTTCTCTGCGGCGGCCAGTTCGCCGGGATCGATGGAGTTGAAGGAGTGCCCGAAGTATTTCAGCGCATTGCCGATGGTGGTGAGCTGGTAGTCATGGACCATCGTCCGGCTCGAGAAATCGTCCATCGTGCGGTCGAAGAAGTCCTTCCACGTCGTCAGTGCGTTGCCGCCGTCATGCTCGGTGTTCACGGCAAAGCCCGTGGTCCCCCAGTTCTTCGGCACCGCATAGAGCACGCCGTTGACCGTGCCGGCATCTGCGAAGCGCGGGTCGAAAGCGGCCGCGTCGTAGTTCGGCAGCTTGGTGACGTCGAGCGGCTCGATCAGGTCTTCCGAGACATAGGTCGTGATCGTGTAGTTCGTCGGCACGAATACGTCCCAGCCCGAGCCCCCGGCCTGCAGCTTGGCCAGCATCTCCTCGTTCGACCCGAACACGTTGACCTGAACGAAGGCGCCCGTGTCGTCGGTGAACAGGTCGAAATTGGCAGCGTCGTGGTAATTTGGCCATGTCGCCAAGACCACGCGGTCACCGATATGGCTACCCGCATATGCGGGACGCGGACGCAGGCCGGGCATGGCCTGACCGAGCACCGCCGCGGCCGTGCCGAGTCCGGTCACCCCGAGGAAATGGCGGCGCGAGACCGACCCTTTCTGGTAGCGACGCAGTTCCTCCATGAACTTACGCTTCGAGATATGATCGTTGTCTTTCATTTGCCTCGTCTCCTCTCGGTTGGATGGAAGTGTTCAGTCCGCTTTCAGAACGAGGGCGGCAGACTCGCCCCAGGTGATATGCGCTGCCGCGCCCACCACGAAGCTGCTCGCATCCTGCTCCGCCTGCCGTGGGGCGAGCACGATGATGTTTCCGAGCGCCTCGTGTCGCACCAGGTATTCGGTGTGTTCCCCCAGAAAGATCCGGTTCTGGATGGTGACGGGAAGGCTGTCACCCTCCGGTTCACGCGTCATCCTGATCTGCTCCGGGCGAACGCTGAGACAGCCCTTGCCCGAAGCGGGCAGCTCGGCATTCGCCCGGCCCTTGAGGATCGGCCCGGCATCGCTCTCAAACCGAACCCGCCCGGCGTCGCTGCTTGCGATGCGCCCCTCGACGAAGTTCGACGTTCCAACGAAATCCGCAACGTACCGGGAGTTCGGCTGGTCGTAGAGCTCCTGCGGCGTTCCGATCTGGATGATCCGCCCGTCGCGCATCACGCAGATCCGGTCGCTGAGCGAGAGCGCCTCTTCCTGGTCGTGGGTCACCAGCACGAAGGTGATCCCGAGCTGGCGCTGGAGGTCCTGCAACTCGATCTGCATCTCTTTTCGCAGCTTCCGGTCGAGTGCGGCGAGAGGCTCGTCGAGTAGCAGGAGTTTCGGCTCGTTCACGATGGCGCGGGCCAGGGCCACACGCTGCTGCTGGCCCCCTGACATCTCCCAGATCCGGCGGTTCTCGAAGCCCGAAAGGCGCACGGTTTCGAGTGCGGCACGAACCTTCTCGGCAATCTTGCTGCGCTGCAGACGCGGGCGGCGCTGACGCAGCCCGTAGCCGATATTGTCGGCCACCGTCAGGTGCGGAAAAAGCGCGTAGCTCTGAAACACCATGTTGACCGGTCTGCGGTACGGCTCAAGCCCGTTGACCACCTCCCCGTCGATCCGGATCTCGCCGGTCGTCGGTGTTTCGAACCCCGCGAGCATGCGCAGCGCGGTGGTCTTGCCGCAGCCCGAGGGCCCGAGAAAGGACAGAAACTCGCCGGAGGCTATGCTGAGATCGAGGTCTCGCGCCGCAAGGACGTCACCGAACGACTTGGAGACGCCGCGCAACTCGGCCACGGGCACTGCGGCCGGTTTCATCTCGGGTGTCTCATATTGCGCGTCAGCGATGCCAGGGACCATTCTTGGCGAAACCCTCATATAGCATGTGAAGTCGATATTGCTCGACACTTCGCAAAAGTGTAAATATGCTTTTTGTGGTATCCGGCGCTGACGCACCGGACTGAAAAGAGGGTTGGACGCCGATGGAATGGCTCGAACATGCCGGCCGGGTGGTCGACAGTATCGCAACGCAGAGCTTTCCCTCGGAACTGGCACGATTGCTCAGGAGCATCGCGCCATACGACTTCACGGTGATTTTCGGTTACGCCGGCACGGCCCGCCCGCTCGCGCTTTACGACGATTTTCCACTCCAGCGTCGCATCATGCATGTGGAGGAATATCTCGAGGGACCCTATCTGCTCGATCCGTTCTTTCTGACGAGTCGCAATCTCGAAGAGCCGGGCCTCTGGCGTCTGCGCGAGATCGCTCCGGATCGTTTTCTGCAGGGCGAATACTACCGCAGCTACTACGCTCAAACCGGTCTGGCCGAGGAAATCGGCTATCTGGTGCGGGTGAACGAGGAGCTGGTCCTGGTCGCATCGCTCATGCGCACGGAACGGAAGTTCTCGAACGCGGAGATCCGCGCGCTGAAGCGGATCTGGCCGCTGGTGGATTCCGCGTGCCGGAAGAATTGGCAATCCCTCGCCGTGTCCGAACAGGACACCTCGGACGATATGGAAGCGCGGATCGCCAGAGCGTTCCAGAGCATCGGCGGCGGCGATCTTACCAAGCGGGAAAGACAGGTCGTCGAACTGACCCTCCGCGGACACTCGGCTGACGCCATCGGAAAGCTGCTCTCGATCTCGCCGGGGACAGTACGAATTCATCGCCGCAACATCTACGCAAAACTCAGGATCAGTTCGCAGGGAGAGCTTTTTTCCCTGTTCATCGAAGCGATGGTCGGCACCGGTGTCGCTTCGTCCCGAGGTTCGGTCCCGGCAACTTCAACCATGGCGGCATCCACCCTGCCTTGACAAATCCGATCTGCGCCGGGCCCCATCCGGCAGCGGCGCAAGGTCTGTGATGGATGGCACCAACCGCTGATCGATCCGGATCGGCAGGACGGGATCCAGACGAAGCTGCAGGCGAGCGCTGCGCACCCGGGGGCACGCCAACAGCCCTTCGTTCGTCGCTGCTCTACGGGAAGCTCTTCGATGAGCCCGGGGACCGGCTGACGCCTACGCAGTTGAATATGCGGGGCGGCAAGCGACATCGAACCCGCGCCAAGCAGACGTTCAGGGCAAGCCGACACTGCGGCGGAGTGCTCATTTACGCCCGGACGACTGCTTCTGCGAGAACCCCGATCTTGAATCGATCACGCGATATACCAAAAGTGCGGCTCGCTGCCGCCACCGGACGCGTGGGTGGTATGACGATCGGCGGGACATTCATTGCAATCGTGTCGAGCGGCCCTCCGCGTTCGTCAGATACCCCCCAATCCGGATGCGAGACTTGATCGGCGTGACGTTCTCCGTATTGCTGCTGATGTGGGCATCGGAATGCTGCCTTGCCTGGCACCACACCGCCACAAGAGTGGAGGAGGAAAGAACATGTACCGAGGTTTCCTGTTGGGCGCGACCGTCTCTGTCGGTGCGGTGATGCTGGTGCCTGGCGTGGCCACCGCGCTGGGACGCGCGGGCCGTCCGCTGGCCCGGGCCGCAATGCGGACGGGGGCTGTCGCCTACGACGAGTTTCGCGCCGCCGCCGCCGAAACCTACGAACAGGTCGAGGACATCGTGGCCGAGGTCCGCGAGGAGATGCATGAAAAACGCGAGGCCGAGATGCAGGAGGCCGACGCGGAGGTCGCGCGGGACAGCGACTGATCGCGATGGCGGCGGAAAAGAAGGGGCCTCTTCCCTACCGGGCACATCTCGCCCACCGGAGCCGGCGGCGCCTGAGGCTCCGGCTCGACGGGCCCACGCTGAAGCCGGAGGCAGCGCAGGACCTGGCCGACAGCCTGTCCTCGGTCGATGGTGTGGCACGCGTCGTTTTCCGTCCGAACACGAGCAGCCTCATCGTCGAGACGCTCAACGAGGCGGGCGATGTCCTCGAGAAGCTGAAAGCCTCCCAAGCGCTCAGAATCATCTCGACGCCCCGGCCTGTTCCGGTCGGGCAGGTGATCCAGATGGGCCTCATGAAGGCCGACATGGACCTCGGACGCCGCACAGAAGGCGCTCTCGACCTCAGGACGTCGATCGCGCTTCTCCTCGCCGCCGGCGCGGTGCTCCAGTTCGCGCGCGGCAGGGTTGCGGGGCCAGCCACGACGCTGGCCATGAGCGCCTTCGCGCTCCTCGACCGGGGAATGAAGGACGGCCGGCGCTAGTCCGTGAGCCAGCCGGTCTCGCCCACGTCTTCCCAAGGCGCTGACAGGTCGTGCCTGCCCATATGTCCATATGTGGCGAGCCCTTCGTAGAAGCTGCCGTTATGAGCGCCTGGCAGATCCCAGAGACCGAACCGCTCCTGAATGGACGGCAGGTCCAGAGGCAGGTGATGGCGCAGGCGGTCCGTCATCACCGCGTCGGGTATCACGCCGCTGCCATAGGTATCGACCTGCACGTCCGTGGGGCCGGTTTCGCCCACGGAGTACGTCAGTTGCACCTCGCATTCGCGGGCCAGACCCGCTGCGACGACCGACCGTGCGGCGTGGCGGGCGGCGTAGTTTGCGACCCGGTCGATGCGTGAAGGGTCCTTGCCACTCAGCGCCGAGCCGCTGTGCCGAACGAAGGCACCGTAGGAATCCTCGGCCGTCTTCCGGCCCGTCAGGCCCGAATGGGAGGCCGGGCCGGATCGCCCGGGATGCACCATGACCCCGACCCGCGCTTCGGGGCTCAAGGCGAGACCCAGATCGGTCAGCGCAGGCTCGACGACTGCCGCGCGCAGGCTTGACTCGACGGTCCCATGGGCCATCGGCTCCGCTGTTCCCAAGGTCAGGGCAACGGCAGAAACCGCGACCGGACGGCGGTCCTCGAAGCGCACCGCCACCTGCGCCTGGGCATCCGGCATGACCCAGTCGAGAGCGCCCTCGCGCCGCCCTGCGTCGAGCAGCATGGCGATCCGTTGTGCCGCCGCGAGCGGTGCCGGCATGGCCCTGTCGGTATGGTCGCAGGCATAACCGAAAGCGGTCGTCATGTGCCGGACCGGATGCCCGGCGATGGCGTCGGCGAGGAGGCTCTCGTCCTCGAACATCTCCAGAACGACGGTCAGGGAGTCGCTCGGATAGCCGCACTTGGCGATCGTTCGCCGCGCAACCGCCGAAGGATCGACCGGCGCGATCCCGCCCGTCCGGATGGCGAGGAAGACGACGCCGGAGGCCAGAGCGCATTCCGCGGCCACTCCGTGCCGGGCGCTGCCGGCCAGCCAGGCATCGACGACGGCATCGCTGATCTGATCGCAGAGCTTGTCGGGATGCCCCTCGGTCACCGCATCCGAGGCCATCAGGAAGTCCCGCATGGTCTGCCCTCCACTTCCTTGAGTTGAAGCCATACACCCCGCCGCGCAAGCACCGCGGCCGCCGGGAGCATGGCTGTCCCGAGCGCGAAGGCGGTGGCCCCCGCTCCGATAGCACCGAGGCCCAGCGCGCGTCTGAGACCGGGAATGGCGAAAGGCGCCATCGCCACGCCAGCCGAGGTCAGCACTGCGCCGTCGAGCGTCCTGTTTTCGAGCAGCCGTCCCGGTCTGATGTGCCGCACGTCTGATCTCTGACAGAACAGCGTGTAGACGAGCTGGCCGAGCGAGAGCGAGATGAAGGTCATGCTGCGCGTCTTCGGCCCCGGACCGTAGCGCGCGAGCCCGCCGAAATGCGAAACCAGTGCCGCCGCCGAAATCGTCGTGCCGTCGAGCAGCATCCGCCGGAATTCCGGCGGCGCGATGATTGGCTCGCCGGGGCGACGGGGCGGACGCATCATGACGTCGTCGTCCGGGTCAGCCAGCGCCAGGCCGAGGCCCGGCAGCACGTCGCTGGCGAGGTTGATCCACAACAGCTCCATTGGTGTCTCCAGTTCGCCCGGCCCATGCGCGGCCTCCACGAGAGACACCAGGATTTCCGAGAGGTTCGTGGTTATGAGAAACGACAGCGCGCGGCGGATGTTGCGATAGACGGCGCGTCCCTGCGCGACGGAGTTCACCAGCGTGCCAAGCTCGTCGTCGCGGATCACCACGTTCGCCACGTCGCGGGCGAGGTCCGTGCCGCTTGCTCCCATGGCGATGCCGACATTCGCCGCCTTCAGGGCCGGGCCGTCGTTGATCCCGTCACCCGTCATGGCCACCACCTGGCCGGACGCCTGCAGCGCCAGCACGATCTTCAGTTTCTGCTGAGCGGTCACGCGCGAGAAGACATGGGTCTGCCGCGCGATGCCGGACAGGACCTCTGGGTTGACGTCGCCCAGCCGGGGCGCATCCACGATCCTGAGCGGCGCCTCCCCGGAAAGCCCGAGTTCGCGCGCGATGGCCGAAGCGGTCGCGACCTGGTCGCCCGTGATCATCACGGTACGCAGCCCCGCGCGGTGCATCGCCGCGACGAAATCCCGTGCGCCGGGCCGGAGCGGATCGGTCATGCCCACGAGCCCGAGCCATGTCAGCCCTTCCGGCGCGGAGAGCCCGGCCGAGGCAGGGCCTTCCGCGAAGCCGATCACGCGCGCGGGGCGGGCCGCCATCTTGTCGTTGGACGCAAGGATTCTGGCGCGTGCGCTCTCGGCGAGCCTCTGCCTGCGGCCGCCCGACAGGTATTGGCTGCACATCGCCAGCACCGCTTCCGGCGCACCCTTGACGATCAAGGGCCGCCGCCGCCCGGCATGGCTCGTTGCCATCCATGGGCGTTCGACCGATCGCTCCTGCACAGCCGTCCGCGCGGCCTTGTGCCGGAGCGAGGCGACGTCCACGCCACGGGCGAGCGCAAATTCCATCAGCGCCCGCTCCGTCGCCGAGGAACCGGTGGCTTCCCCATCCTCGGCCTCCGCGTCGTTATTGAGGGCAGCGGCCTCGATCAGCCGGCGCGTCGCTGTCTCCGGCTCGTTTATGGCACCTGTGCCACAGGCCACGTCGGAGACCGACAGGCGGTTCTGGGTCAGCGTGCCGGTCTTGTCGAGGCAGAGCGTCTGCACCGCACCGAGCGTCTCCACGGCGCCGACCTGACGCACCAGGATGCCCGACCTCTCCATCCGGCGGAGGCCGAGCGACATGGTTGTGGTGGCCACGACCGGCAGCCCTTCCGGGACCGAGGCCACGGCAAGCGCCAGAGCGTCCTTGAAGATCGCGGCCGCGCTCACGCCCCGCATCAGGCCGATGCCGAAGAAGGCGCCGCAAGCCAAGAGCGTGAGGCGGACCAGTCGACCGCTGAACTGGTCCAGCTCCACCTCCACCGGCGCACGCGGGCGTTCTGCGCTCGCGCTCAGACCGGCGATCGCGGCCGTGACGGTCCGACCGCCGGTCGAAACGACGACACCGCGCCCCTTGCCTTCCACTACGATGGTGCCCGAATGCAGCATTGTCGGCCGCTCGCCCACGGGGGCCTCCGCCGTCACGACAGCTTCGCCATGCTTCGCCACCGGCAGGGTTTCCCCCGTCAGCGCCGACTCATCCACCTTGAGCGGAGCATCGCCAATAAGGCGGATGTCGGCAGGCGCCTGCTGCCCGGCGCGCACGGAGACGACGTCGCCCGGCACCAGCCGCTCGGATGAAAGGTCCGTCTCGATCCCGCTACGCAGCGCAGTGGCTCTGGCGGTCTTCGAGCTCATCAGCTTGTGGATCGCGGCCTCGGCCTGCGCCTCCGTGACATAGCCCAGCACCGCGTTCATGCCCACGACCGAGAGCGTGGCCACCGCGTCGAGGAAACTGCGCGTGGCCAGCGACAGGACCGATGATGTCACGAGCAGCGCGACGGGCAGTGTCTGGAATTGTTCGGCGAAGAGCGCGGCCTGCGATGGCCCGCTTTCCAGTGGCAGCCTGTTCGGCCCGGACTTGAGCAGGCGTGCGTTGGCCTCTCCTTCCGAGAGGCCGTGATCCGGGTCGACCTCGAGGTGCGACAGAACCTCCGCGACGCTTTTCGCGTGCCAATGGGTCCCGTCGGTTCGGTCAGGCTGCGGTGGCTTGGACGGATTTTTTCCGCTCATCGCCGCGACAAGGGCCTCTTCGGCGGCAGAAATGAGAGCGTCGTCGGAAAGGCCCGGCCTGACCGTCACCACAAGGCTGCCCGAGGCTCTGCGCGCCGCGACGGAGAGAACTTCAGGCTCCGCGGCGAGCGCGGCGCTCACCTGCTCAAGCCTTGCCGCGTTGCCCCTGAGGCTGCGCAGGCGAAGCCGAACACGCCCATGGAGCGAGCGGTGGGCGATCTGCACCACGCCGCGAGGCCGCCGTCCTGATAGCGTGTCGACCATGTCCTTCACGGCCGCAGTTTATGGTGCCGTGCAAGAACAAGCCTTGACGCGCATCAAGCCTTTCGGCGGGGTTAACCTTCCGACACGGCCCCTTGAGCGTTTGGCCTTGCGTTACGTCTTCGCCGCCGGTGAAACGGTCCTCGCCCCACATGCGGGACAGGGACAAAACCGTCCTCGCGGTATTGGCGCTTGTGGCGGGCGTTGCGCACTATTTGAGTTGTGGATCTTGTGGATAGGAGCGCCTGTCTCACGATTTGGACCTTGATGAACGCAGGGTCCGATGACCAACCAAGATGTGCCCAAGCTTCGTCAGCGCTTTCTCGACGACATGCTTGCGGCCCGAGCTGAAGCGGCACCTGCGGTATCAGCGTGCCGCGTCACTCGCATTCTCGAAGCGGCACGCATCCCGCACCCCAGGGTCCGCGATCAAACATTTCGCCGGAGACCGGGCGACGTAGTCCTCCAGCCAGGCCGCGAGCGCAAAACGCTCCGGTACGAGCGGTCTTCTGGCCCCCTGCCCAGGAGCCAACGTGTCTTCGACAAGTTGCGCCAGGTCTTCGATGTCGCGGACGATCTTGTCGCGCTGGCGCCGCTTCAAACTCGTCACCTGCTGCTGCTCGTCCTGGAGTCTAGCGCCGGGAGCCGAGACGTCGGTCAGGGCGCCCTGGATTGTCTCTGGAAACTCCGAAGATGCAGACCGGCAATGGAATGCCCCCGTGATCTGCGATTTGGCCAGAGGCGGATCCGCGATAACACAAACCTCGAACGTCGCACCGCCCTCACAAATCGGTCTTGGGTGTCATGGATCATAACAGGATGGTGAGCCATGGAAGAGGAAGCGATTGCCGAATATTGCATGTCACTCTCCGACGTGCCGCAATAACGATTCCTCT
>CAZPPH010000072.1:0-14855 GCA_964588375.1 uncultured Rhodobacterales bacterium | reverse complement strand
CACGCCCGTCCCCGTACCGTTGGTCTCGCCGCATCCCCGGACCGGGGTTCGGATGCGTCAGCGGTCGCCCATTCACCCTACCGCGCGGGCGGCCACGACCCCGCCCCAGGCCGACACCGCCGTCAGCGCCGTGCCCCAGGCCATATCGACGGCCACCATCGAGGGATGCCACTCGCGCATCACCGTCCAGCTGGTCAGTTCGTAGGTGCCGTAGGCGACAAAGCCCAGAATCGCGCCGTTGAGAAGCGCCGTCGAGGGCGTGCCGTCGCGGAACGCCGGCCAGCTCGCGAACCAGACCACCCCGGCCATGTAGATGACGTAGAAAAGCGCGGCCGGAACGGGCCGGATGCCTCCAAGGAGCGTGTCGCCGAGGTGCCGCTCGAAGAGTGGCTTGATGACATTCGAGAGCATCAGGGCGTCGGCGATCAGGAAAATCAGACCGGTCACGGCAATCAGGACGAGAAGGGACATTCCGGGCTCCTTTGTTCCTCCAGAGGATAGGGCGGCGCGGGAACGGATCGACCGGTGGGGATGACGGCGCCGCGCCCGCCCGTCGCGCTGCGGCTCGACGGCGACGAGAAGCGCGAGCCCGCACCGGCGGGACCCTTGTCCCGCACGCGGCATCATTGCTTCTGGAAAGAGCGGCCCGACCTGACCGACGGTCGTGGCGGGAGACCGGCCGTGCCGGACGGGCAAAGGCCGGGCGCCGGCACCGGTTCGTCAATCGTTCAGGCGCTTTTCTCGAGAAACTCCGCGACCTTCGACGAGAGCGCCTCCCAATCCGTGAACTCGTGTTCGCTTTCCCGCGGGTCGTAGTCGCGATCGCGCAGCACGACATGCTGGACGATCTGGGACTGGAAATAATCATAGCCGCCGCTGCGAACGGCGCCCGCGACCAGCGCTTCGGCATCGGGTGTGAAGCCCGTGCGCATCTTCATCTCGACGACGTACTCGTTCGCTTCCTCGAGGCCGTCCTCGAATGCGGCGCTGAGGCTGACCGAGATCAGGAGGGTCTGTCTGTCTTCAAGTTCGTGACGCTGGCTTGCCAGGAACACTTCGAACGCCTTGGGGTGACGTCGCTCGTGAACCGGGCCGGCGAGGATCACCTTGTCCACGCCGTCGAGCGAAATCGACCGGGTCTCGTCGGAGACATCGGAAAGGACGACGTCATGGCCCGCCTTTCCGACCTCGCTTTCGACAAACCGTGCGATCTTGCCGGTCTGCCCTTCGATTGTCGCGAATGCGATAAGAACAGTCATTGACAGGCTCCTTCCTCAGATTTCACCGCAGATACACTCAGTCAGCGGCAGGGTCATGCGACAGCTGCCTTCCCCGGCAAGCGCCATTCTAGGCTATCTGCCGCGACGAACCTTGCGCCTTGTCAATCTCAGGCGCCGGCAAGGCCGTCGTCCGGCGTGATCGACTCCGCGAGGCGGTCCTGCAAGGATGAAAGCCATGACTCTGTTGAAGATCGCGGCCGGCCTCGGGACGGTCTTGCTCGTCGGCATCCTGCTGATCGCGCTGGTTCAGGACCGGCTGTTGTTTCCCCGGTGGGCGGTGCGGGGTGGAACCGTTCCTCTGCCGGCCGACGCCGAGCGCGTCTCGATCGCGGTGCCCGGCGTCGGGCCCCTGGTGGGCGTCTTCCTGCCTGCCGAACGCGGTCCGCCGGCCGAGGCGGCTCTGCTTCTCGGTTTCGGCGGAAATGCCTGGGACGCCGATTTGCTGGCGATCTACCTGCGCTCGGTCTTTCCGGACCGCGATATCGTCACCTTCCACTACCGCGGCTACGGGCCGAGCGCCGGCCGACCGAGCGCCGAGGCGATCCTCGAGGACGCGGAGCGCGTCTACGACGAGGTCGTCAAGGCCCGCGGCGCAAAGCGCACCGTGGCAATCGGACTGAGCCTCGGTGGAGGGCCCGCGGCCCATCTCGCGAGCCTACGCCCCGTCGACGGCGTGATCCTTGTCACGCCCTTCGACTCCGTCGAGGCGCTCGCGCGCGATCTCTATCCGTGGCTTCCGGTGCGCCTGCTCCTGCGGCATCGGATCGACGTGGCGGGCACGCTCGACCGGACATCGGCGAAAGTGGCGATCATCGCCGCCGAAGAGGATCAAATCGTTCCGCCCCGCCGGACGGAAGCGCTGCGTCGCACGTCGGCGAATACCGTGCTCGATCGCGTCATCCCGGGGGTCGGACACAACGACATCTACGACAGCGACGCGTTCACAGAGGCGATGCGCGAGGCGCTGTCCCTCATCGAGGCTCAGGCCGGGAGTGTCAGGTGACGGCCGCGGAGGGGCGCCGCGGGCATCACTCGAAATGTGCCGGCCTCCGCCGTCTTCCGCCGGCACCCGCGGCCCAGCCCACGCCCGCACAGCTTCGTTGAGAGCTTCACTCGCCAGCCCGTTCGCGAAACGGAGCGCTTCGTATGGAATGATCGTTCTGAATATGTCTAAGTGTTCGCTGGAACCGTCGCTTCGGGCGGCGTGCAGACAGAGAGGTCGACATGTTCAACAGAAAGATCCCGGCAGCCGCCATGGCGCTGAGCACGACGGTGCTTCTTGCGCTTCCCGCCGCAGCCGAAACCTTCCGCTGGGCCGGCACCACCGACCCGCAGACGATGGACCCTCACGCGGTGAACGCGACGCCGGTGCTGTCGTTTCTCAACAACGTCTACGAGGGTCTCGTCCGCCGCGGCCCCGACATGAGCGTTCAGCCGTCGCTCGCGACCTCCTGGGAGGCCCTGCCGGACGGTGCCGGATGGCGCTTCAACCTCCGCGAAGGGGTCACGTTCCACGACGGCTCCGCGTTCGACGCGGATGACGTGCTCTTCTCCTACGAGCGCGGGGTGTCGGAACCCTCCGACGTGCGCTCGTGGTTCGCCTCGGTGACCGATGTCGTGCGGGTCAACGACTATGCCGTCGACTTCCTGACCTCGGCGCCGAACCCGCTCTTTCCGGGGTCGATCGCCAATTTCATGATCATGGACGAGGGCTGGGCGACGGAAAACGGCGCCGCCCTGCCGGCCCGCGAAGCCGAGACCCATGCGACGCGCAACGCGAACGGCACCGGGCCCTTCATGCTCGACGCGCGCGACCCGGGCATCGAGACGCGGCTGGTCCCGCACGAGGCATGGTGGGATACCGCCGAGCATAACCTGACGGAGGCGGTCTTCACCCCCATCGGCAACCCGGCGACCGGGCTCGCCGCCCTCCTGTCGGGCGAGATCGACTTCATCTCGCCGATCCCCTTGCAGGACGTCGAGCAGGTCGAGCAGCGCGACGGGTTCAAGGTGCTCGCCGGGCTCGAAACCCGGGTGATCATGCTGGGCTTCGGGCACGATCACGAGGCGCTGAAATATTCCGAGGAGACGACGGATGAAAACCCGTTCCTCGACCCGCGGGTGCGTCTCGCGGTGGCAAAGGCCATCGACGTCGAAACGATCGACCGCGTCATCATGCGGGGCGCGGCGGAGCCGGCGAGCCAGCTTCTGCCCGAGGGCCTCTCGGGCTATTCCGAAGAGCATTCCGAGCGGCCCGAGTTCGACCCCGAAGCGGCGCGGGCGCTGCTTGAGGAGGCGGGCTATTCCGACGGATTCTCCTTCGGACTGATGTGCCCCAACGACCGCTACATAAACGACGAGGCGGTCTGCCGCGCGGTCGCCTCCATGCTGGCGCGCATCGGCATCGACGCGAACGTCAACGCCATGCCGGTGCGGGGCTACTGGGACGAGCTCAGGGCGGGGAATTTCGACATGTACCTCCTCGGCTGGTCGCCCGGCACCTTCGATGCAGAGCATCCCGTCCGCTTCCTCGCCCACACCCCGACCGAGCGGCTGGGCACCTGGAACTTCGGCGGATACTCGAACGAGCGGATCGACGCACTGCTGGCGCCGATCCAGTCCGAGGTCGATCCGGTCGCGCGGCAGGTCATGCTCGACGAGGTGGCCGGCATTTTGCAGGAGGAGGTCGCCTATGTGCCCCTCTACACCCAGCCGCTGATCTGGGCGATGAAGGAGAATGTCGACGTGGTGCAACGCCCCGACAACTTCTTCATGCTGCGCTGGGTCACGGTGAACTGATCCGCCGGGAGGCAGGGCGATGGTCGGGTTCATCCTGAAGCGGCTCGTGCAGTCGGTCTTCGTGATGCTCGCCGTCGCCTTCCTCGCCTTCTCGCTCTTCCGCTTCGTCGGCGACCCGATCAGCCAGATGACGGGGGTCGAGACCTCGCTCGAGGACCAGGCGCGGCTGCGCGAGGACCTCGGGTTGAACGACCCCTACTTCGTGCAGTTCGCCCGCTTCACCGGCGACATGCTGCGCGGGGATTTCGGCTATTCCTTCCGGACCCGCGAACCGATCGGGGAGATGTTGCTGTCGCGTCTTCCGGCCACGCTGGAACTGGGGGTCGTGGCGCTTCTGGTTTCACTCGTCGTCGGCATTCCGGCGGGGGTCTATACCGCGCTCAGGCCGAGGGGAATTCTCAGCCAGACCATCCTGGTCGGCACGCTCATCGGCGTGTCGATCCCGACTTTCGTGATCGGCATTCTGCTGATCTTCCTCTTCGGCGTGCAGCTCGGCTGGCTGCCCACGTTCGGGCGCGGGGGCACGGTCGAGATCGGCTGGTGGCGCTCGTCGCTCTTCACGGCGGAAGGCTGGCGGTCGCTCGTCCTGCCGGCCCTGACGCTTGGCCTCTTCCAGCTCACGCTGACGATGCGGCTCGTGCGCGCGCAGATGATGGAGGTCATGCGCACCGACCATATCCGCTTCGCCATCGCCCGGGGCGTGCCGTGGCGCAGCATCCGCTACCGGCACGCCCTGTCGAACACGATGATCCCGGTCATCACCATCATCGGGTTGCAGTTCGGCGGCGTGATCGCCTTTTCCATCGTCACGGAAAGCGTGTTCCAGTGGCCCGGCATGGGCCTTCTGTTCCTCGAGTCCATCCGCTTCGTCGATATCCCGGTGATGAGCGTCTATCTCGTCGTCATCGCGTTCTTCTTCGTTCTCATCAATCTCCTGGTCGACCTGCTCTATGTCGCCATCGACCCGCGCCTGCGCGTGCGGGAGAGCGTCTGATGCCCGAAAGAGGCAGACTGGCGCGCCTGATGCGCTCCGAAGGGGTCTGGCTGTTCTCGCGCAGCCCCGCCGCCATCCTCGCCGCCATCGTCACGGTGCTGATCGTCGCAGGAGCGCTTATGGCACCCTGGATCGCACCGACGAACCCCTATGACCTCGCATCCTTCTCGCTCTTCGACGGGCTGCTGCCACCCGCCTGGGAGGAGGGCGGCGACCCTCGGTTCCTGCTCGGCACCGACGACCAGGGGCGCGACATGCTCTCGGCGATCCTCTACGGGGCGCGCCTGTCGCTCTCCATCGCCGCCATGGCGATGGCGGTGGCGCTGGTGCTGGGCGTGGGGCTGGGGCTGGCCGCGGGCTATCTCGGCGGACGGTTCGACGCGGTCGTCATGCGCATCGCCGATGTCCAGCTCGCGCTGCCCGCGATCCTGACCGCGCTCCTCATCGACGGCATCTCGCGCGGGCTCCTGCCCCGCGACCTGCATGACGACCTGCGCATCGCCGTGATCACGCTGGCGATCGCCCTGTCGCTCTGGGTGAACTTCGCCCGCACCGCGCGGGCCTCGGTCTTCGTCGAGCGTCAGAAGGACTACGTGCAGGCCGCCATCATGATGGGCCAGCACCCCTTGCGGATCATGGCGCGGCACATCCTGCCGAACATCGTCGGCCCGCTTCTCGTCATCGCCACGGTAGACCTCGCCTCGGCGATCCTGCTGGAGGCGACGCTGTCGTTTCTCGGCGTCGGCCTGCCCGCGGATTCGCCTTCGCTCGGCACCCTGATCCGGATCGGAATGCAGTACCTCCTTTCGGGCGAATGGTGGATCCTGTGGATGCCGACGGTCTTCCTCGTCGTCCTCGTCGTCGCCATCAACCTCCTCGGCGATTTCCTGCGCGACCTCTTCAACCCGAGCCTGCGCTGATGCTGAAGGTGGACGGTCTTTCGGTCCTGTTCCGGCACCGCCATGGCGCGACGACGGCCGTGGAGGACGTCTCGCTCGACGTCGCGCGCGGCGAGATCCACGGGCTGGTCGGCGAATCGGGTGCCGGGAAATCCACCATCGGCGCGGCGGTCATGGGGCTCCTGCCGGCGGCCGGGGAAATCACCTCGGGCGCCCTGACGCTCGGCGACACCGACCTGCGCGCCCTCTCCCCGGTCGAGGCGCACCGTCTGCGGGGCAAGCGGATCTCGATGATCTTCCAGGACCCTCAGACCAGCCTGAACCCCCTGATGACCGTCGAGGCGCAGCTTGTCGAGACGCTTCTCGCCCATGAGGACATCTCCGTAGACGAAGCGCGCGCGCGGGCGATCGCGCTTCTCGACGAGATCGGAATTGCCGACGCCGCCACCCGCATCCGCGCCTGGCCGCACCAGTTTTCGGGCGGAATGCGCCAGAGGGTGGTGATCGCCCTCGCGCTCTGCACCAACCCCGAACTCATCATCGCCGACGAGCCGACGACAGCGCTCGACGTGGCGGTGCAGGCGCAGGTTCTCGACCTGATCCGCCGGCTCGCCACGAAGCGCGGCGTGGGCTTCATCCTGATCACCCACGATATCGGCGTCATCGCGCAGGTGTCCGACCGGGTCACCGTGCTGCGCGGCGGCCGGGTTGTGGAGCAGGGGCCCACGCCGCGGGTTCTCGGCCAGCCCGGGCAGCCCTACACGAAGGCGCTCATGGCCGCCGTTCCACCGCTCGACCGCCGGCTCGACCGGTTCCGACTGCCCCGTGTGGAGGGCGAGCGGGAAGTGCCGGGAAGCGCCGATGCCGCCCGCGAGGCGGAAGACTGGCTGATGGCCGGAACCGGTACGGGGCCCGGCCCGGCGCTGGAGATGTCGGACGTGACGGTGCGCTTTCGCGGAGAGCGGCGCGGTATTTTCGGCGCGCGCGAGAATTTCACCGCCCTCGATACCGTCTCGCTGTCGGTGCGGCCGGGCACGGTCATGGGCCTCGTCGGTGAGAGCGGGTCGGGCAAGTCGACACTGGCCAAGGTCGTCGCAGCACTCGTCAGGCCGGCGGAGGGCGAGATGCGGCTCGACGGGGCGGTTCTGCCGCCAATGGGCGCGCGCCGGCGCTCCGACCCCTCGCGGCGCATCGTGCAGATGGTGTTCCAGGATCCCTATTCGAGCCTCAACTCCCGCCACCGGGTCATCGACATCCTCGGCGAACCGCTCTGGCTCTACGGGCTCGAGCGCGATGCCGGTCGCCGCGCGCGGCTGGCGAGGGCGATGCTGGCGCTCGTGGGGCTCGACGCCACGGCGGCGGAGCGCCATCCGCACCAGTTCTCGGGCGGTCAGCGGCAACGCATCGCCGTGGCACGCGCGCTCCTGTCCCGCCCCGGACTTCTTCTTTGCGACGAACCGACAAGCGCGCTCGACGTGTCGATCCAGGCCCAGATCCTCAACCTTCTGAAGGACCTGCAGGCCCGCTTCGGGCTGACCACGCTGTTCATCAGCCACGATCTCGCCGTGGTGCGGCAGATGTCGGAAGATATCGCCGTGCTGAAGGACGGCCGGCTCGTCGAGACCGGCCCCTCCGAGACCTTCTTCGCGGGGCCGGCAGCGCAATACTCCCGCGATCTCCTGGCGCAGACTCCGGCGGTCCGGTTCGGGATGGAGGCGGGGTGATCGTTCACGGTTCCGCGAGCGATGTAACGCGCTTCGCTTCCGGTCGTCATGTTGCCGTAAGCTTGAACAAGGGAGAAACGTCATGCCGCTCTCATCGATCTGCCGGTACCTGGGCGACCTGACCTGCCGAGCATCGCTCCGGGCGGTGTCGCTCCTGCCTGTCGTCATGCTTCTGACGGTCTCGGTCGCCATGGCGCAATCCGAACGCTTCGAGCGAGCGTGGCCGGATACGGATTTCTCGCGTCTCGCGGTCGATCTGACCGAGGTGATCTCGGGCGGCCCGCCGCGAGACGGCATCCCCGCCATTCTCGAACCGGACTTTCTCCGGGCTGCCGAAGAGACCCGGCTCGATGACCGCGAACCGGTCATGACCTATGTCCCCGAGCGCGGACCGGCCCGCGCCTACCCGATCCGTTACCTGATGTGGCACGAGATCGTGAATGACGTGGTCGATGGCCGCCCCGTCGCGGTCACCTTCTGCCCGCTCTGCAACACCGGCATGGTCTTCGACGCGCGGGTCGACGGGCGCGCGCTGACCTTCGGCGTTTCGGGTCTCTTGCGGCATTCGGACATGATCATGTACGACCATCAGACCGAGAGCTGGTGGCAACAGGCGCTCGGCGAAGGCATCGCCGGCGAGATGACCGGCCGCGAGGTGACACAGCTTCCCGCCTGGATGGAAAGCTGGAGCGCGTTCCGGGCTGCGCATCCCGACGGGCTCGTTCTCGATGAGCCGGACTGGCGGCGCGCCTACGGAACGAACCCCTACCGCAACTACGATACGTCGCGGCCCTTCCTCTATTCGGGCGAAGACCCGCCGCACGGCATTCCGCCGCTGGAACGCGTGGTCCGCGTGGACGATCGCGCCTGGCCGCTGACCCGCCTGCGGCGCGAGGGCCGGATCACCGAGGCCGGCCTCACGCTCAGCTGGAGCGAAGGCCAGGCTTCCGCGCTCGACACGTCCGATCTCGGGGAGGGACGCGAGGTCGGCAATGTCCGGGTCCGCGACGCCGAGGGGCGGGACGTCACCCATGACATTCCCTTCGCCTTCGCGTTTCACGCCTTTCACCCCGAGGGCCGCTGGATGCTCGGGAACTGACGTCCGGTGTGGCACCCAACCGGCCGGTTTCCGGCGCCTGCACTGACGGTCACCCTGGCGCGGGCCGGTTTCGCTGCGGTCCTTCTTCCCTGGTTCCTGATCGGAGGGCTCACCAAGATCGCGGGCATGACCCTGTCGGTCGGCCCACCGGCCGGTCTCTGGCCGCTGAGCCTCGGGGCGTATTACGCATTCCTGCCCGATGTCATGGCGGAGAATGCCGTTCCGACGCCCGGGCAACATGCCTTCGTCCTTGCGATGACGATGGCGGAACTGGTCCTGCCGGTCATGGTGCTGGCGGGCATTCTCGGGCGGCTGTCGGCCGTTCTGCTGATCGCGCATCTGTGGGTCGTGGCCGCCGCAACGGGGCAGCTTCTTCGAGCCGGTGCCCTCTTCGACGCAAGTCCCTTCGACCCGGGGGCCGACCGGGTGCTCCTGTGGTCGCTCGTGCTGCTGCCCGTCGCGGTTCACGGCGCGGGGCCGCTCTCGATCGACGGGCTTCTCGCGCGCCTGCGCCAAAGGCGCATCCCGCCCGGCTGACCCCGGCGGGATGCGCCTCGCTCAGGCCACCTTGTAGGGGGCGAAGACGTCGTCCACCGGGGTTGCGGCGAGGTGGTTGACGTAGTTCGAAAAGGTCTTGCAGGCGATGGCCAGAACGACGCCGAGAGCCTGCTTTTCCCCGTAGCCCGCTGCAAGAAACGCATCGACGGCGTCCTTGCCCGGGTTGCCGCGCGAAACCACCATCGCTTCGGTGAATTTCGCGACCGCGTCGAGCTTCGGGTCGGGCAACTCGCCCCCGTCCCGCAGTGCCGCGAGGCTGTCGGCGGGCACGCCGGACGTCTTGTCGGCGATCATCGAATGCGCGGCGGTGCAGTAGGTGCATCCGTTCACGCGGCTGATCGTCAGGAAAACCGTCTCCTGCTCGGCCGGGGTGAAGCCGGTGCTCTCCCGGAATGCGTCGTAGGTGCTCAGATATCCCGCCAGAACGCCGGGGAGATTGGCCATGTAGGTGTACATGTTGGGCAGAAATCCCAGCCGGGCCTGTGCCCCGGAAAGCAGCGCTTCGGCCTCCCCGTCCGCGGTTTCGAGGGTGGTCGGCGACATGTCGAGCAAGGGCTCACGGCTCATGGGGTGCTCCATTGAAATACAGAATGATCGTTCTGTATATTGCGGGGCCGCGTGCCTCCAGCTATTTCCGGAAGGTCCGGTTCAAATAAGGGTGAGCGCGTGGCGCCTCCTTCCAGCGAAATTCCACGACCGCGCGGTCGCCCGAGGCGCTTCGGCAGGGAGCAGGCCCTCGACACCGCGATGCGTGTGTTCTGGTCGGAAGGCTACGAGGCGGCATCGGTCGACCGGCTCTGCCGCGAAACGGGTATGCCGCGCGCCAGTCTCTACCAGCACTTCGGCGGCAAGGAGGGATTGTTTCTCGCCGCCATCGCGCATTACGCCGAGACACGGATAGGTCCGGTCGCCGCCGCGCTCGGGCCCCACGGAACGCTGGAGGACGACCTGTCGGCCTTTTTCGGCGAGGTGGTGGACCTTGCGACCCGTGACAGCCGCACGCCGGGTTGCCTGATTTCCTGCGTTCTGGCGGATGTCGCGGGCGCAAGCGACCGGTTCCGCCGGGAACTCGACCGCCGGTACTCGGCGCTCGAAGACCGGATCGCGGGGCGGCTTGCCCTTGAACCCGGCAGCGCCCGAGCGGAAGACATCCGTGCCCGTGCGGGAATGCTCGCGGCGGTCGCGCGGGGCATCATGCTGAGGGCGCGCTCCGGCGCGCCGGCCGAGGCTTTGAGCGCGATCGCGAGCGTGACTATCCGGAGCGGCCTCGCGCAGCGCGGCTGATCCCTGTCCGCTGCCCGCGAGATTTCTCTCCCCCGGATATGGGGTGCCGGTCGCGCCGCCGCTTTATCGGGGAACGCTCTGATATCGGAGGCGCCGGCCTCACGGTCTCTTGATGGAGGATCACCGCATTTTTCGGGTCATTCCTTCGGTATTTCAGTTAGATACGGTAACCAATGCGCGACAACGTCCTGTTGCCGCCTGTGCCGAGAGGAGATCCGGCGTTGAAGAAATCCTCACTCACACTGCATCTTCCGGGCGCAGTCGCCCCGGTCGCGCAATTTCCCTCCCTGGAGCCAACATGCAGCGATTGTCCCGTTTCGAAGTCCTGATCGCGTTGGCGAGCGCGGCCCTCGTCGTCGCAGGCGCGCTGGCCGGCGTGGCCGAGGCGCTGGGCGCGCATCCGGTATGGGTCCGGCAGACCGGGATCATCGGGGGCGTGGGCGGGGCGGTCGTCTATCTCCTCCTGCGCCGGGCGGGGCTGGCGGCCGGAACACTTGTGAAGATCGCCGCCGTGGCATTCCTCGCCTCAGCTGTCGCCGCCCATTTCGGCAAGGACCTCTTCGTCACCTCCTTCGCCGAAAACGCGACGGCCGGACGGTTCTGGTATTTCGGCTGGTTCGTCCTGTCGGGGTCGGTCGCGGCTTTCCTCGCCGCCATGATCGCCCGTTTTCGCTGACGCCCATCTCAGGCTGCGATGGTCGAAGCCGGCCGAAAGATGCGGCTTCACGATCTCGAAATAGGGCGAGAGATCGAAGTCTCTCGGCGCGAAGAGCGAATGGTGCCTGATATGCAGGATCTCGGCGCGGGCCTGGCGCGACCCCTTCCGGGCCTTGACCTTCGTCACATCGGGCAGGATCGGATAGCGCACAGACTGAAACGCGCGGGCGATCAGCGACGAACAGATCGCCCGCGTCGGATCGCCCGAGCCGAAGGCGAGCATTCGCCGTCGCCAGCGCAGCGGCACGCGCGGTGTGGGCAGGAAATAGCGCAGAAGGTCGAAGATGTTGCGAAGATCGTACTTCAGCCCGATGCGCGCGATCATGAACGCGGTGACCTGCCGGCGCTCGGCCTCGGTCAGCCCGACGGGACGGCAGATGCGCGTGTTGTAGGTGGCATATTTCGAAAGCGGCACCGAGACGCAGCCTTCGCCGACGTTGACCTCGACGAGGTGATGGCGCTCCGAGCCTTCCGCGGGTGCGGAAAGGTGGTCGCCGACATACATCGCCGCGTGCGACCAGGTCGATTGCGTGAGGTACTTTATCGCCGTGGCGATGCGCTCTCCGCCTTCGACCAGCAGGATGTCACCGGGGCGCAGGATGCGGCAGAGTGTTGCAAAATCCGACGGTGTATAGGGCTCATACCCCGAAACGGGTCGGTTGAGCCTCGACGCGAGCCGCCGACCGATCCGGTCGAGAAGATCGTCGAGCCAGGTTGTCTCCTCCCGCGCCATGTGCGTGCGCCTTTTGCGGCTGTTGTGATGAAAGGACCTGCGGAGCGGCACCGCGTTACACCCCCGCCCGGCAGATGTCGCCTTCGCACCGGATCGCGGGGACCCGTGCGCCGAGGGCGCGCATGCCGGCGAGCGCGACCCAGATGCCCGCGACGATCCCGAACCAGAACGGCAGGGCATGGGCCGAAAGCGAGGGGATGCCGAAGAGGATCAGCCCGTCGTTGCCGCCCGGTATCATCGCCGCACCGGCGCCCATGAGACTGCCCGCCCCGAGCCGCCGCAGCGCCGAGGTCAGCCGCAGGGCGCGAAGGCGGAAGCTGCCGCGCAGGATTGCCGAGGTCAGCATGGCGAAGATCGCCGCCCCCGACACGACCCAGAGCGCGACGGGATGCGCGCAGGGCGCCACGGGTGCCGCGCCGGTGGCGCAGATCGCCGTCGAGGTGAAGGACCAGGGGCGGTCGATCAGCAGAAGTCCGGAGTTGCCGAGGGCGATGAGAAACACGCCGAGCGACAGCGGCCAGTACCCGCCGCCGACGAGCCCTCTTCCCCGCCGCCGGAAGAGAAGGGCGAGGCGTCCGCCTTCCCAGAGAATCCAGGCGAGGCCCGGCAGCACGAGCCAGACCGGCAGCGTCGTCGGCGCGGCGGTGCCGTGAAACCCCGACACGACCCCCCGCATCGCCAGAAGCCCAAGAGCCCAGCCGGCGAGGGTGAAGACCATCGAGCCGTGCCCTTCGGCCAGCCGGGCCAGGGTGGAAAAGCTGCAGGCCCCGTTCATGGCCGCACCGACGCCGAAGATCAGGCCCCCCGCCAGCCCGGAGAGCATCAGCGGCCGGGTCGACAGGTCCGCGTCGACGCCGAACGCGGCAGCGACCGACAGAAAGCCGAGCGTCCAGAGCGACGCCTTCAGAAACGACCATAGGATATGACCCTGCCCCGTCGTCATCGTCTCCGCCACCGCCTTCACGGTGCACAGACCGGCCCGGTGCGCCGAGGCTCCGAGCAGCAGACCCAGCAAGGCGGGCAGGATCAGGTCGGGAAACATCGAAACCCCGGCGCGGGCCGGATCACCTGATCCCTTGAAGGGGGTCGCCGGCGATCAGGTGATCGCGGTTGAAGACAACATGGTTCTTCGCGCCATTCCGGCAGGCGGCCGGCCCTTGTCCGTGCCGGGCGACACGCGGCCAGCAGGGACCACTCGCATGGCACTTTGCGCAACCCGGCCGTTTTGTGGGGTGGCGCGCCGTAACCGGTCGAGGATATGCGCATGCGAGGGTCTCCCTTCGTTGACGGATAGGGGACCGTGCCGGCTGATATTCGTTTCAGATGCCGCAATCACATGGGCGTGACGCTCAACCTGTCTTCAATCCCCCGACGCGTTTGGCGATTTGCCGCGCGCTTTCGGGTGAAATGCCCGGGCCGCGGACCCGACCAGTGCGCGGTCCCCTGCTGGCGGGCAGAATCACGAGATCGGCGAAATATCGTCGCCTCGCAACGACGGATTGTGGATGGGGTCGGCGTGGTGCGCGCGCTCTCGACTGCGGAGGCGTCAGCGCTGTTGCCGCTCGCGGCGCAGCATCGAAAGGACCTCTGCAAACCGGCCGTCCTCGGCTTCGTGCTGAAGCGTGTCGTCGTTCTTGGCGATCTCGTATGTCACTTGGTCGGTCGCCCGCATCTGACCGATGAACCGCGTGCAGCCCACGCAGATCGCGAGATGGAGGCGGATCCGGAGCGCGTCCCACGCGGACAACTCCCCGTCGATGAGCGCGCTCGCGCGGTTGGCGACATTCCTGCAGGTCAGCATTTCCGTTCGGTCCTTTCGACAACCTCACGCGAAAGAGACCCCCGGGGCTCGTTTTCGTTACGATCCGCGGAGCGGCTTCTCCGGAAAATCTCCCTGCACAGGTGTCACATCAGCCCGGCAAGGGTCGCGCGCAGCGAGAGCCGCGCGCGATGCAGAAGCACGCGCATGTTGCCCTCGGTAAGCCCGAGGATCGCGCATATCTCCGCCGGGTCGAGGCCCTGCTGGATTCTGAGCGTGACCACCCTGCGCTGCGCCGGCGGCAGCGCCTCGATCGCCACGGCCAGATGCTCGGCCAACCGCCGCCCGGCCACGATCCGCTCGGGGGTGATTTCATCCCAGAGCTCGGGTATTTCCTTCCACCGGCCATGCCCGTCGAAGGCGGCGGCCAGGCCGTTTTCCTCGCCCCCTTCGTCGAAGGAGACCGAACGTCCGTCCCGCTTCGCCTGGGTCCGGGCCTTGTTGATCAGGATGGTGAAGATCCAGCCGGCCAACGAGGACCGTCTCTCGAATCCCCCGATATTCTTCAGGACCGCATGCCAGGATTCCTGCGTGACTTCCTCGGCGACCGCGCGGCTGTTCACGATCGTGCCGGCGACCCGGATCATCGAGGGCGTGTGACGGGTATAGAGCGCGGCGAACGCCGTCTCGTCCCCCGCCTTCAGGCGATCGACACAATCCTGTTCTTCCAATTTCCTGCCGCGCATTTCTGGTCCATGAAGCCTCGTTGCGTTCTTGCAGGCGCGGTCTTCCTCGCGTCCAGAAAGCAATGGATCGCGCGCCAAATCGTGACCGCGCGTGAATTGCGGTTCGACGGTCGACATTTCACGTTTTGGGTGCCGGCCGCCGCCTGACGCGCAGAATGTCGGGAAGCTGGGTGTCCGCGGCGGCTGGCACGACCCCACCGGCCGGAGCCGACCGGTCCCCGCGCCGCAGCCGTCTCGGTTCAGCGCGATGGTCCTTCCGGCCG
>CAZPPH010000071.1:0-15018 GCA_964588375.1 uncultured Rhodobacterales bacterium | reverse complement strand
GGGCGGCGCGGCGGGCGTCGAGACCCGCTGGGAGATGACCCCCCGCCACGGCCCCGGCGCGGCGCGCGCCTGGGCACTCCACCGTCGCCGCGCGCGCATGGCGCCGGAGACGGCCTGGCGCGTGGGCGTTTCGGGAGGAAAGTTCAGGCTCGACGGCCTGCAATCCCAATCCTGAGCCAATCCTGAGGATCCGGGGACGATTTTACGAAGTCACCGCGCGACCGCTCGCAAGAAAGTCACCTGCAAGATTGACAGACGCCATCCCTGCAAGGAGGGTGCCTTACGGGTTTTAGTCTGGATTCTCAGTCTCATAAGCCACGAACCGAGGGGAATGGATTTCATGACCACGACACGCACGCTTTCTGCGCGCACAGGAAGTATATTTCTGGCCGCGACCACTCTGACACTATCCGCCTGTAGCGACGACGCCGCGGTTCAACGCGTTCTTGCCGAGACCGGCATCGAAAGCTTCCCGGAGGATTTTGTCGACAAGACCTTCCCCGTCTACGTCGCCTATGGTGAACTCGACGACGGTGACGGCTCGCGCACCGATGCGGCTGTCGGCCAAGCCACCTTCCTTTCGGCCGATGAAATCCGGGTGAGCATCCCGGGACAGCCAACCAGCACTTACACCCGCGACGGCATATCGAACGTATTTGTTCCGGATGATCCGGATGCCCTGGCGGTCGAGATCGACCAGATCGGCGCCTTCATCTTCGCCGGAAATCTGACGGAAGGTCTCTCCGACGGAGGTTTGATCGCTGCTGTGGGCTTCGAGACACCGATCGACGACCGTCCCCCAACCGCGCGATATGATGTGGACGACTTCGCAACTCTTTTCCTTGGCGATCCGAACGGGGAGGTCCTGACCCTCAGATGTGAGGGATGTGTCGACCTGACGGCAGATTTCGGCGCCGCGACAATTTCGGGCCAGGTCTTCAATCAAGATACGGAGGATGGCTTGAACATCACCAACAATCTTGTTGATGGACAGGTCACAAGCAGCGGATTCACCGGCAACGTCGAGTTCAATGTCACTGACACTGCCGCCTTCGGGGGGCCGGTAGCTCTGGACACGACGCTGACCAATCAGGAAGTCATCGGACGCTTCTTCGGAGTTGACGGCGAACAAGCGATGGTCGTTTACGACGGAGACTTCACCGTTGCTGATGGCGAAGAAGTCGTCAGCGGCAATCTCTCCGGTTATGCCGACGCGTTCGACAGCACAGGAGAGCTTGAGATCCTGGCGGAAAGCGAGTGAACCTCAAACGGGGCGCCCCGGCGCGTCCCGTTCGACTGTGGGGCAGGCAAAATTGACTTCGAGCAGCCATGTATGGCGAAAACTCGCCTTCGCTTGCCTTCTGATCTGTGTCCACTCCACCGCAAGCGCCCAATCCGTCCCCGAACTCATCCTCGCGGAACGCTACGACGACGCCCGCACCGAGCTTGACGCGCGGGACGCCTCCCCGCTCGACCGCGCCTTCGCCGAAGCGCTCATCGCCCGCCGTCAAGGCGACACGCCCGGGGCGATCGCCCGCCTGCGCAACATCCTGCGCGCGCGCCCCGATCTCGTGCCGGCCCGCCGGCTGCTGGCGAACCTTCTCGCCGAGACCGGGCAGTACGAAGCCGCCGAGTTTCACTTCCGCAGGCTCATCGAGGACGACCCCGTCGCGGCCAACCGGGCCGGCTACACCCGTGCGCTTCGACGCATCGCCGCGCTGAAGCCCTTCGGCCTTTCCGCATCCTTCGCCTTCGTGCCCTCCACCAACATCAACCGCGGCACGGCGAGCGACATCTTCCGCTCCGACTTCGGCGACTTCATAATCGACGAGGACAGCCAGGGCGCCACGGGCATCGGCTTCGCGTTCTCCGCCGGGGCGTTCCGGCGCTTCGAGCTCGAAGGCGGCAACCGGCTGCGGCTCGACGCCTCGACCAGCGCCATTCTCCACGGCGCGCCGGAGTACAATCAGCACAGCTTCACCCTGCGCGCGACGCTGTCGCGGGAAGACAGCGGCGAGGGCTGGGCGATCGCGCCGGAATATTCCCGCGTCTACCTCGCCGGAGCGCTGAACCACACCCGCTACGGCGTGGCCCTCGCCCGTGCGGTGCAACTCGATGACGACACGGCGCTGCGCCTCGGCGTCACCGCCGAACACCGCGACTATCCCACGGACACCTTCCTCACCGGCCAGCGCTACGAAGCCGAGGCCACGCTGCGCCGCCGGCTCGACCCGCGCACCGCTTTGTCGGGCTCGGTGGCCTACAAGCTCGGCGAACCCGAAGCGGCGCGCTTTCAATACAACGGCATCGAGGTCGGCGCGGAACTGACCCGCGTCTTCGAAAGCGGCGTGCAGCTCGGGCTCGGACTCTCGCATGAATGGCGTCCCTACCGGGGCGACTTCACCGGCGTTTCATTTCCGCGCAACGACAACATCACGACCCTCGACGCCTCGGTCTTCAACGACCGCTGGACGGTGCGTGGCGCCGCCCCCACCGTCACCTGCAGCCTCACCTTCGCGCAATCGAACATCGCGTTCTACGATTACGACGTGCAGGAATGCACCATCGGCTTCACCCGGGCGTTCTGAGCCGTTAAGGAAGCGGCCTGAAACAGACCGGAACGCCCATGGCCCGCATCCTCATCACCTCGGCGCTGCCCTACATCAACGGCATCAAGCACCTCGGCAACCTCGTCGGCTCGCAACTGCCCGCCGACCTCTACGCCCGCTACATGCGCGCGCGCGGCAACGAGGTGCTGTTTCTCTGCGCGACCGACGAGCACGGCACGCCGGCCGAACTCGCCGCCGCGAAAACCGGCGAGCCGGTGGCCGAGTACTGCGCGCGGATGTGGCAGGTTCAGAAGGACCTGGCCGACGGCTTCGGGCTGTCGTTCGACCATTACGGGCGGTCTTCGTCGCCCGAAAACCACCGGCTCACGCAACACCTCGCGGGCAAGCTCTTCGAGGCCGGGCTGATCGAGGAAGTCACGGAGAAACAGGTCTATTCGAAGGCCGACGGCCGCTTCCTGCCCGACCGCTATATCGAGGGCACCTGCCCAAACTGCGGCTACGAGCGCGCGCGCGGCGACCAGTGCGAGAACTGCACCAAGCAGCTCGACCCCACCGACCTCATGAATCCCCGCTCGGCGATCTCGGGCTCGACCGACCTCGAGGTGCGCGAGACGAAGCACCTCTACCTCAAACAGCGCTCCCTGCGCAGCCAGCTCTCGGAGTGGATCGACGGCAAGAAAGACTGGCCGATCCTGACCACGTCAATCGCGAAGAAATGGCTCAACGACGGCGAGGGCTTGCAGGACCGCGGCATCACCCGCGACCTCGACTGGGGCATTCCGGTCCGGAAGGGCGACGAGCCCTGGCCCGGCATGGAGGGCAAGGTCTTCTACGTCTGGTTCGACGCGCCCATCGAATACATCGCCGCCGCCGCCGAATGGGCTCATGCCGCCAAACGTCCCGAAAGTGACTGGGAACGTTGGTGGCGCACCGACAAGGGGGCCGGTGATGTTCGATATGTGCAGTTCATGGGCAAGGACAACGTGCCCTTCCACACCCTGTCCTTCCCGGCCACACTGATCGGGTCGGGGGAGCCGTGGAAGCTCGTCGACTACATCAAGTCGTTCAATTATCTCAACTACGACGGCGGCCAGTTCTCGACCTCTCAAGGGAGAGGCATCTTCATGGATGCGGCCCTCGACATCCTGCCAGCCGATTACTGGCGTTGGTGGCTTCTCTCCCACGCGCCCGAAAGCTCGGACTCGGAGTTCACATGGGAGAACTTCCAGGCGAGCGTGAACAAGGACCTCGCCGACGTCCTCGGCAACTTCGTCTCCCGCGTCACGAAGTTCTGTCGCTCCAAATTCGGCGAGGAGGTGCCGGCGGGCGGCGCATGGGGACCCGAGGAGAGGGCACTCATCGACCGTCTGCAAGAAAGCCTCGAGAGTTACCAGGCGCAGATGGATGCGATCGAGGTCAGGAAGTCCGCCATCGAACTCCGCAGTCTTTGGGTCGCGGGCAACGAGTACCTTCAGGCGGCCGCGCCATGGGCGGTCTACAAGGACGATCCCGAGCGCGCGGCGGCCATCATCCGCCTCGCGCTCAACCTCATCCGGGTCTACGCGGTGCTTTCGGCCCCCTTCATCCCGAACGCGAGCGCGAAGATGCTCTCGGCGATGAACACCCTCGATGCCGGCTGGCCGTCGGACATGACCGAGGCGCTCACCGCCCTGCCCCCGGGGCACGGCTTCACGGTCCCCGACGTTCTGTTCGGGAAGATCACCGACGAGGACCGCGAGAGCTGGGAGGCGCGCTTTTCCGGGGCGGGCTAGGCGCGGTCTCCAAGCCGCCCCCGGGCCGTCGCTTTGAAGCGGCAGCGCGCCGCTTCCCGGTTCGCGATTTCCCGCCTTGCGCCCCAACGGAACCTTCACACATGGCGCGTCAGCGCGACCGCAGCGGTCCCGGGGCTTGCCTCCTTCGGGTTCGAAAGGGACAACCGCACTCCGACCACCATCTTCAACGTCACGCCGGACGGACAGGTATCAGTCGTCAGGCGCCAAGGAGAGCGCAGGAGATGTTTCCGGCGAAATGGGGACCGGAAATGCGTGCGCGCCATGTTATTGTCTAGCAGCCGCTGCCCTGCTTTCATTCCGGACATGAAACGCCTTCGCCTCACCCGCCCCGCCCCGCTCGCCGTCACCGCGTTCGCGGTGTTCCTCGGCGCCTGCGCCACGCTCTCCGAAGACGCCTGCCGCTCGGGCGACTGGTTCTCCATCGGGGCCGCCGACGGGGCACAGGGGCGGCTTCCGGGTTTTCTCGCCAGACATGCAGAGGCTTGCGCTGATTTTGGCATCAGGCCCGACCGTGCGGAATGGGAGGCCGGGCGGCAGCAGGGTCTGAAGACCTATTGCACGCCGGCCACGGCCTATGCCGAAGGCGCCCGCGGGCGATCTCTCTCGCCGGTGTGCCCGGCCGCCGATCTCGAGCGGCTGACGGCGGCGCACGAGACGGGTCGCCAGTACTGGCGGATCGAACAGCGAATCGGCCGGCTCGAGGGCGACCTGTCCGGCATCCGCCGCGCGGTTCGCGAACTCGGCCCGGACGACGGTGCCTTGCGGGGTGACCTTCTTCTGGAAGAACTGCGCATCCGCAACCGTCTGCTCCGCCTTCGCGCCGAACAGCGCCGCTACGACCGGCCGCCGTCAGTCTGAGCCCAGTCCACCGCGACATGAACCGCCGAGACGATCGACTCTTGCATCGAACGCGCCACGTGGAAGGACATGGTCGGTACGAGCATGCCGTTGGACCTTTGCCCGCAAGATGCCGCCCCGACGAACAGGCCGGGTGCAGGACTGACGTTTGATCCGTCGTCCGGCGCCGCACCCAAAGTCCTGCGTCACCGCCCCGTCTCCGATGCGGAGCTTCGGCCCTGCATCGGAAGCGATCGGAGCGTTCCGTCGAGACTCCGGGCCCCGGAACGCCTATGATTGGAACATCAGCGCGGGACGCGGACGACAAGACGTCGACTTCGGCGCCCGGCATATCCGGTTAGGAGCGATCGACATCACCGACCTGTTGCAGATCATATATTCATCGCAGCCCTTCGGCTATGACGAGGCCACGCTGAACGGCGTGTTGCTCGACGCCCGGCGCTGCAACCGCCGCGACGGCGTCACGGGGGCGCTGGTTTGCCGGCAGGACATCTACCTTCAATTGCTGGAGGGGCCGGAGGCGTCCGTCAAAGCTGCATTCGAACGCATCAGCCGCGACGACCGGCATTCCGATGTGCAGATGCATGTGTCACGCCCCGTATCCGATCGAATGTTCGGAGATTGGGCCATGCTTCACGACCCGGCCCGAACGGCGATCTGGAGCAGTTCGGATATTTCAGACGGTGCCCTCGAACGCGCAACCCCGGAAGACTTCAGGCAAGTGTTCGAGGCCCTGGCGAAAAGCGTCGAGACCGGCCTGCCCGAATAGCGCAATGCCGGACTCCGATGGCTACCGGCATCGCGCTTCAGCGGACCGGGGAGGCTGGTCGAGCGCCCATCACCTTGACCGAAGCGGGGGAGGTTTGAAAAGAGAAGTTCCGCGATCTCGGTGTCTTCATGACTGAGTTGGTCCAGCCCCGTCTCGTGAATCCGCCCGATGGCGACCCGGGTGTGTATCTCGACTTTCGCTTCGGTCGCCGCGCGATGCTCTTCGACCTCGGTGATCTTGCGACGCTGACACCGCGAGAGCTACTGCGCGTCAGTCACGCATTCGTGTCTCATGCCCACATGGATCACGTCGCCGGCTTCGACACCCTGCTGCGCCTGCGCCTCCATCGGCCAAGGCCCCTCACACTCGTCGGCCCGGAGGGCTTTCTTGGCCAGACCGGGAACCGGCTCGGAGCCTTCACCTGGAACCTTCTCGACGCAACCTCGATCGACTTTCGCCTCACGGTGCAGGAGTTCGATGGCCGCCGCCTCTCGGCGGCCGCCGAGTTTCGCGCCCGAGAGGGTTTCCGCCGCCGCGACATGCCGCCGCCTGACCCGGGCGACGGCCTTGTCCTTGCCGAGGACGACTTCACGGTCGAGGCGGCGGCGCTCGACCATGGCATCCCTTCGCTTGCCTTCGCCCTGCAGGAGAATTTGCGCGTGAATGTCTGGCGGACCGCGCTCGACGAGCTTGGCCTGCCGGTCGGCCCGTGGCTCGACGCCGCCAAGACCGCGGTCCGCGCCGGCGCCCCCGACGACGAACGCATCGAGATACCCGGTCACGGAGAGATGTCGCTCGGGTCGCTTCGGCAGCGCGTTCTCAGAGCCGCGCCGGGGCAGCGCGTCGCCTATGTCACCGACGCCGGCGACACCCCCGCCAACCGCGAGCGGATCGTCAGGCTCGCCCGCCGCGCCGACCGTCTGTTCATCGAAACCCCTTTCCTCGAGGCCGACCGCCCGCTCGCCACCGCGACCGCGCATCTGACGGCGCGCACCGCCGGAGAAATCGCTCTGGCGGCCGGCGTCCGCCGGGTGACCGGCTTTCACTATTCGGCACGTTACGCCGGGTCGCCCGAAGCGCTCGCAGCCGAACTCGACGCCGCCGCGGATCCAGATGCGGTCCGCAGCGACAAGGGAGAGGCTCAAGCCGGGGATGCGGAGCCGAATTGGGTCCGCCGATGGCGCCAGAAGGGTGTTTCGCAGGAGGCGGCCCTTGCCCGCTTCGACAGCCTTCCCGGCATCGATCCCGCAGAGCTTTTCGGCCTCTGGCGGGGCACCGGGATGCCGACGGGCCACCCGCTCGACGGATTGCTCGAACGTCTCGGCTGGCGAGGCAAGCGGTTCAGGAGCGAGGAACGCGTCGATCCGCTTCTCTTTCACCCCGATATCGCGCTCGACCCCGCCCATCTGCCTCTTGCCATCGCGCTTCGCTGGCCCCGCCTCGCGCGAAGTGCCCCAGTCCGGGCCGGCTTCAAACTTTTCCGTGTTGTCTTTCGCGCGCGCGGGCCTGCCGCGCGCCTTGCCCGGGTGGAGTTTCGCGGCCGTCTGGGCACGGCGATGATATACGATCGCCAGCCGATCGTGGACCACTTCCGCCGTATCGATCAGGGCCGTGTGCTGGGATTGATGGAAACCCGCTCAGCACCGCCATACTTCTTCCTGCTGACCGCCGAGGCGTGACGGACGTCCCATCATTCCTTCGCCGGTGGCCCGGGCCTACGCTTCAGCGCCGACTGCCTTGACCGGACAGAATCCGTTCGGCGCGCGACGCCTGCTGGGTCAGGTCAATTATCGTCCGCGCGCTTTTTCAACGTGCGGGAAACGAGGAGATAAAGAAGCGCTGCGCCACAAATGAGGGCGGCGATTCCCATAAGGGTCGAGGAGGTCATGAACACGCCTTTCCGTTTACATTCGCCTCGTTATGCCCCGCCATCTTGTCAAGAATGGGGCAGACCGGCCCGGCGGCTGCGCAAAGAATTCTTCGAACGCATGACGCCCGAAAGAGCCCGCTGTCTTCATGTGAGATGGTCAGCGGGGCCCCGGATCTCCGCCCCCGGTGTGGGATCCTCGCAGGACGAGCGGGCATTCGAACCTTTTCCGGCGGGTTCCATCGGGCGGTGGGGCGAGAAGGCTGCGAACGCTCCAGATCCCCATGTCGCGGTGCGGCAGAAGGACCGTCGACAGCCCCGGTGAAAGGTGCTGGGCGATTTCCTGATCGTCGTATCCCATGACGGCAATGGTTTCGCCGACCCTTTCGCCGAGCTCCTTGAGCGCTTCGAAACAACCCACGGCCGTCAGATCGTTGGCGCAGAATATGGCATCGGGCCGGGTCGGCCCCGACATCAGGCGCAGCGTCGCGTCGCGCCCGCCGCTGGGAAGGAAGTTGCCCTCGACGGTCAGGGCGGGATCGACCGCGATCCCGGCCTCGTGCATCGCGCGCTGATAACCTTCCAGTCTCTGCGCCGAGGCCTCCATCCAGGGTTCGCCCGTGATGAATGCGATCTTTCGGTGCCCTTGTCGGATCAGCGCCTCGGTCGCCGCCTGTCCGCCGCGCCGCTCGGCGGGCACCACGGAAGGGAAACGGTCATCCTGCTCGTAGCAATTCAGAAGCACCGCGTTATGGCGCGCAAGAGCCTCGGGCAGCACCGCCCTTCGCGTCAGGATCGAGCCGTAGATCACTCCCGTCACGCTGTCGCCTGCCCATTTCTTCAGGACATCGGCCTCGTAGACGGCGTCGCCGCCGGTCATCACGACCTCTGCGATGAAATTGTTCTTCCACGCCTCTTCCTGCACCGCCTCGATGGAAATCGCGGCGAACGGGCTTGTCGCGATCTCATCGAACATCAGGCCGATGACGCCCTTGCCCGACGCCTTGGGCGGGCGGCCGGCGCCACGCTGACGGTATCCCAGTCTCCTGACCGACTCCATGACGCGGTTGCGCGTCTCGCGGCTGATCCGCATGTCCTCTAGCCCGTTCAGGACGAAGGATACCGTCGACTGGGAGACGCCGGCCTCGAGGGCCACATCCTTCATGGTGACGCGGGGTCTCGCCTGATCCCTGTTGTTCTTTATCGTCATCCGTGAAGCCCTTGCGTCACGCTAATAAATATTGCTAATAATTTTAGCACAAGACAAAGAATCGCATTGGGTCGGGGAGGGAACGATGCGCGAAGGTCGGAAAGGCGCTCTCAGCCAGACACAGGCTGCGCTTGTTCTGCTCGCGCCGTTCCTCGTCACCTACGCGCTTTTTCTCGTCTACCCGTTCTTTCGGGGGGTCTGGATAAGCCTGCATGACTGGAACCTGCTCGCCGTCGCGTTCAACCCCGATGCCAAGGAGTTCATCGGCTTCCGGAACTACGAGCGGGTCATGTGGGGCCGCAATATCGAGTGGGGGGTATTCGCCGCTCCGTTCTGGCAGGGGCTCGGCCTGATCGGACTTGCCCTCTCTTTCGCCCTACCCATGGCGGGCCGGCTGCGCCGCTTCAACGCCCTCGCCCTTGGCATTGCCTCTCTGCTTCTGGTCATCCTCCTCGGCTTTCATCCCGGAGAGGAGGGCCGATGGTACGATCGGCGCTTCTGGCCGACTGTGGGAAACACGATCCTGTTCGTCGGATGGACCGTTCCCGGTGTCACGATCTCCGCCCTCGTTCTGGCGGCAGCGATGAACCGCGAGACGCGGACCATGGATGTTCTCAGGACGCTGTTCTTTCTCAGCCAGGTGCTCTCGGTCACGGTCGTCACGCTGATCTGGCAGATCATGTTCTCGCCACGCCAGGGGCTGATCGCGAACATCACCGAAGTTTTCGGCGGCACGCCGATCAACTGGCTGACCGACGATCAGTTCGCCATGGCCGCCATCGTCATCGCCACGATCTGGTGGTCGCTCGGGATCGCGATGATCCTGTTTCTCGCCGGTCTTCAGGATATCTCGAAAGACATCTACGAGGCTGCTGCCCTCGACAATGCCCGCGGCGCAAAGGCTTTCTGGTATGTGACGCTTCCGAACCTCAAGCGCACGATCACGCTGGTGGTCGTCCTCCAGATCATCCTGCATTTCCAGGTCTTCGGGCAGTCTCACCTGATGACGCAAGGCGGGCCCAACGACACGACGCAGGTTCTCGTCCGCTACATCTACCAGACCGGCTTTCGTGACAGCGAACTCGGTCGCGCAAGCGCCATGGCTGTCTTTCTCTTCGTCATCATGGGCACGTTTTCGGTGATCCAGTTCGTGGTGGGCAGGGAGAAGACGTGATGAACCGTGGCTATTACTGGCTGATTGTTGGACTTTCGATCCCGGCGTTCCTCTGGCTCGTCCCGACGATCTGGATGGTCTCGCTGTCCTTCCAGCCGAACGAGGTGCTGGCGCGGACGACATCGACGACGGCCTTCGGGCTTATCCCGCTGCCCTTCACGGCCGAGAACTACGCGGCGCTCTTCGCCTTCGGGCAGACACCATGGTGGTTTTTGAATTCCGTCATCGTGTCGCTCGGCATGACGCTCGGGGTGCTCGCCGTCTCGACGACCGCCGGCTACGCGCTCGCGCGTCTCGAATTTCCGTTCAAGACCGCGGTGACGATCATCTGTCTGATCGGCCTGATGGTGCCCGAGCAGGCCGTCTTCATTCCTCTTTACACGATGTTCGCCGATTTCGGCTGGCACAACAGCTACCACGCGCTGATCCTGCCGCGCATGGCCGTGCCGATCGGTGTCTTCCTGATGATGCAGTTCTTCAGGGGCATCCCGAAGGACATCGAGGAGGCCGCCCGGCTCGACGGCGTCGGCTGGCTCCGGATCTTCTGGTACGTCATGCTGCCGCTCGCGCGGCCGGCGATGATGACACTGGCGATCCTGACGTTCCTTTACGCCTGGAACGACTATCTCTGGCCGCTCGTCTCCGCCCAGCAGCGGGAATACTTCACCATCACGCTGGGCCTTGCGAGCATCCAGTCGAACTTCGCGCAATCGGAAGGGCTGGGCCGCGTCATGGCTTCGGGCGTCATCGCCTCGCTTCCGGTTGTCATCCTGTTCCTGATCTTCCAGCGGTATGTGGTCAAGGCCATGACCGTGGGCGGGTCAAAGGGCTGAACTCGGCACACATCGGGAGGAAAAACCATGAAACACGTGCTAATGACAGCGGCAGCCGCCGCGACCCTGGCCACCGGCGCGCTCGCGCAGGAGATAACGCTCGGGCGCTTCTTCGGCGCCTGCGAGGACGCGGGCACCGACACCACGACGAGCGTCGGCGAGGCCTGCATCATCCAGTCGATCATCAATGCCGCCGACGCGGAGATCGAGGGCGTCACGGTCGATACCCTGCCGACCGACTGGGGAAATTACTACGACCAGATCAAGGCCGCCTTCGCGGGCGGAACGCCGCCCGACGTCTTCGTGATGCACCGCCACCGCATCCCCGAATTCGCCGGCCTCGGTGCTGTCGCGGAACTCTCCGGAGACCTCGAAAGCGTCGGCATCGACCCGTCCGACTGGAGCGACAGCGCCGTTGAGGCGGTCTCCTACGAGGGCGGCATCTACGGCGTGCCGATGGATTTTCACGCCAACCTCTGGCACGTGAACATGGACCTCATGGCCGAGGCCGGTCTCGTCGAGAACGGCGAGCCTGTGCTGCCGTCCTCGCCCGAGGAGCTTCTCGAACACGCGCAGATGGTGAAGGACGCCACCGGGCAGGACTATCTCGCCGCGGACTTCGCGCAATTTCCCATCGGTGTGCGCGTCGTGCTCGCGCTGATGTGGCAGCAGGACGCCAATATCTTCACCGAAGACGGCACGGCGACCATCGAAACGCCCGAGGCGCGCGACGCGGTCACCGCGATCACCCAGCTCTTCGACGCCGGGCTCGCCAATCCGCAGCTCAACTACGCCGACAGCCAGCAGGCGTTCCTCAACGGCGAGGCGGCGATCCTCGTCAACGGCACGTGGGTGGTCGACTTCTACGCGGCCGAGGCGGCCAAGGAGGACGTGGCACTCGACAATTACTATGTCGCCGACTTCCCGACGCTGTTCGAAACCGGTGCGACCTGGGCCGACAGCCACATGTGGGCGGTCCCCTCGACGATCGAGGGAGACAAGAAGGAGGCCGCGCTCAAGGTTCTGGCCTTCATCAACGAACACAACATCGACTGGGCGCGCACCGGCCACATGGCGGTTCGGAAGTCGGTCGTCGAAAGTGCCGCCTACCAGTCCCTGCCCCATCGCGACGAGTACACCGGCACCGCCTCCATCGCCCGCGACACCCCGCCCTCGGAGCGCTATGGCGCGATCCAGGATGTGCTCAACCGCGAGCTTCAGGCGATCTGGCTGACCGACAAGCCGGTCGAGGACGCGCTCGGGGACGCCGAACTCGAGGTCCAGGACCTGCTGGACCGCTGAAGGGCAACGGGTGCCGGCCCGCGAGGCGCCGGCACCGCCTCCAACGCCGACGGGATTTTTCCATGCGTGACCCCGCAACCGCAAGCCGCATGCTCCGCTCCGCCGACGATGTTTGCACGCTATGGGGTGAACACCTCCCCGCTTGGAGGGGCGATACGGCCGGTGAGACCTGCTGCCGGGAGACCTCGCAGCGAAATGCCGGAGGCCAGGGTCTGCGGGAAGGGGCGCCGGCATGACCCGCAGCCCATCTTCCCCCGAACGCTGGAGCGAGGCCGACGCCAACGCCTGGTGGGCGGCCCGTGACTGGGTCTGCGGGTTCAACTTCCTGCCATCGACGGCCGTCAACTTCCTCGAGATGTGGCATGGTGACAGCTTCGACCGGCCGACCATCGAGCGGGAACTCGGCTGGGCGGCGGAGATCGGCTACAATGCGGTGCGGTTCAATCCCCATTTTCTTGTCTGGAAGAACGACCGCGACGGGTTCCTCGAGCGGCTCGACTGGATGATGGGCGTCGCCGGGCAGCTCGGCATGTCTTCGGTGCCCTGCCTCTTCGATGATTGCGGCTTCGGCGGTGCCGAGCCGGTCTACGGCCCGCAGCCAAGCCCGGTGCCCGAGGTGCACAACAGCCGTGGCGTTGCCAACCCCGGGCGCCGCGCGGTGATGGACCCCGACGTCTGGCCCTGGCTGGAGCGCTATGTCCGGGACGTCACCCGCGCGTTCCGCGACGACACGCGCATCCTGTTCTGGGATGTCTACAACGAGCCCGGCAACCGAATGCAGTTCGGTCCCGACGGCTTTTCGCTCTTCCAGGGCGATCTCGACCCTCACGCGCTCAAGCTGATGGAATCCGCATTCGGCTGGATGCGCTCGGAGGCGCCGGAACAGCCGCTGACCGTCGGCGCCTGGAGCACGCCCCTGCCCGAGCATGCCGATCACGTGAACCCCTACCAGACCGAGATCGATCGGAGCGCGCTCGTTCATTCAGACGTCGTCAGTTTCCACGCCTACTGGCGGGCCGGCCGCGTCGCGAGGTTCATCGACTATCTCTCCGTGCTCGACAGGCCGATGTTCTGCACCGAGTGGATGGCGCGCGCGGTCGACAGCCGCATCGAGGACCAGTTGCACATGTTCCACGACCGCAAGGTCGGCTGTTTCCAGTGGGGTCTCGTGCGCGGGCGAAGCCAGACCTATCTGCCGTGGCCCGCCGCGCTCGTCGAGGCGCACGGCGGCCGGGCCTCGCGTTCGGTGTGGTTCCACGATGTCCTTCATGAGGACGGCACGCCTTACGAACCCGATGAAATCGGAACGATCCGGTCTTTGGCCCGCTCACCGGGCCAGACTCAAATCGAAAGGACGGAAAGATGAGCGGCGTCACCCTCGACAATGTGATCAAGCGCTACGGCGATGTTCAGGTCATCCACGGTGTCGACCTCAATATCGAGGATGGCGAGTTCTGCGTCTTTGTCGGACCCTCGGGATGCGGCAAGTCCACGCTCCTGAGAATGGTCGCGGGACTGGAGGAAACCACCGACGGCCGGATCGCCATCGGCCCGCGAGACGTGACCCGTCTCGACCCGGCCGAGCGGGGCGTTGCGATGGTGTTTCAGACCTATGCGCTCTACCCGCACATGACAGTTCAGGAAAACATGGGGTTCGGTCTGAAGATGAACGGCCACCCGAAGGCCCAGATCGCGGAAAAGGTCAACGAAGCCTCGAGGATTCTCAAACTCGACGAGTATCTCGGCCGCAAGCCCGCCGCACTCTCGGGCGGCCAGCGCCAGCGCGTCGCCATCGGGCGGGCGATCGTGCGGGGCCCGGAGGTTTTCCTCTTCGACGAGCCGCTGTCGAACCTCGACGCCGAGTTGCGCGTGGAGATGCGGGTGGAGATCGCGCGGCTGCACAAGGAGATCGGGGCCACGATGATCTACGTCACCCACGACCAGGTCGAGGCGATGACGCTGGCCGACAAGATCGTGGTGCTGCGGCTTGGAAGCATCGAGCAGGTCGGGTCTCCTCTCGACCTCTACCGCGACCCCGACAACAAGTTCGTGGCCGGCTTCATCGGCTCGCCGGCGATGAACTTCATGGAGGGCCGGGTCCGAGACGGCGCAATCGAGGTGCCGTCGTTGGCGCGGCCGGTACCGGTTGCCGCCGATTTCGCCCCGGAGGACAGCGAGGTGACGGTCGGGCTGAGGCCTGAACACCTGACGCTCGACTCGTCGGGCGAGACCCACACGGTCGACCTGACGGAGGCGCTTGGCGGCGTGAGCTACGCCTATCTCACGAGCCGGACGGGCGAGCGGATGATCGTGGAAGAGCGGGGAGACGTGCGCTCGAGGGAGGGCGACACCGTCGGCATCGGCTTCGACGACGACCGGGTCTATCTCTTCGACAGGAAAAGCGAAGCGCGATTGAGGTGACCGCAGGACGCCGTCGGCGGGCGGTGATCGCGGCGAGGTCCGTGAAGGATCACGACGCGATTTCCGAATCCTCGTGTTCTTTCGATTTCGCCGACCAAGGTCCAACGCTTGGGGAAGTCGACGTGGCAGCCGATCTCCCGCGCCAGCGATCATCATGCGACGTTTCTTGGTGCGGGCGGCGGGACTTGAACCCGCACGGCACGAGGGCCTCCGGATTTTAA
>CAZPPH010000070.1:0-15149 GCA_964588375.1 uncultured Rhodobacterales bacterium | reverse complement strand
TCGGTGTCGAAGGGAATGCCGTTCTTGTTCACCGTGATATGGGCGCGCCCGAGCGCCTTCTCGGTCGCGTTGCCCTTCACGTTCTTGGGGCGGAGATCGACGAGCAGGACATGGCTGTCGGTGCCGCCGGTGACGAGGTCGAGGCCCGACTTCATCAACTGGTCGCCCATCGCCTGGGCGTTGGCGATGACCTGCTTCTGGTACTCCCTGAATTCCGGCCGCAGCGCCTCGCCGAAGGCCACCGCCTTCGCCGCGATCACGTGCATCAGGGGGCCGCCCTGGATGCCGGGGAAGATCGCGGAGTTGAACTTCTTCGCCAGCGCCTCGTCGTCGGTCAGGATCATGCCGCCGCGCGGGCCGCGCAGGGTCTTGTGCGTCGTCGTGGTCGCGACATGCGCGTGAGGGAAGGGCGAGGGGTAGAGCCCCGCCGCCACGAGGCCCGCGAAATGCGCCATGTCGACGAGAAGCCATGCGCCCACCCTGTCGGCGATCTCGCGGAACTTCGCGAAATCGAGAATGCGCGGAATGGCCGAGCCGCCGGCGATGATCATCTTCGGGCGGTGCTCTTCGGCGAGGGCCGCGATCTGCTCGTAGTCGGGCAGAAGGTCGTCCTCGCGCACCCCGTACTGCACCGCGTTGAACCACTTGCCGGACTGGTTGGGCTTCGCGCCATGCGTGAGGTGGCCGCCGGCGTCGAGGCTCATTCCGAGGATCGTGTCGCCGGGCTGGAGGAGGGCGGTGAACACCCCCTGGTTGGCCTGGCTTCCGGAATTCGGCTGCACGTTGGCGAAGCCGCAGCCGAAGAGCTGCTTCGCGCGGTCGATCGCGAGGTTTTCGGCGATGTCGACGTACTGGCACCCTCCGTAATAGCGCCGGCCCGGGTAGCCCTCGGCGTACTTGTTCGTCATCACCGAGCCCTGCGCCTCGAGGACGGCGCGCGAGACGATGTTCTCCGAGGCGATAAGCTCGATCTCCTCGCGCTGGCGGCCGAGTTCCTGCGAGATCGCCGCGGCGAGCTCCGCGTCGCGGCTTTCGAGCGTCTCGGTGAAGAATCCTGCGTCGCGGTGGGGGGCGTTCATGGCTTTCGACCTTTCCTCAATGGGCGCGGGTGCGTGTCGTGATACCGGATAGGAATGCGCTGGGAAAGCCGCGTTTCCGCCGCAGTCTGTGCGGATTCCGGCATTCGGCCGGGCTTGCCAATCGGCATCCGTCGCGCCATCACCGGCGAATGACCGGAAAGGGCCCGTCCGTGAGCGCAAAACGCATCGCCTTCCGCGCCAGCGACACCGATGTCGCACAGGTTGCGCTCGACGCGCTTGCCGACCGCTACGGCACCGTGCCGGAAGACGAGGCGGACGTCATCGTTGCCCTCGGCGGCGACGGCTTCATGCTGGAGACCCTGAGTGATCACTCGATCACCGGCCGCCTCGTGTATGGCATGAACTGCGGCACCGTCGGCTTCCTGATGAACGATTTTTCCGAGGATGGTCTCGCGGAGCGGCTGAGCGAGGCCGAGGAAGAGGTCATCAACCCTCTCGCGATGTCGGCCACCTGCGTTGATGGCAGCGCCCACGAGGCGCTCGCGATAAACGAGGTCTCGCTTCTGCGGCAGGGGCCGCAGGCCGCCAAGCTCAGGATCAGCGTCGACGGGCGGGTGCGGATGGAGGAACTCGTCTGCGACGGCGCGCTGCTCTGCACACCGGCCGGCTCGACGGCCTACAATTATTCCGCCCATGGTCCCATCCTGCCCATCGGCTCCGAGGTTCTCGCACTGACGGCTGTGGCCGCCTTTCGCCCGCGCCGCTGGCGGGGAGCGATCCTTCCGAAATCCGCCCTCGTGCGGATCGAGGTCATGCAGCCGAAGAAACGTCCCGTGATGGCGGACGCGGACGGGCGCAGCGTTCGCGATGTGGCGGTGGTCGATATCCGCAGCGAGCCCAATGTGCGTCACCGCATCCTGTTCGACCCCGGGCACGGCCTCGAAGAGCGCCTGATCCGCGAACAATTCGTCTGACGCGGCTTGCGCTGAATCGCCCCCGGGGCGCCACGTTCGCGCCATTTCACCGTCATCTTCCACCGTCACCCATGGCGATTATCACAGACGCCAATGGCGAGCCGTCTTTTTGCAGCAAGTCGTTTCAATTCAATATCTTCGCGGTTTCGCGGCCCTGCTCGTTCTGGTCTATCACGTGGGCCTACTCCTGCCCGGGTCGGGAATTCGCTTCGCGATCGGCGGCATCGGTGTCGACATCTTCTTCGTCATCAGTGGCTTCATCATCTGGCTGACCGGCCGTCATCTCGCCCCGGGCGAATTCGTGCTCCGGCGGCTCCTGCGGCTCGTTCCGCTCTACTGGGCGGTCACGGTGGCCGTCGCGGTCGGCATCGTCATCACCGGAGGTTCAGTGGGCTGGAGCGAACTCTTTCATTCGCTGGCCTTTCTCGCCCATCCCCCGACCGACCCCGACCTTCCCCCGAAGCCCATCCTCTCGGTTGGCTGGACGCTCAACCTCGAGATGCTGTTTTACGCCGTCATGCTCTGCGCGCTCTTCGCGCCCGCTCGGCTCCGGTTGCCGATCGTCGTGGGAGTGCTGTGTTCGCTGCTCATGGCCGGCTTTCTGATGCCGGCAGGGGCCGATGCAAGGCTCGTATTCTATACCGGCAGTTTTCTCGCGGCCTTTCTTCTCGGTATCGGTTTCGGTGCGTTGTGGACGAGTGGCCGGATGCCCGTGATGACCCGCCGCAATACCCTGATCCTCGCCGCGTCGGTCGTACTACTGGGGTTCCTGCCGCTCGGCGGTGCGAGCCGCCTTCTCGCCTACGGTGCGCCAGTGGCGCTTCTCGTTCTGCTGGCGCTGATGTCCGAGCCTGGCCTCCGCAGACGGCCCTCGGGCGCCCTCCACGGTCTCGGCGATGCGTCCTACTCCATCTACCTCACCCATCTTCCGGTGATATTCGGCTTCCAATGGCTTTTGGCGAAGGGCATGCTGCCGGTCGATGGCGCGCCTCTCGCCTCCGCCGCGATCGTTGCCTGCCTCGGCGTGGGGTTCGCCTGCCACCACGGCTTCGAACGGCCCGTGCACCGGGCGCTCATGGCGCGGCTCGCGGAGCGCAAGGCGGCGGCGGGACCGGAGCGGGCCTACGCCCCGTAGCCGATCCGGCCCAGTGCATCGCGGATTTCGTCGAGGATCGCGGGGTCGTCTATCGTCGCCGGCATCCTGAAATCCCCACCGTCGGCGATCTTGACCATGGTCGCGCGCAGGATCTTGCCCGACCGGGTCTTCGGCAGCCGGTCGACGAGAACGGCGTGCTTGAACGCAGCGACGGGGCCGATCTGGTCGCGCACCAGCTTGACGAGTTCCGGCACGAGGTCTGCCTCCAAGCGTGCCGAGCCGTTGTTGAGGCAGACGAAACCCACCGGAAGCTGACCCTTGAGGTCATCGGCGACGCCGACCACCGCGCATTCGGCGACATCGGGATGCGCCGCGAGGATTTCCTCCATCGCGCCCGTCGACAGGCGATGGCCCGCGACGTTGATGACGTCATCGGTCCGCGACATGATGTAGAGATATCCGTCCTCGTCGACATAGCCCGCGTCGCCGGTCTCGTAATGGCCCGGGAAGTGCTCGAGATAGCTCTTTCGGAACCTGTCGTCGGCGTTCCATAGCGTCGGCAGCGTGCCGGGTGGCAGGGGCAGCTTCACGGCAATGGCGCCGAGGGTGCCCGGGGGGACGGAATGGCCGCCCTCGTCGAGGATACGCACGTCGTAACCCGGCATCGCGACCGAGGGCGAGCCGATCTTGACGGGCAGGGGCTCGATGCCTGTCGGGTTGGCGGCGATGGCGTAGCCGGTCTCGGTCTGCCACCAATGGTCGATCACCGGCACCCCGAGCTTCTCCTGCGCCCAGAGGATCGTGTCGGGGTCCGCGCGCTCGCCGGCGAGAAAGAGCCGCTTCAGCGAGGACAGGTCGTAATCGGCGATTCTTGCTCCGGCTGGATCGTCGCGTTTGATCGCGCGGAAAGCCGTCGGCGCGGTGAAGAGGACCTTCACCTTGTGCTCGTCGATGACGCGCCAGAAAGCGCCGGCGTCGGGGGTGCCGACGGGCTTGCCCTCGTAGACGATCGTGGTGCAGCCGTGGATGAGGGGCGCGTAGCAGATGTAGCTGTGACCGACGACCCAGCCGACGTCCGACGCGGCCCAGAACACGTCACCGGGGGCGACGTCGTAGATCGCCGACATCGTCCAGTCGAGCGCCACGAGATGCCCCGCGGTTGCGCGCAGGACGCCCTTCGGCTGCCCCGTCGTGCCCGAGGTGTAGAGGATGTAGGCGGGGTGGTTGCCCTCGACGGGCACGCAATCGGCCGGTTCGACACCGTACTGGAAGGCGTGCCAGTCGACATCGCGCCCCTCGATCAGCCTCGCCACCTCCTGCTCGCGCTGAAAGATCACGCAGAACTCGGGTTTGTGGCTGGCCTGGCTGATCGCGTCGTCGAGCAGCGGCTTGTAATGCACCACGCGGCCGGGCTCGATGCCGCAGGAGCCGGCGATGATCGCCTTCGGCGTCGCATCGTCGATCCGCACGGCGAGTTCGTGCGCCGCGAAGCCGCCGAAGACGACGCAGTGGATGGCGCCGAGCCTCGCGCAGGCCAGCATCGCCTCGAGCGCCTCGGGGACCATCGGCATGTAGATGATGACACGGTCGCCCTTCTCGACGCCCTTCGCCCTGAGCGCACCGGCGAGAGAGGCGACACGGTCGCGCAATTCGGCATATGTGATCTCGTGACGGCTGTGGGTGACCGGGCTGTCATGGATGATTGCGACGCGGTCGCCGTGACCGGCTTCGACATGGCGGTCGACGGCGTTCCAGCAGCCGTTCACCAGCCCGTCGGCGTACCATTCGTAGAGCGGAGCGTTGTCGTCGAAGAGCGCCTTCGAGGGTGGTCGAACCCAGTCGATCGACGTCGCGGCCTCCATCCAGAAGGTTTCCGGGTCGTCGAGCGAGGCCCGGTAGATATCGCGGTATGCAGTCATGGCGCCCTCCTCCTCCACTGCCCTGTTACGCCTGCCCTTCATGGCCTGACAAGCGCAACGGGCGCGCGACGCGTCAGAATGGCCCGAAATCTTCGCAGGGTTTGCGCCGCTCGGGTGCAAAACTTTGCAAATGCAGAAGGGCTATGCAGCCGCCCCCATCCCGGGCCCGAAGGTTGCAAAACTGCGAACGCGGGCTCACCAACCGAATGCGAATCGCCCTAGCCGTAATGCGCCACCGGCGTTCCCGCGAGTGCGGAGATGTTCAGCAGCCCCCGCGCCGTGATCGCCGGCGTCACGATGTGCGCGCGGTTGCCCATTCCCATGAGGATCGGGCCAACCTCGAGGCCGCCTGCCTTTGTCTTGAGAATGTTCCGCACGCCGGACGCGGCATCGGTATTGGCGAAGACCAGCACGTTCGCCGCGCCATCGAGCCGGCTGTTCGGAAAGTCCCGCGCCCGGAGCTCGGGGTTCAGCGCGCTGTCGATATGCATCTCTCCCTCGTAGACAAACGGGCGGGGCTCGGCGTCGAGAACGGCGAGCGCCGCCCGCATCCGGCGCCCGCTCGCGGTGTCGAGATTGCCGAACTGGCTGTGCGAGCAGAGCGCGATTTTCGGGGCGAGGCCGAACCGGCCGACATGACGGGCGGCGGCGACGACAGTCGCGGCGACCTGCTCAGGCGTCGGTTCGGGGTGCACATGGGTGTCGGCCACGAAGAGCGGCCCGTCTTCGAGAATCATCAGCGACAGGGCCGCCACGGGCTGCAGGTTCGTGGTGCCGAGAACCTCGCGCACGTAGTTGAGGTGCCACAGATACTGCCCGAACGTGCCGCAGATCATCGAATCCGCCTCGCCGCGGTAGACCATGACCGCGGCGATGGCGGTGCTGTTCGTGCGCATGATCGCCCTGGCGATGTCCGGTGTCACGCCGCGCCGCTCCATGATGCCGTGGTACGTCGTCCAGTAGTCGCGGTAGCGCGGGTCGTTCTCGGGGTTCACGATCTCGAAATGGCTGCCGGGGCGGATCTTCAGGCCCGCCCGCTCGGCCCGCATCTCGATCACCTCGGGCCGGCCGATGAGAATGGGGGCGTCGGTGGTCTCTTCGATCATCGCGTTCGCGGCCCGGAGCACGCGCTCGTCCTCGCCCTCGGCAAAGACGATCCGGCGTTCGGCCGTCGCAGCGGCGTCGAAGACGGGACGCATCAGCAAGGCCGATCGGAACACCGAGCCGTCGAGGTGGCGCTTGTAGTCATCGAGGTTCTCGATCGGCCGGGTGGCCACGCCGGTCTCCATCGCCGCCTTCGCGACGGCGGAGGCGACGACGCCGATGAGCCGCGGGTCGAAGGGCTTCGGAATGACATAGTCCGGGCCGAAAGTCAGCTGTTCGCCCTGGTAGACGGCGGCGGCCTCCGCACTCGTCGTCGCGCGGGCAAGCTCGGCGATGCCGGCGATGCAGGCCAGTTCCATCTCGTCGTTGATCTCGGTCGCGCCCACGTCGAGCGCACCCCGGAAGATGAACGGAAAGCACAGGACATTATTGACCTGATTGGGGAAATCCGACCGTCCCGTGGCGATGATCGCCCCCGGCGCGGCCTCCCGCGCCGCCTCCGGGTCGATCTCGGGCACCGGGTTCGCAAGTGCGAAGATGATCGGTCGGTCGGTCATCTTCGCGGCCATCCCGGGCGTCAGAACCCCGGGGCCGGACAGACCTAGAAAGAGGTCGGCCCCCTCGATGATCTCGTCCAGCGAGCGCATGCCGCCCGGTTGTGCGTACGCCGCCTTCTGCGGGGTCATGTCCTCGGCGCGCCCTTCGTGGACGAGCCCGTGAAGGTCGAAAAGCCAGACGTTCTCGCGCTTCACCCCGAGCTTCAGGAGCATGTCGAGGCAGGCGATGCCCGCCGCCCCGCCCCCGGTGGACACGACCCTGATCTCGTCGAACGCCCTGTCGGTGAGAAAAAGGGCATTGGTGGCGGCCGCTCCGACGACGATCGCGGTGCCGTGCTGATCGTCGTGAAAGACCGGAATGTTCATCCGCTCCCGGCAGAGCCTCTCGACGATGAAGCAGTCGGGCGCCTTGATGTCCTCGAGGTTGATCGCGCCGAACGTCGGTTCCAGGGCACAGACGATGTCCGCCAGTCGCTCCGGGTCGGTTTCGTTCAATTCGATATCGAAGCAGTCGATGTTGGCGAATTTCTTGAAGAGGACGGCCTTGCCCTCCATCACCGGCTTCGACGCGAGAGCGCCTATGTTCCCGAGGCCGAGCACCGCCGAGCCGTTCGAGACGACGGCGACGAGGTTGCCCCGCGCCGTCATGTCCCGCGAAGCCTCGGGCTGGTTCTTGATCGCGAGGCAGGCTTCGGCGACCCCAGGCGAATAGGCGAGGGAGAGATCGCGGGCGTTCGCCAGCGGTTTCGTCGCGCGCACCTCGAGTTTGCCGGGTTTCGGCAGCCTGTGGTAGGCGAGCGCGGCGTCCTTGAGACTGTTCTTGCGGTCCTCTGCCATCTTTCCCCTCCCTCGGCCGATAGTTTAACGCTAAACTATCTTCGGAACCGGACGGCTCCGCCGGCCACGCCGGCAGAGGGGAGGTAGCGCGGAACGCGTGCGCACCGCAAGCAGAGAGGTCAGCGGTTCTTCAGTTCGTCCAGCTTCCGCGCCGCCTTTCCGCGGGTCAGGCTGGCGTCGAACGGCTCGCCATGCGCCTCGCTCAGGGCCCGCAACTCATCGGCCTGCCTCGACGTCATCGGCTCGTCGCTGTCGGGGTCGGGGTCGATGAGTGCCGCCGCCGGCGTCGCGATCATCCCTTCCGACGCAAACGTGTCGCCCCGCCGCGGGTCCGCGCGGGAGGGCATGTCTTCCTCGATCTTTTCGACTTTCTTGCGGTCGTCATCCCGGTCGTCGCTCATTTCGAACCTCCTTTCCGAGCGAACGCCGTCCGGGCGTGTCGGTTCCCGGCTTGCGCTCACACGGTACCGGCCGCACGATACGGACCAAGGAGGTGGCCGATGAATCCCGAAACCCTTGTCGAAGCCGCGAGGGCCGTGCGCGAAAATGCCCATGTTCCCTATTCGCGTTTCAAGGTGGGCGCGGCGCTGAGGGCCGCGGACGGATCGGTGCATGTCGGCTGCAACGTCGAGAATGTGGCCTATCCCGAGGGGACATGCGCCGAAGCGGGCGCAATCGCGGCCATGGTCGCGGCGGGAGCGAGCGACATCGTCGAGCTTGCCGTCATCGCCGACAGCCCCGTGCCGGTCAGCCCCTGCGGCGGATGCCGCCAGAAGATCGCCGAATTCGCCGGGCCCGACGTGCCGGTCACGCTGGCAACACTTTCGGGCGAGCTGCGCACGGTCACGGTCGGCGCCCTTCTGCCGTTCGCCTTCGACACAGACCATATCTCGATGACCTGAAGGATGGATGCGCGCTCGATCATCGCGAGGCTTCGGGACCGGCACGCGCTGACCTGCGACGAAGCGGACTGGTTCGCGCGGGGCCTCGCGGACGGCGGTGTCACCGACGCCCAGGCCGGCGCCTTCGCAATGGCGGTCCTCCTGAACGGTCTCGGCGAAGAAAGTCGGGTGGCGCTGACGCTCGCGATGCGGGACTCGGGTCAGGCGATGAGCTGGACCCTCCCCGGCCCGGTCGTCGACAAGCATTCGACGGGCGGGATCGGCGATTGCGTATCGCTGCTTCTCGCCCCGATGCTGGCGGCCTGCGGCGTCTTCAACCCGATGATCTCGGGCCGTGGCCTCGGCCATACCGGCGGCACGCTCGACAAGCTCGAGGCGATCCCTGGCCTGGTCACCGAGGTGAGCGAGGACCGCTTCCGCGAAATCGTGCGCGAGGTGGGCTGCGCCATCGTTTCCGCGACGGGCAACCTCGCGCCGGCCGACAAACGGCTCTACGCGATCCGCGACGTCACCTCGACGGTCGAGAGCATCGACCTCATCACCGCCTCGATCCTTGCGAAGAAACTCGCCGCCGGGCTCCAGTGCCTGATCCTCGACGTCAAATGCGGCACCGGTGCTTTCATGGAAACTCCGGAGAAGGCCCGCGCCCTGGCCCAGGCGCTCGTCGATACGGCGAACGGAGCGGGATGCCGGAGCGTCGCGCTCGTGACAGATATGGACCAGCCGCTCGCCCCGGCAGCGGGCAACGCGCTCGAGGTCGCCGCCTGCATGGAGGTGCTCGAAGGGGCGAGCATGGACAGCCGCCTCGAGGTGCTCACCATCGAGCTCGTCGCCGAGCTGCTCGTCATGGCCGGCGTGCAGGACGGCCTCGATGCCGCGCGCCGCGCGGCGTCGGACAGCCTGTCGTCCGGTGCCGCCGCCGAGCGCTTCGGGCGCATGGTCGCCGCCCTGGGCGGGCCCTCCGGATTCGTCGAAGACTGGCGCACCCATCTGCCAGGGGCTCCTGTCAGAGTTGACGTCGTTGCACCCCGGGCCGGCACCGTCTCCGGCGTCGATGGCCGAGCGTTGGGCGAGGCGGTGGTGCATCTGGGGGGCGGCCGGCTCAGGGGGGGCGATCCGGTCGACCCGGCTGTCGGACTTTCCGGCCTCGCCGCCATCGGCGACCGCATCGAAGCCGGGGCGCCGCTGGCCACCGTCCACGCTGCGGATGAGGCCGCCTCGGAATCTGCCGTCGGGGCCGTGCTCGGAGCCTACAGGCTCGGGGACGGACCCGTCGCGCCCCCGGCTCTGATTCGCGAAAGGATCACCTGATGCCCCGTGCCTTTCTCGTCGTGCTCGACAGTGTCGGCTGCGGCGGTGCCCCCGACGCCGACCGGTTCTTCAACAACGGCACCCCCGATATCGGCGCGAACACTCTTGCACATATCGCGCAGGCCTGCGCGGAAGGCCGGGCCGAGGACGGCAGATCCGGCCACCTTCGCTTGCCGAATCTCGACCGACTGGGCCTCGGCGCCGCCGTCCGGCTGGCCAGCGGTGACGTCACTCCGGGCCTCGACGCGGCACCAGGCGGCCTCTGGGGAGCCGCCACCGAAATCTCGAAGGGCAAGGACACGCCGTCCGGGCACTGGGAACTCGCCGGCGTCCCGGTCCCCTGGGAGTGGCACTATTTCCCCGAGCGGGATCCGGCGTTTCCGGGCGATCTGGTGGCCGAGGTCTGCACAGCCGCCGGAACCGCCGGCATTCTCGGCAACTGCCACGCGTCGGGAACGCTGATCATCGACGATCTCGGCGACGAGCATGTCCGGACCGGCTGGCCGATCTGCTACACCTCCGCCGACAGCGTCTTTCAGATCGCCGCCCACGAGGAGGTCTTCGGTCTCCACCGGCTCTACGACCTTTGCCAGGCGCTCGCGCCCCGGCTTCACGCCATGAAGGTCGGCCGGGTCATCGCCCGCCCCTTCGTGGGCAGGGATGGCCACTACACCCGCACGGCCAACCGCAAGGATTTCGCCATCGCCCCTCCCGCGCCGACGCTCTGCGACTGGGTCTCGGAGGCGGGGCGCCCGGTGCACGCGGTCGGCAAGATCGGAGACATCTTCTCGATGCACGGCATCACGGACGTGGCGAAGGGGCCGGACGCGGAGCTCATGGAGCATCTCGCGCGCCTCACCGGGACTGCGGAGGACGGCTCGCTCACCTTCGCCAATTTCGTCGAGTTCGACAGCGTCTACGGCCACCGGCGTGATGTCTCGGGCTACGCCCGGGCACTCGAATGGTTCGACGGCGAACTGCCCCGCCTCGCCTCCGCGCTCGGGGAGGGCGACATCATGCTCTTCACAGCCGACCACGGCAACGATCCGACCTGGACGGGCACCGATCACACCCGCGAGCGGGTGCCGGTCGTGATCCACGGGGCGGGGCCGGGTGAGCTCGGGCTCATCGGCTTCAGCGATGTCGCGTCGATCGTCGCGAAGCACCTTGGCGTTTCCCCGCCCGGCGGGTAAGCGCGGGGAATGATCCGCGACCTTCCCAAGATCGAACTTCACCTCCACCTCGAGGGAGCGGCCCCGCCGAGCTTCATCCGCGGGATCGCGAAGGAAAAGTCCGTCGATCTCTCCGGCATCTTCGCCGGCGACGGCAGCTATTCCTACCGCGACTTCCGGGACTTCCTGAAGGTCTACGAGGCGGCCACATCGGTGCTTACCAAGCCGGACGATTACGCCCGCCTCACGCGGGCGGTGCTCGCCGAAAGCGCGGCCTCGGGCGTGGTCTACACCGAGGCGTTCCTCAGCCCGGACTTCTGCGGCGGCCGCGACGTCGGCGCCTGGCGCGAATACCTCGCCGCGATCCGAGAGGCGGCGGACGAGGCCGAGCGCGCGGATGGCATCGTCCTGCGCGGCATCGTCACCTGCATCCGCCATTTCGGCCCGGAAAAGGCGAAGGAAACGGCACTCTGCGCGGCCGAAACGGCGGGCGACTGGGTGGTGGGCTTCGGCATCGCCGGCGACGAGGCGACGGGCCGGCCGAAGGACTTCGCCTGGGCCTTCGACGCTGCCCGCGAGAGCGGGTTGCCGCTCACCGCCCATGCCGGCGAATGGGCCGGCCCCGAAAGCGTTCGCGCCGTGCTCGATGACCTTCGCGTCAGGCGCATCGGCCACGGGGTGCGCGCCATCGAGGATTCTGCTCTCGTCGAGCGGCTCGCCGAAGACGGGGTGGTGCTCGAGGTCTGTCCGGGCTCGAACATCGCCCTCGGCCTCTACCCCGACTGGCCGGCCCACCCGATCGACCGTCTCCGCGCGGCCGGCGTCGCCGTAACCGTGTCGACCGACGACCCGCCGTTCTTTCACACGACCATGGCGCACGAATACGACAGGCTCGCAGACACCTTCGGATGGGACGAGGCGGCCTTCGTCGATCTCGCCCGCGCCTCGGCGTCCGCCGCATTCTCGCCGAGAGCCTCGGAAGCGCTCGACGCCGCTCTCGCCGGCTGACGCCGGGTCTTCATCGGCCTTCAAGTATCCTCGGGGGTCCGGGGGCGGAAAGCCCCCGGCGCTCTCGACCGGGACGGGTCTTTACCCCGGGTTGCGGACCCGCTAGCGGATACCGGAACTTTTGGGGAGCCCCGATGACCAGCGCCGCCGCCACGCCTCATCTCACGATCGTCGATCACCCGCTCGTCCAGCACAAGCTCACGCTCATGCGGGACAAGACCACCCCGACCGCCGTCTTCCGGCAACTCCTGCGCGAAATCTCGATGCTGCTCGCCTACGAGGTCACCCGGGAACTGCCGATGACGAGCGAGACCATCGAGACACCGCTCACCGGCATGAAGGCGCCGATGCTCGCGGGCCGCAAGCTCGCTCTCGTCTCGATCCTTCGGGCGGGCAACGGCCTTCTCGACGGCATGCTCGACCTCATCCCCTCGGCCCGGGTCGGTTTCGTCGGTCTCTACCGCGACGAGGAAACCCTTCAGCCGGTGCAGTATTACTGCAAGCTGCCCGAATTGCTCGACGAGCGGCTCACCATCGCGGTCGATCCGATGCTGGCGACCGGCAATTCCTCCGCTGCCGCGATCGACCTCCTCAAAGGGGCCGGCGCAAGCAACATCCGCTTTCTGTGCCTTCTCGCCGCTCCCGAAGGGGTCGAGCGCATGAAACAGGCGCATCCCGACGTGCCGATCGTCACGGCGGCCCTCGACGAGCGGCTGAACGAAAAGGGATACATCGTCCCGGGCCTCGGCGACGCCGGCGACCGGATGTTCGGAACGAAATAGTTATTCGCCACAAATCCCCTGCAGCGCGACCCAGTCGCTGTCGCCGATGGGCGGCGTCGCTTCCGAGACGGGCAGGGGGTCGGCCTCGACGAGGCCGAGCACCGCCTCTCCGGTGATGTCGACCGCATAGGCATACGGGGCAGCGGGAAGCCCCAGCGTGGCGAAGCGGGTCACGAGGTCGGCATCGGAGACGTGCGGGCCAGGCTCTCGCACCAGTCGTTCGGCATGGGTGACCAGCGCCCGCTCGGCCATCCGGCCGGTGGTCAGAAGCCGCGCGGCCTCGAGCAGCGTCGCATCGTCGAGAAGCGCCAGAACCGGGTCCCGCGCCATCCGTCTCAGTTCGGCTTCCACGATGTATCCGGCGGCGACGAAGGGTGTCTCATGGTCTTCCACGAGGCCCCGGCCGAGCAGGATCGTCCCGCCGGGCAGGAGAGCGGTGGTCTCGACAGCCGCGGGCACCACGCGCAGCATCCGCCCGGGCGCGACCCGGGCGGCGAGGCGGTCGAGCGCCTCCTGGCCCCTGGGATCCGAACAGGGAGGCCCGGCGATCCGGCGGATCTCGTTGAGAAGGCCCGCCCCGATCGAGCTGCGCGCCGCTTCGGGCAGAAGGGCAGCGGCCTGGGAGCGGATCGCGCCGGGCGCCCAGAGGGCGAGCAGCGCGGCGAAGCCGAGAAGCAGTGCCGCCAGAAGGCCGCCGCGCAACCGGCCCGGCTTCGACCGGCCCCGGTCCACCGCCCGCCGCACCCGCTCGATCGCCGCGATCATCTCCGCGTCGGAAATCTCGAGCCTGTCGGGGGCTTCCGGCGAAGGCCGGTAGATCGCCGGCTCGACGCCGGGGTTGACCCTGTCGACCGCCGGCAGGGACCAGTGCGTGAGGGCGCCATCGCCGAGGTCGGAGATCACCAGAGAGGCCGAACCGATGGAGACCACCACGTTGCGGCGCTGGTCGGATGGACCGGGGCGCCAGATGCCGGTGGCCTCCAGCCTGTCGTACTCGTCCAGCGCGGTCACCGGACCCTCCCCCTGTTCGTCGCCGGCGAGCCTAGCGGGCGGGCCGCGACGCCGCAATCCGCGTGAGCCGGGTCTGGCCCGGGACAGTCTGCCGGACTAGCCTGCCGCCATGATCGTTTCACGGGGCCGGCGCTACATCTTCGTCCACATCCCGAAGACCGGCGGCACATCCCTCGCTGCCGCGCTCGAGACCCGTGCGATGGCCGGCGACCTCCTCATCGGCGACACTCCGAAGGCCCGCAGGCGCAGGCGGAGGCTCGCGGACCTGCCTGCGCGCGGCCGGCTCTGGAAGCATTCCGGTCTCGCCGACATCGACGGCGTTCTCGCCCCGGGCGAGATCGGCCAGATGTTCGTTTTCACGCTGGTGCGCAACCCCTGGGACCGGACACTGAGCTATTACGCCTGGGCGCGCGAGCAGCGCTTCGACCACCCGGCGATCCGCGCCGCGAAGCGGCTCGACTTCAGCGGCTTCGTCGAAGACCCCGGTGTCGGCGAGAGCCTGCGCCGGAGCCCCGCCCGGAGCTATGTGACCGACGCCTCCGGGACCGAGCGGTGCGACGCCTTCGTCCGGCTCGAGTATCTGGAGGCCGATCTGGCGCCGGTCTGGGACCATCTCGGCTTCCGCCTGGACGTGCCCCGGCTCAACGCGTCGAAGCGAAAGCGCGGCTACCGCAGCTATTACGACGCAGCGACCCGGCAGAGGGTCGCCGAGCTTCACGCCGAAGACATCGCCCGGTTCGGTTACGCCTGGTGAGGCGCGCTTTTCGGCCCCTGTTTCGCCTTACTCACGCCATTTTTTAGGTCTTTGTCCACGAAGATGTCTGATTTCCGGGGCATTCCCCTGACGGTATTGCAAAGAACATGCGACTGAGACCGGACGACAACCGAGGCTCCTCCTCCCGACAGGCCGGGAACGGCCTGCGCAGGACGCTGGGCATCGCGGGTCTGACGGCGGGAACGCATGTCCGTGCCGAAAACGGTTGGCTGCCTGTCGAGCAGGTGTCGGAAGGCGACCGGGTGATCACGTTGGAGCGAGGACCCGACAGGGTCACCTCGGTTCGCCGCCGGACATTCGGGGCCAATCTGCGGACCTACTGGCCGAACGGCCTCGTCTTTGTCCCCGACAACGCGCTCGGACCGGCGGAGGCTTTCTATCTCCTGCCCGGCCAGCACGTCATCCTGAGGCCCGACCTCGCGAAAGAGATGTTCGACGACCCCGAAACGGTGATCCCCGCCGCGGCTCTTATCGGGATCCGGGGGATACGCCGAGTGATGCCCGTCGACCTCATCGAAGTCGTCGAACTGCGCTTCGACGAGGAGGCGAACGTCGAGGCCCAAGGCGGCACCCTGCTGCGCTGTCCCGGCGTTTCGGCGCAGGTGCGCTCCACGCCGCTTCGCCGCCGACGGGTCTACTCGCGCGCCGGCGCGGCCTAGGC
>CAZPPH010000069.1:0-15233 GCA_964588375.1 uncultured Rhodobacterales bacterium | reverse complement strand
CAGTGGCTCGGCGAAACGGCCGAGACCGGACCCGCTGGTTCGCGTCGACTGGAGGTGGCGCCGATGGAGGCGTGCTCGTCATGGCTTTTCATTCCGCTTCCGGTCTTCTCGGTGGCCGCCCTGTCCGGAGTCCTTTTCCCACGAACGTTGTCCGTGTCGGACCGTTGGATGGGATCTGGCCGCGATGCCCCTTTGGAGTTCGGGGCGAGGGCGATCAAGGCACACGGCTGCCAGGGCGCATCATCCGGCCGTCACGGCTCCGGCCATGGTCGACTGCCACAGTATTGAACGGTGCGCTTCGCGCACGCCTGGCACAGAAAGGGAGACGGCCATGAAGGTCAGCGAATTTCGTGATTTGTACCTGAAGGAATTGCAGGAAGCCCATTCGGTCGAGCGCCAACTCGTCGATGCACTTCCGCGAATGAAGAGCGCCGCAAGCGATCCGGATCTGAAACAGGCGATCGAGAACCATCTCGGCGAAACCCGAAAGCAGCTCGAACGTCTCGGCAGCATCGTCAAGCGCCACGATGCGGACCCTTCCGAGCACGAGGACCAATCCATGCGGAGCCTCATCGCGGAAGAGGAGAAATGGGCCGGCATGCTGAACGATAGCTTGCGGGACGCCGCCCTTATCGCCTCCGCTCAGCGGATCGAACACTACGAGATCGCCGTTTACGGGACCCTCGCGTGCTGGGCCAAGCAGCTCGGTCAGGATGAAGACCTCGACGTCCTGCTCACGATCCTCGACGAGGAAAAGCAGGCTGACGAACGACTCACCGAACTCGCAAAGCGAGAGGTCAATCCCTCGGCCCGGTGAACGCCGGGCTCCCGCCAACAAGATCCGTGAAGGAGGATGACGTGAGCACGACCGGTTTGGAAAATTTCGATCGCACCCTTCAGAAGACGCACGACTGGCTGAACGAAATCGGCGATGCCGTCGGCCCCGACAAGCAGCGGCAGTTTCACGCGCTTCGAGCCGTGCTCTGGGCGCTGCGCGACCGGCTGACGAACGAGGAGGCATTTCATCTCTCATCGCAGATGCCGACGCTCGTCCGCGGCATCTACTGGGAGGACTACCGGCCCGCGGGAAAGCCCGAAACCTATCGCTCGCGCGACGAGTTCCTCCACCGGGTGTCGCAGACCCTGGAAGGCGCGTCGGCGATCGACCCGGAAGACGCGACGCGAGCAGTATTCGCGGCAATGCAACAGCACGTATCCGCCGGCGAGATGGAGCATGTGATTGGAATGGTACCCAAGGGTGTGCGGGACCTTTTCCCGGCCCATTGACGGAACGCGCGCTTAACCACGCGTTGAAACGCAAAGCGCTCATCGGCGGTTGCAGTGCTGCCAAGGTCACGACGCATCACGGGCCCGGGCGCCTATGACGCGGGACGCTTCCGATAGTGTGAGCGAGGCCGCAGACAAAGCTTGCGGCGGTCCCCCAAGAACGAAATCCGCCGCCGCCACACGGGCTCTGTCGACCAAGGAACAATAACGCGACCAGCCCGTTAGGGCTCGAGACAGTTGTTTTTGCGTCCTAGGTGAAAAAAAGGAGACCGACATGAAACAGAGTTATATCGCAGGTAGTGCCGCGAGCATTCTCGCGCTGATGGCATCGACCCCGGCACTTGCGCAGGACGAGATCGAAGTCCTCTCAACCTGGACCTATGATCCCCTCTACTCGGAGGGCTGGAGCGTCGACAACATGTTCGACGCGACGGAGATCATCGATGCCAGCGGCGAAGACATCGGAGATGTCGAGAACATCATTTTCAGCAATGAAGGCCAGGTGCTCGGCGTGATCGCCCAGGTCGGCGGGTTCTGGGATATCGGCGACCGCCACGTCCATGTGCCGTGGAATGAGGTCACCGTCGAAGACGGCATCCAGCAGGTGCAAATTCCGGTGACAGAGGAAACGATCGACGACTACGACGTGTTCGGCGATTACATCTTTGAAGAACAGACGATCGCCGAAGCGGCTACCGAGGAAACTCAGCCCGTCAGCGACGAACTTGTCGCCGGTGCCGGCATTTTCAAGGCGACCGATCTGATCGGTGATTACGCCTATCTTTCCGACGATGTGCGGTATGGGTACGTGTCGGACATCCTCGTGCAGGATGGCGCGATTTCCGCGATCGTGGTCGACGCCGCCGCATACGGCCGCGGTGGTTACTATGCCTATCCTTACGCCTATCGCGGGAACATGACCGCTCCACGGTACGACCTGCCGTATGAACCGGTGGAGGTCGATACGATTGATAGCTTCGACTACGAGCAACTCCAGTCACGCGTTGAGCAATAGCGCCCTGTGGGCGGTCCTCGGCGAAGCGATCGTCCATGTTTCTTGTTGCACAAAGGCTACCGTCACGCCGTCAAGATCTCCACTGACGATAATCCGTCTGTAGCGGGGCGGCATGGCGGTGAGCATTGCGCTGACGAGGCTACCGGACAGGTCTGTCCTTCGTGTAACAGGCCTCCGTTTCACCCGGCACGAGATTTGCTGAGAACGTGCGAGCGAACCCGCCTGATGCGGGTTCGCTCCGAATAATTTTTAGCCGCTCCCTTGCGCCTTCTCCGAACGGCTTTGAGTAATGGCGACCTGTGCCAGGAGCAGGCCGAACACGGTTTTGGAAACGACGTCCGAGAATGTATAGCCGAGTTGCCGCACCACGACCCAATCAGCCGACTGATTGATGCCGGGGATTCCCGGAACGAGATAACAGAAGCCGTAGATGAACCATGTGACCACCAGCAGTTTCCAGGCCCGGCTCATCCACGGCCGCGCGTCTTCGGAGAGCGAAGAGAGGCCCGACCTCACGCTTTCGTTGGCGACATAGAGCAGATAGAAGAACACCAGCCAGCTGAGCCCACCCCAGATCCAGAAACCTGCTCCGCTGCCCTCGACGAAGCCCGCGACCTGCGGCTCCGAATACTGTCCGATATAACCTAGAATGATCATGCCAGCGCCGGCCCCGGTCAGCTTCGCCCAGCGGCTCATGAATGCCGACCCGGTGAACTGGAGCACGACGAGAAATTGGGTCAGGAGCATGGGAACGTCGATCAGCCAATTGGCGTATCGATAGCCGTTCGCGAAGATCTGACCCTCTGTACGGGTATAGACCATGCGCTCGGCGTCATAGGTAAAGCTCGAATTCCACATCAGATAGAGCAGGCCGAGTTCGATCGTGGCCGAAACCATGACGACGCCGGAGATATAGAACGTGCGGCGGTATTTCTGCGTCGCCTCGGCTGCTGTCACGGTGAAGTAGAGCAGTGATGCCGCGAAAACCGCGGCTGTGAAGCTGAATGCGTGACGGATCACTTCGTATTGCCAGTACTCGAATGCAAAGAAGTTTTCGTAGTTCGGCATGATGTCGAGCTCCTCGGACTGTCAATGCTTGCTTGCGGTTTGTGAAGGGCGTGCCCCGATGGGCACGACTCAAACCGCAACAAGGCAAACACCGAACGAGTTCCCGGCGTGCCGCGAGGAATTCGAGTCTAGCTTTCGCGCGGATCAATTACGGTGCAATTGCACTCTTTTTCATGCTGAGCTTTCCCAAGCGCCGTGCGCGTCGTCGAAACCCGGCATGCCAGGCGTCCTTGCGAGACGCAGCCGGAAGGGAACGGAAATGAAACTCCCGCCTCGTTCACGCCGGATAGCGAAAAGCAGCCGCCATTGTGACAGAGTCGCCACCACGGCTGTCCAGGGCAAACACATCACCGCCGTTGCGCAATGTCTCGGAGATCGCTCGATCGACGAGGCTTTCGGGGCCGTCTTCAATGATTTCGGTCTCCAGGGTTTCGTCGTTCACACGGCCATGGAGCGTCGCCCCCGCGCGAATGAAGAGATGCACAACCTGGCCGGCAGCAGAGGCTGTCACGATATCGACCGGGTTATCGCTGGCCTCCCGATCCTGCCGGCCAAGCGACATCGCCACCTTGTCCCAGGCATCGTCGCGTGCCTTCGCGGCCTGGCGTTCGAGGCAGGCCGCGGCCGCCTGCCGAAGATCCTCCTCGTCGAGCTCTCTGGGATGCAGAACGACACCCTCTGCGGCAAGGAAAGGATATTCGTTGTTTTCGCGGATCATGCCCTGAAGCCGCGCGTCCGCCGCGATGACCAGTGGCGTGTTCGAGCCGGCGAGATGGCGCCCTGCCGCGTCGATGAGCATATTGGCGTAGCTTCGCAGATCATGCTCCTTGTCCTCGCGCCAGTCGTGGCCGCCCACGCTGTGATGTGGAACGCCCTGGGGGCCGGAAGTGCCGGTCGCCGTTGCCTGAGCTCCCTTGTAGGAGCCCGGAATGCCCGAATCCTCGCGCCCGTGGATGTTGCCCTTCTCCTGCTGGTCGGTGAACCTGCTGATATCCGCCAGTGACGCGGGCATGTCCGCGACCTTCTCTTCGGCCAGCGCGCCACCCGACGACAGGTAGAGGGTGGCCCCCTCCTGACTTGCGGCGAGGACCGCGTGATCCGGCGTGTGTTCGAGATCGCCCAGAAGCGGGGCCAGCCGGAACCACGCGCCGGCATGAACTCCGGTCTCGTCGAAGCGGGTATCCACCACCTCCGTGAGGTCAGGCGCTATGAAGACCGCGACCCGGCGGTCGTGTCCGCCTGCGAGGTCGGCATAGTCGAGCGCCTCGAGGCGTTCGCGCACCGCCGCGACGGCGTCGTCCGCCGCCTGCACTGAACGAAGAGCCTCGGTCGCCTCGGACCTCGCGCTCTTCAATGCACCGCGAATTTGCTTGTGGTCGCCCCCTCCGGCCGAGAGCTCCAGAAAGAGGCTGAGACAAAGTGGAGCCTCGTGTCGGGCCAGTTCGCGGAACAGGCTTTCGTTGAGCATTCGCATGGGTCGTCTCGTTCTCGTTGGGATATCGCCTGCAAACAACCACCAGCCACAGCCGGTTCCGCGACGGGCGGTCTGGCCGCAGCCTCGGCATGGATGGCGGAAATCCGCAGGAAAGATACGCGCGGTAGCGGTCTTGCATTCATCCCTGCCCGTTTCGGCAGTTGCGGTCGGAACGGATGCCGCCGGAAACAGTTGCCAGTCCATGAATGCCGACAAAGACAGCCCCGCCCGCGCGGCCTCCATCATCAAGCGTTATCTTCCGGAACTCGTCTACGGCTCCAACGACGGGATCGTCACGACCTTCGCGATCGTCGCGGGAATAACCGGCGCATCCCTGTCGCAACAGACGGTCCTGATCCTTGGCTTCGCGAGCCTTTTTGCCGATGGCATTTCAATGGCGGCAAGCGACATTCTGTCGGAGCGTTCGAAGTCCAAAGATCGTCCGGGCTTGCGCCAGGCCTCTCGTCACGGATTGGCGACCTTCCTCGGTTTCGTGCTGGCCGGGGTCGTTCCGCTCATTGCCTACCTCGTGCCGGATCCCGGAATGTCCCGCTTCGCCCTTGCGACCGGGCTTGCGGCGGTCATGCTGTTCGCGGTCGGCGCCTCCCGCGCGTTCTTCACCGACCGCTCTGCGCTGCGCGCCGGCTTGGAGATGCTCCTGATCGGTGTCGCGGCGGGCGGCGTCGCCTACGCCGTCGGCAATCTCGGCTCCAGAATCACCGGCGCTGCGTTCTGAAGACCGCAGCGGGACGGATCTGGCAAACCTCGTCCCGAAAAGACCCGGACGGCGTCTGCGGTCCCCGTTCCCCGCCGCACCGCTACCGCGTTTCGAGATAGCGGCTTCCGGTCGGGCGGAGCGCTTCGTCGAATTCATAGACGAGCGGCACGCCTGTCGGGATCTCGAGGCCCGGAATGTCATCGTCCGCGATGTTGTCGAGATGCTTGACGATCCCGCGCAGGCTGTTGCCATGCGCGACGACAAGCGGCGTCCGACCCTCCATCAGCGCCGGCTCCACCCGGATGCGCCAGTAGGGCATGGTGCGGGCGATGCAATCGCGAAGGCTTTCGGTGCGCGGGATCTCCGCGTCGGGCAGGCGTGAATATCTCCGGTCATGGCCGGGAAAGCGGTCGTCGGAGACCTCGAGGGCCGGGGGCCGGGTCGCGAAGCCCCGGCGCCATTCATGCACCTGCTCCTTGCCGACCTCCTTGCGCTTCTCGTCCTTGTTCTGTCCCTGAAGGGCACCGTAGTGCCGCTCGTTCAGTCGCCAGTGCCGTTCCACCCGCATCCACAGAAGATCAAGCTCGTCGAGCACGGTCCAGAGCGTCCGGATCGAGCGTTTCTGGACGGAGGTGAAGCAGAGATCGAACGATATGCCTTCGGATTCTATCAGCCGTGCCGCCCGCCGGGCCTCTTCGACGCCATGATCGGTCAGATCGACATCCGTCCATCCGGTGAAACGGTTGTCGCGATTCCAGACGCTCTGTCCATGGCGAAGAAGAATGAGGGTCGGCATCGGGGCGCTTCCTTCTCTATACTGAATGCACGCCGAAAGGCGCGAGCAGCCGTGTTCGCGCTCCAACGTCCAAACCCGGGGTCTAGTTCATGTCGCGCCATGAAACCGGACAGGAGGTCTCGGCGTTGGCCCTCGCGGTAGAGGGTCTGCAGGGCGCGATCCGTGATGAAAGACATGCGCCAAGGGGGGTCGGATGAAGGACAGAGGCGATCAGGAGAACGACACGATCGCGGCGGTCATCCTCGACATGGACGGTGTCGTGACCGACACGGCCGAAGCGCATTTCACCGCATGGAAGGCGGTCTTCGACGACCTTCTCGAGGAACGCGGCGAAGACCCGCCCTTCACCCGGGAGGATTATCTTGCGCATGTCGACGGGGTGCCCCGCCACGAGGGGATCCGGCGCTTTCTTTCCGCACGAGGCATCGATCTGCCGGATGGCGAAGAGGATGACCTCGGAACGGGTAGCGTCCGCGGTATCGGCAACCTCAAGAACCGGCGTTTTCACGCCTGGCTCGACGACAACCGGGTTCCGGTCTTCGACGACGCGACGGCGCTCATCGAGGCGCTGAAAAGCACCGGATTGAAGATCGGCGTCTTCTCGGCAAGCCGAAACGCGCAGCGTGTGCTGGAAAGCGCCGGCATCGCGGGGGCGTTCGACGCGACCGTCAGCGGCGTGGAGGCGGATGAGTTCGGACTGTCACCGAAGCCCGCTCCCGACCAGCTCATCCGGACCGCGGAGCAACTCGGGCGCGGCCCCGGCGAGACCATGGTGATCGAAGACGCCGTCGCCGGCGTCGAGGCCGGCGCCGCGGGGCGCTTCGGGCTCGTCATCGGCATCGACCGGCAAGGAGAGAGCCGGACACATGGCCACGCCTTGCGCGCCCATGGCGCCGACCTTGTCACGCGAGACCTGCGCCGGCTCCTGCTGCCCGGCGGCGATGGCCTCAAGACGCTCGACAGGCTGCCTCTTGTCTGGGACCGGATCGACGAGGTCCGCGCGCGTCTCGACGCGCGCTCCCCCGCGGTCTTTCTCGACTTTGACGGCACGCTCTCGCCCATCGTTCGGGATTATCGCGATGCCGCGATCTCCGACGAGACCCGCGCCGCCGTGCAGCGTCTGGCAGAGCACAGCGCGGTGGCGATCATCAGCGGCCGCGATCTCGCCGACCTGCGGAACCGCGTCGGGATCGAGGGTGTCATCTATGCCGGAAGCCACGGCTTCGACATTTCCGGGCCGGGCGGCATGGCCGAGCGCCCCGAGGAAGCCGAGGGGTTCGAAGAGCCTATCGAGGCGGCCGAGGCCGAACTGCACGAAGCGCTCTCGGGCATCGACGGCGCACGGATCGAGCGAAAGACCTTCGCCATCGCCATCCATTACCGCGAGGCGGGCGAGAACGACGTGGCCCGCATAGAAGATGCCGTCGACAGGATCGCCGACGGTCACGAGAGATTGCGCAAGGGCCGCGGCAAGAAGGTGATAGAGCTTCAGCCGCGCGCCGATTGGGACAAGGGCCGCGCCGTCGACTGGTTGCTCGCGCATACGCCGATGGGACGGGACGGGACGCTGCCGGTCTATCTCGGCGACGATCTGACGGACGAGGATGCCTTCGCCGCGCTCAGCGAATCGGGATTGCTGATCGCCGTCCGCGGCGGCGGACGTGCGACGCTTGCCGACTACGCGCTTTCGGAGCCCGACGACGTCCGCCGCTTTCTCGACTGGCTCGTCGAATCGAACATCAAACCAGGAACGGAGACGACATGAGCGACGCGTGGTGCATGCGCTATACCGGCTATGAGCCCGACACCGAGGGGCTTCGCGAAACCCTGTGTGCGCTCGGCAACGGCTACATCGTCTCGCGCGCCGCGGCTCCCGACGCAGCGGCGGACGACGTGCATTATCCGGGCACCTATCTCGCCGGCGGCTACAACCGTCTGACCTCGGAGGTCGACGGGCACCGGATCGAGAATGAAGACCTGGTGAACCTGCCGAACTGGCTGCCGCTCGCCATGCGGATCGGGGACGGGCCCTGGATCCGGCCCGATGACGTGGAGTACCTCGACTATCGCATGGAACTCGATATCAGCTCCAACGTGCTGACGCGAAATCTCAGGTTCCGCGATGAGAAGGGCCGCGTGACCCGCTGGGACGAGCGGCGCATCGTTTCGGCACACGATCCGCATCTCTGTGCCCTGTCCGTGACGCTGACGCCGGAGAACTGGTCGGGCGACATGCGCCTCAAGGCCGGGCTCGACGGAAGCGTCCTCAACTGGGGCGTCGCGCGCTACCGCGACCTCGAGGGCCGGCACCTCGAGACCCTGCACACCTCGCGCGAGGACGGCGGGGTCCTGGCGCTCAGATCCCGCTTCGTGCAGGCCCGCCGCGAAGTTGCGTTGGCGATGCGCACGTCAGTCGCCATCGAAGGCGGCCATGTCACCCCGGCCCGCTCCGAAATTCTGCCCGACATGGTGGAGGAGGAGTTCGACCTCGATGCGCTCGAGGGACGCCCGGTGGAGGTCGAGAAGATCGCCGCCTATTTCGACAGCCGCGACAACGCCATGGCCGAGCCGCTTCACGAGGCGGTGAACCATGTGCGCCATGCGCATGACTTCCGCTCGCTCGAGGTGGAACATGTCAGGGCCTGGAAACATCTGTGGGAACAGTTCGACATCCGCATCGAGGGCGAGGACGCGACCACCGATGCGCAACTGAAGCTGCGCCTTCATATCCTGCACCTGTTGCAGACCGCCTCCATCCACTCTGTCGACATGGACGTGGGCGTTCCACCGCGCGGCTGGCACGGCGAAGCCTACCGCGGCCATATCATGTGGGACGAGCTCTTCATCTTTCCCTACCTGACCCTGCGGATGCCGGTGCTGACCCGCGCGCTCCTTCGCTACCGCTTCCGCCGGCTCGACGAAGCGCGCCGGGCCGCGCGCGAGGCTGGCCTCAAGGGCGCGATGTTTCCCTGGCAAAGCGGGTCCAACGGGCGCGAGGAAAGCCAGCGTATCCACCTCAACCCCCGCTCCGGCCGCTGGATTCCCGACAATTCCTGGCGCCAGCGCCACATCGGAGCGGCCATCGCCTTCAATGTCTGGGAATACGTGCAGGCCACCGACGACCGCGACTTCCTGCGCGACTACGGGGCGGAGTTGTTCTGCGAGATCGCGCGCTTTCTCGCGAGCCTCGCCGAGGAGCGTCCGGACGGGCGCTTCGGCATCCGCGGCGTGATGGGGCCGGACGAGTTCCACACCGCCTACCCCGGTGTCGACCCCAGCACCAACGGCGGGCTCGACAACAACGCCTACACGAATTTCATGGCCGCATGGGTCCTGTCACGCGCCGACGACATCCTCGAACTCATTCCGCAGGACGAACGGATCCGGCTGTGCGAACGGCTCGACCTCGGGCCCGAGGAGTTGGCCAAGTGGGAGGACGTCAGTTGCAGGCTGTATCTGCCCTTCCACGATGACGGCATTCTCAGCCAGTTCGAGGGCTACGAGAACCTGCGCGAATTCGACTGGGACGACTACCGCGAACGCTACGACGACCTGCAGAGGCTCGACCGCATTCTCGAAGCCGAGGGCGAGGACCCGAACGACTACAAGGTCTCCAAGCAGGCCGACGCGCTGATGATCTTCTATCTGTTCAGCAGCGACGAGATCGGGCAGATCTTCGACCGTCTCGGCTACGAGTTCACGCCCGACATGATCCTGCAGAACATTCAGTACTACATGCGGCGCACCTCGCATGGCTCGACCCTGAGCTGGGTGGCCCATGCCTGGGTGCTGGCGCGGGCGGACCGGCAGCGTTCCTGGCAGTTGGCGTGCAAGGCGCTCGACGCGGACATCGCGGATATCCAGGGCGGCACCACGAAAGAGGGCATCCATCTTGGCGCCATGGCCGGGACCGTGGATCTTATGCAGCGCTGCTATACCGGACTCGAGCTGAGAACGGGAACGCTGGTGTTCAATCCGCGCCTTCCCGATGAGGTGGTACGGCTGCGCTCGACCGTGCGCTTCCGCCGCCAGATCCTCGATTTCGAGATAACGCAAACGGAACTCACCGTGACGAGCCGGCCGATGACCGCGTATCCGGTCACGATCTCCTACCGGGGACAGGGACGCGAGGTCAGCCCCGGCCAATCGTTCAGCTTTCGCCTCATTCCCGAGATCAAGCCCGACCGTATTGTCCGGGAGCGCGAACAGGAGCGGATCAGTTCCGAAAAGGCAGACGGACGGGATACCGCCGCCGAATGATCGCGGAAAATCCCGAAACGCTCAGTCGGCCTCACGCCACGGCAGGAGCCGGCGGATAACGCCAAGCTTCGCGATCTGGCCGACGATCAGCGGCACGAGGCTTCCCACACCGATCAGAAGCCATCCCTCGCCGCTCGGCGGCACTGTGCCGAGCACGGTGCTCAGGACCGGCAGGTAAGCGGCAGCGAGGGTCAGAACCACCCCGATGCCGATCGCGATCCAGACATACCTGTTTGTCGTGACCTCGTTGCGGATGAACGGCGCGTCAGGGTCGCGCATGTTGAAGACGTGCCAGAGCCGGGCGAAGGCGAAGGTGAGAAACGAGATCGTCACCGCTTCGTCGGCGCCGAGGTTGAGCTGGAAGGCCAGCCAGAAGACCGCAAGCACCGACATGCCGATCAGCGCGCCGTAGCCGCCGATCACACCCCAGTGAAACCGGGTCAGGATCGGCTCCTTGGGATTGCGGGGCGGGTGTTTCATGACATCCGCCTTGCTTCCTCCGACGCCCAGCGCCAACGCCGGGAACACGTCCGAGACGATGTTGATGTAGAGGATCTGCAGGGGCAGCAGCGGCAGGGGCGCGTTGAGGAACGCGACGAGCGAGACCGCGAAGATCTCGCCCGTGTTGCCCGACAACATGTAGATGACGAACTTGCGGATGTTGCCGAAGATCGTGCGGCCCTGGCGGATGGCCTCGACGATGCTGGCGAAACTGTCGTCGCGCAGCACCATGTCGGCGGCCTCGCGCGCGACCTCTGTGCCGCGCTGGCCCATGGCGACGCCGATATTCGCCTTCTTCAGCGCCGGCGCGTCGTTGACGCCGTCGCCCGTCATCGCCACGACCTTGTCGTGATCCTGGTAGACCTGGATCAGGTCGAGCTTCTGTTCGGGATCGAAACGCGCGAAGATCGGTGTCTGCAGAATGCGCTGCTTGTCCTTCTTCGAGAGCTCGTTTGCCGGTTTCATTTCCTTGCCGGTGATCACGGCGGCCTCGCCGGCGTCATCCACGAGCCCCACCGCCTCGGCGATGGCGCGCGCGGTGCTCGGCTGGTCGCCGGTGACCATGACTGCCTGGATACCGGCCTTGCGGCATTCCTGAACGGCCTCCCGCACCTCTGACCGGGGCGGATCGAGCAGGCCCACGAGACCGATCAGCGTCAGACCCTCGTAAGGGTCCTCGTCCTCGCTGCCGGCCGTCTTCTCGGCCAGCGCGAGGGCGCGCAGCCCCTCGGCCGTCGTCGCCTCGTTGCGCTCCAGCCAGTCCGACCGGCTGTCATCGTCGAGCTTCCGCCGCTGCTTGCCGTGAAAGACATGGCTGGAGACCTCGAGCACCGCTTCCGGCGCCCCCTTGACGGCGACGCGGATGCCGTCCTCGTCCTCGTGGAAGGTCGCCATCATCTTGACCGAAGGATCGAACTCCTCGCGCCGCAGCTCCTCGTATTCCCCGGTCAGTTCGTCGCGCAGGATGCCCGCCCGGCACCCGCCGACCAGCAGCGCGACCTCCATCGGGTCGCCCGTGCCGCGTTCGTCCTCGTCAGAAGTCTCGAGGCTCGCCCCGTTGCAGAGAACCGCGACTTCGAGCGCCCGTCGCACGAGAGGGCGGTCCCCGGCTTCGATCTCCTCTTCGCCCTGCCGAAAGCTCCCGTTCTCGTCCGTCGGCACCTCGATGTCGCCTTCAGGCAGGGCGAGCCTCGTCAGCGTCATCCGGTTCTCGGTCAGGGTGCCGGTCTTGTCAGAGCAGATCACATTGGTCGCGCCCAGCGTCTCGACGGCCGACAACCGCTCGACGAGCGCATTTCGCTTCGCAAGCCGCCACATGCCACGGGCAAGCGCAACACTGGCGACGATCGGCAAGCCCTCGGGAACCGCGGCCACCACCAGCGCCACGCCCGTCTCGACCATGAGGAACAACTCGCGCCCGGAGAGGATTCCGATGACAGAGGTCACGGCGGCGACGACGACGATCACCACGAGGAGCCGGCGTGAAAGACGGTTAAGCCGCTTTTCCAGAGGCGTTTCCTCTTCTTCGGCCTCTTCGGCGAGCTTCGAGATGTGGCCCAGTTCCGTGTCCATCCCGGTGGCCACGACCACGCCCACAGCACCGCCATTGCTGATCGACGTGCCCTTGAAGACCATGTTCTCGCGTTCAGCGAGCTCGACCTCGCCCTCGATCCGTTCTGCCGTCTTGCCTTGCGGCACGGACTCGCCCGTCAGCGCGGATTGGTTCACGCGCAGATTGCCCGCCTCCACCAGCCGCAGGTCGGCGGGCACGATGTCACCCGCATCGAGCAGCACGATGTCACCCGGCACCAGTTCGGCCGCGTCGATCTCGTGCTCCTCTCCGTCACGCCGGACACGCGCCGAGACGCGTTCCATCTCCCGCAGGGCCTCCATGGACCGCGTCGCACGGAGCTCGGTGAAGAAGCCCACCCCCGCGTTGATCAGGATGGCGACGAGAATTGCGATACCCTGGACCACTTCCGAGAAAGCGAAGGACAATGCCGCCGCGCCGAACAGAATGGCGAAGATCAGGCTCTTGAACTGGTCAATGAAGATGCGCCCCGCGCTGCGCCGCTCGGCCTCTTCAAGCCGGTTTTCGCCGTGCTTTTCGAGCCGCTCTCTAGCCTCGGAGGCCGACAGCCCGGTTTCGGCCTCGACGCCCTGAGCCTCGAGCACCTCATCGCCGGATTGCTGGTAGACGCTTTCGGCCATTCCCTTCCCCTCTTCAAGTTGGGTCACGACGAGACGAGGTTCGATGTCTCGCCCGCGATGAAACCCTCGATATTCCGAAGCGTGGTATCGAGTATCCGCTGCACCGCCTCACGGGTGTTGAATGCCGTATGGGGGGTGATGACGACATTGCGCAACCGAAGCAGAATGTGATCGGCCAGCAGCGTGTCGAGATGGTGTTCGCGGTTGAAGTAGGAGCGCAGGAGTTCCGCCTCTTCACGAACCACGGGCTCCTCGGGCAGCACATCGAGTCCCGCGGCGCTGAGCTTTCCGCTCGACAGCGCCTCCAGCAGCGCCTCGGTCTCTACGACGGATCCGCGGGCGGTGTTGATCAGGATCGCACCCTCCTTCATCCGGTCGAACGCATCGGCGTCGATCAGGTTGCGCGTCTTCTCGTTGCCGGGCACGTGGAGCGAAACGATGTCCGACCGGCTCAGCAGCTCTTCCATCGCGACATAGTCGAATCCGACCTCGCGCGCGATTTCATCGCGGGGCTTCACGTCGAAGGCCAGGACCTCCATGCCGAATCCGCGAGCGATGCGTGCGGCATGCATGCCGATATCGCCGGTGCCGATGACACCCATCGTGCGCCCCTTCAGGTCGAAGCCCTGCAGCCCTTCTTGCGTGAAGTCACCGCGCCGGGTTCGGTCGGCGGCGTCGATGATCTTGCGGCTGATCGTGAGCAGGAGGGCGAAGACATGCTCGGCGACGGTGTTTTCGCCGTAGCTCGGCACGTTCGACACCGCGACGCCGTTTTCGGCGCACCAATCCATGTCGATATGGTCGACCCCGGTGGACCGGGTGGCGATGAAGCCGAGATCGTCGAAGCGCTGCAGGACATCGCGGGAGAAATCCGAGTAGATGAAGGCCGAGATGATATCGGCGTCGGAGTGCCTGTCGGCGGCGGCAGCGTCGAGTTCGCCGTCCTCGAAGACGATTTCATGGTTTTCGCCGAGGGATTCGAAGGTCTCGCACTCCCATGGCTCGACGTCGAAAATGACGATCTTCATGATGCTGCCTCGCGGACCTTGTGGCGGTCCGCCTCGGCTTCGGCCGCCGCGATCTGCTGTTTGACCTGCAGGAAACTGTCCGGGCTGACCGAAATCGAGCCGATGCCGTGCCGGACGAGAAATTGCGCGAATTCCGGATGATCGCTCGGCGCCTGTCCGCAGATTCCGGTATGAACGCCGGCGCGGCCCGCCTTGGCAAGAAGGTCCGCGATCGCTGCTCTGACCGCGTCGTCGCGCTCGTCGAAGATCCGCCTCAGCCGTTCGCTGTCGCGGTCCACGCCGAGGACGAGTTGGGTGAGGTCATTCGACCCGATCGAGAAGCCGTCGAAGCGCTTCGCGAATTCTTCGGCGAGAAACACGTTCGCCGGGATCTCGGCCATGACATAGACCGAAAGGCCCGCCCGGCCGCGCACCAGCCCCTCTTCGGCGAGTGTGGCCAGCACCCGGTCGGCCTCCGGGAGCGTGCGGCAGAACGGGATCATCAGCACGATGTTGGAAAGGCCGATCTCCTCGCGCGCCATTCTCAGCGCCCGGCACTCCAGCGCGAAGCCCTCGCGGTAATCGTCGTCGTAGTAGCGCGAGGCGCCGCGCCAGCCGAGCATGGGGTTTTCCTCCTCCGGCTCGAAGGCCGCGCCGCCGATCAGTTCGGCATATTCGTTCGTCTTGAAGTCGCTCATCCGAACCACGACCGGGTTCGGATGATGCGCCGACGCGATCCGCGCGATGCCCCGCGCCAGCGTCTCGACGAAGTATTCCGTCCTGTCCTCGTAGGCGCGGGTCAGGTCGTCGATGCGCTTCCTGGCGTCCTTGTCCTCCAGTTCGTCGTAACGGACGAGCGCCATGGGGTGGATGCGGATCATGTTGTTGATGATGAA
>CAZPPH010000068.1:0-15252 GCA_964588375.1 uncultured Rhodobacterales bacterium | reverse complement strand
GCGCTTCCAGAAATTGTCGTTGCTCCCGCCGCGTCTGGCTTCCCCACGACCGCATGGGTCGCTGAAAGGGGCTTGGACCAAAACCCTTCCTGCGCACCTCCCCTTGCCACCCTTGATGTAGAGTGCCCCATCTCGCGTGCGGTCCGAGAGCCGGCACGGTGACGACCGATCCTCGGGGGCCTGTCACCGAGCGTGCGACTTGACAGGCCGGGCGACCGCGCCTCAGGCTGTCACGAATGCGTGACGTCGGGGAGGAGGAGACGATGCTGGTCCACCAGATACTCAGGGGCAAGGAGGAGGCCGCGATCTTCACCGTGCCGCCTGAAACGAGCGTCGCCGACGCCACCGAGGAGCTCTCCGCACGCCGGATCGGCGCGCTGATCGTCTCCGCGGATGGAAGCGTTCCGCTCGGCATTCTTTCCGAACGCGACATCGTGCGCGAACTGGGCCGGCGCGGCCCCGCGGTCCTGTCCAACGAGGTCGGGGATGTGATGACGAAGGACCTCATCACCTGCGTGCCTCAGGAATCGGCCGACGAGGTCATGCAGAAGATGACTGCGGGACGGTTCCGGCACCTTCCGGTGATGGAGGGCGGACGGATGGTCGGACTGATCTCGATCGGCGACGTCGTCAAGGCGCGGCTTTCCGAGCTGGCGATGGAGAAAGATGCGCTTGAGGGGATGATAAAGGGCTTCTAGCCCGCATTGCCCACCTTTTCGCGGCCAGCGAACCGTGTTTCTGGACGCGGTCGGTGCAGAGGGTCTATCTCTCCGCCGGAATATCTCGGAAGGCACACATGCGCATCGGACTGTATCCCGGAACCTTCGATCCGGTCACTCTCGGGCACATCGACATCATCCGGCGCGCGACGGCGCTCGTGGATCGGCTGGTGATCGGCGTCGCGATCAATCGCGACAAGGGGCCGCTCTTTCCGGTCGACGAGCGCGTGGCGATGATCGAAGCCGAGGTTTCAGGCATCGCCGCCGACACGGGCACCGAAATCGTCGTGCACCCGTTCGAGAACCTTCTTGTCGACTGCGCGCATGACGTGGGCGCCACGATCATCCTGCGGGGGCTCCGCGCAGTGGCCGATTTCGAATACGAATACCAGATGGTGGGGATGAACCGGCATCTCGACGAGAATATCGAGACGGTCTTCCTGATGGCCGACGCCCAGCACCAGGCGATCGCGTCGAAGCTCGTCAAGGAGATTGCCCGGCTCGGTGGTGATGTCAGACCGTTCGTCTCGAAGGCGGTCAGGGATGCGCTGGTGGCGCGGTTTTCCGGGGTATAGACGCTCCTCACGCAAAACGGCCGCACCCGGAAGGTGCGGCCGTCCGGCTCTTTCGAGGGCGTTCAGATGCCGTAGACGGCGCGGCGGGCGATCGCTTCCGCGTCTCCGCGGTAGATCTCGAGATCGAGAGCCGTATCGATGGGTAGCGACTTCAGTTCCGCCACGGTGCGGTTGTAACGGGACCGTCTGCGGGCCCGGTCGGCGAGCGTTTCAAAAAAGCTCATGTCTTCAATCCTTTGTGAACGGGGCCCGTCACTGTCCGTAGACGGCTCGGCGGGCGATCTTATCGATGTCACCGTGATAGATGTCGAGATCGAGCGCGGTATCGATCGACATTGCGCGCAGCTCTCGCACGGTTTCGGCATAGGCCGCGCGCTGCTCGGCACGACGGCGGATCGTCTGGATCAACTCGGTCATTGGCCTGCTCCTTGCGGTTGGCAGCTAGGGGTTTCGGTTACCCTTCCAATTTGCGCGTTCGTTAGCGCTAAACAAGCCGCAGTTTCGGCAAAGCACCTTTGCGGAAACTGCATAACGCTGCAGTGCAGCAAGTGGCTGGTTCGCAAAGAAAAAGGGCGCACCGAAGCGCGCCCTGCCATCACGATGCCGGGAAAATCAGATGAGTTTGCCCATCGCCACGGCCGTGTCCGACATCCGGTTCGAGAAACCCCATTCGTTGTCGTACCAGGTGAGGATTCGGCACATCGCGCCTTCCATGACCTTCGTCTGGTCGGTGTGGAAGATCGACGAATGGGGGTCGTGGTTGAAGTCCATGGAGACGAGCTTCTCGTCGGTGTAGCCCAGAACGCCCTTCAGCGGGCCATCGGCAGCCGCGCGGATCGCGGCATTTATTTCGTCGACGCTCGTTTCACGCGTGGCCTCGAAGGTGAGGTCGACGACCGAGACGTTGGGCGTGGGCACCCGGATCGCGACCCCGTCGAGCTTTCCATCGAGTTCGGGCAGCACGAGGCCCACCGCCTTCGCCGCCCCGGTCGAGGTGGGGATCATCGACATCGCCGCGGCGCGGGCGCGATAGAGGTCCTTGTGCATCGTGTCCAGGGTCGGCTGATCGCCGGTGTAGGAGTGGATCGTCGTCATGAAGCCGCGCGCGATGCCGATCTCGTCGTTGAGCACCTTCGCGACCGGCGCGAGGCAGTTCGTCGTGCACGAGGCGTTCGAGACGATGACATCGTCGCTCGTGAGGCTCTCGTGGTTGACGCCGAAGACGATGGTCTTGTCGGCGTTCGTTCCCGGCGCCGAGATCAGAACCCGCGACGAGCCGTTCTCGAGATGGGCCTGGCACTTCTCCTTGGAGGTGAAGATACCGGTGCATTCCATCACCACGTCGACATCCGACCACGGCAGTTCGGCGGGGGCGCGGATGGCGGTGACCTGGATCGGACCCCGGCCGACGTCGATCGTGTCGCCATCGACGGTCACCGTCGCCGGGAAGCGGCCGTGCACGCTGTCGTAGCGCAAGAGATGCGCGTTCGTCTCGACGGGGCCGAGATCGTTGATCGCGACGACCTCGATGTCGGTGCGGCCGGATTCGATGATAGAGCGAAGGACATTCCGCCCGATGCGTCCGAACCCGTTGATTGCGACTTTGACGGCCATGTCCATTCTCCTGCCTTGCGGGGGCGCACCGCCCCTGTCTTCGATCAAAGGTCAAAAGTCATCGGCGCGAAAAGGTCAACCGGTTTGGTGCCGGTCGACGCGCCCTACCGCCAGACGGCGAGCAGTTCGACGAGGTCGAGAAACCGTCGCGCGAGATAGATGTGCCAGTCGAATCCCAGGCCGATGCTTAGCCCCAGGAAACCGATAATCACGAGGCCGAGGCCGATGGCGACTTGATTGGTCATGGCCGCGTTATGTCAGCTCCGCGGAGCGGGGGCCATGCACCGCCGCTCAGACCGTCGGGTCCGGCGCCCATTTGCCGGCGACGAGGTCCTGCGCCTTTGCCGCGACGGCCTCCGCGGTGATCCCGAAATGCGCGAACAGATCACCGGCCGGCGCCGATGCGCCGAAGGCGTGCATGCCGACGAACCCCGACTTTTCGCGCTTGCCGCGCTCGCCGAAGAGCCAGCGGTCCCAGCCGAAGCGGATGCCGGCCTCGACGGCGACGCGCACCGCGCCCGAGGGCAGCACCTTGCGGCGGTATTTCTCGTCCTGCGCCTCGAAGAGTTCCCAGCACGGCATGGAGACCACCCGGGTCCCGATGCCTTCGGCGTGGAGAATGTCGCGGGCCGCGAGGGCGAGAGAGACCTCCGAGCCCGTGGCGATGAGGATCGCCTCGCGCTTGCCCTCGGCTTCGGCGAGGATGTAGGCGCCCTGGGCGGTGAGGTTTTTCGCCTTGTGCTCGGTGCGCACGGTCGGCAGCCCCTGGCGGGTGAGGGCGAGGATGCTCGGTGTCTTTCCGGAGGTGAGCGCCAGTTCCCAGGCTTCGGCGGTTTCCACCGTATCGGCAGGCCGGAACACATTCGCGTTCGGCAGCGCACGGAGGGCGGCGAGGTGCTCGACGGGCTGGTGGGTCGGGCCGTCCTCCCCGAGGCCGATCGAATCATGGGTCATCACGTAGACGGCCGGGATCCCCGACAGCGCCGAAAGGCGTATGGCCCCGCGGGCGTAATCGGAGAAGACGAGGAAGGTGCCGCCGTATGGCTTGATGCCGCCGTGAAGCGCGGCACCGTTCATCGCGGCCGACATGCCGTGTTCGCGGATGCCGTAGTGAATGTAGCGGCCCTTTCGGTTTGCGGGCGCGAAGATTCCGAGATCGGGGGTGAGAGTGTTGTTCGAGCCGGTGAGGTCCGCCGAGCCGCCGAGGGTCTCGGGCATCACCGGGTTGATCGCGGCCAGCACGTTTTCGGAAGCCTTGCGGGTCGCGACCTTCGGCGCGCTTTCCGACGCCTCCTTCTTGAAGGCGCGGATCGTCCCGGCGAGCTTGTTCGGAGCGTCGCCCGCGAAGACGCGCGCGATCTCGCGCCTGCGTCCCGCCGACAGGCCGTCGAAACGCGCCTGCCAGTCGGCGCGGGCCGCTGCACCCCGCGCACCGACCCCGGCCCACCAGTCGGCGATGTCCGAGGGAATGTGGAACGGCGCGTGGGGCCAGTCGTAGATCTCGCGGACCTTCGCGATTTCCGCGTCGCCCAGCGGTGAGCCATGGGCCTTCGCCGTATCCTGCTTGGTCGGGGCGCCGAAGCCGATATGGGTCTTGCAGGCGATGAGCGTGGGCTTTTTCGAGCTCTTCGCCCGTTCGATCGCGCTGTCGATGTCCTCGGGGTCGTGCCCGTCGCAGGAGAGCACCTGCCAGCCGGCCGCCTTGAAGCGCATACGCTGGTCGGTGATATCCGCGAGCGAGACCGCGCCGTCGATCGAGATGCTGTTGTCGTCCCAGAACACGATGAGCTTCCCGAGGGCCTGCATGCCGGCAAGCCCGATCGCCTCGTGGCTGATGCCTTCCATCAGGCAGCCGTCGCCGGCGATGACGTAGGTGTGATGGTCGATCACCTTCCTGCCGAAACGCGCGCGCAGGCTTTCCTCGGCGATGGCGAAGCCTACCGCGTTGCCGAGGCCCTGCCCGAGGGGGCCGGTCGTCGTCTCGATACCCTTGGCGTGGCCGTATTCGGGGTGGCCGGCGGTCTTCGAGCCGAGCTGGCGGAAGTTCTTCAGCTCATCGAGGGTCATGTCCTCGTAGCCGGTCAGGTGCAAAAGCGCATAGAGCAGCATAGACCCGTGCCCGGCGGAGAGAATGAAGCGGTCGCGGTCGATCCAGTCGGGCTCGGCGGCGTCGAACTTGAGGTGCTTCGAAAACAGCACTGTCGCCACGTCGGCCATTCCCATCGGCATGCCGGGGTGCCCCGATTGCGCGGCTTCGACGGCGTCCATCGCCAGAACGCGGATCGCGGCGGCGCGCGCCCAGTGGTCGGGATGCAGTTGCTTAAGGGTGGCGATGTCCAACTTGTGATCCTCTCGGGCAACCGCGTTTCAGCGGTTGATAGCAGCAGGCCCGGCGAGTTCAAGCGCACGGCTTGCAGCAGGGGCGTTAAAGTGCATGAATTGCGACGCGAAGAGCTAGGATTTCGCAAGGTTTTGCAGGCCCGCGATTCGGGGGCATGCAGCCGGAGAGAAGGACGAGAGGCGGGGGCCATGGGCGATATCGAGGAATATCAACGGCGGATCACCGCCGCGCTCGAACGGATCGGGCGCGCGATGGAGGCTCGCCAGCCTGCCGGCGGCGGGCAGGATCTCGCCGAGGAACTCGAGGCGGAGCGGACGGCGAATGCCCAGCTCGAAGAGCGGGTGCGCGCGATCAAGGAAAAACAGGAGACGACGGTCTCCGCCCTCGAAAAGACGGTCGAGGATCTTTCTGCCGAGGCCGCCTCCCTGAAGGAGGCCCTTGCCGACCGCGACGGGGGCCTTCAGCGGATGCGCGGGGTCAACGCCGAGCTCAGACGGTCGAACGCGGCACTGCGTGAGGCGAATGCCGCGGGGCTTGCCGACCCCGATCTCGTGAACACGTCCATGATGGCGGAACTCGAGGCGCTGCGCGCCGAACAGGCCGCCGGAGCCGCGGAGATCGAGGAGATCGCCGCGGTGCTCGAACCGATACTCGCGGAGGAAGCCCATGGCTGATGTCAGGATCACGATCGGCGGGCGGGGGTTCGATGTCGCCTGCCAGGACGGTGAGGAAGGCTACCTTCGCGCCGCCGCGGCCTTGCTCGACGCCGAGGCCACGACGCTGGTCGACCAGGTCGGCCGGCTGCCCGAAGCGCGGATGCTTCTGATGGCGGGTCTCATGCTCGCCGACAAGACCGCCGGTCTCGAAGAGGAGATGCGCGGCAAGACCGCGGAACTCGAGCGAATGAAGGGAGCACCGGGCGCCGAGCCCGAACGCGTCGAGGTCGCCGTCATTCCCGAGGAAGTCACCGAGACGCTGGCCGAACTCGCTGCCCGCGCCGAAGCGTTGGCCGAGGCGGCGGAGGAAGCGGCCGGATAGGGCTTGCTTTCCTCGAGCCGCCTGCCTCCCGCACGCCGCTTCGCGTTCAGGCCGCCGCGCCCTGTGGTTCTGCCCTCCCGCAGACCTTGACCCGGAGGCCACCCCGGCGAGCTTCAGCCGTTCGCTTCGCGGATCTTGTCGGCGGCATCCTTGTCGAAGGTCACGCCTTTCGTCTCGAACATCTGGTCAAGCTCACCCGACAGCGTCATCTCGGTGATGATGTCGCAACCGCCCACGAACTCGCCCTTGACGTAGAGTTGCGGGATCGTCGGCCAGTCGGAGAACTCCTTGATGCCCTGGCGCACGCCCTCGTCTGCCAGAACGTTCACGTCCTGAAAATCTACGCCCATGTAGTTGAGCACGCCCGCCACCCGGCTGGAGAATCCGCATTGCGGCATGGACTTCGTGCCTTTCATGAAGAGCACGACATCATTCGACGTCACCCAATCCTTGATCTGGGCTTCGGCATTCGCGGTTTCTGTCATATCGGTCCTCTCTGACGCCCTCAGCAATTCCAGGTGAGGTGCATGTTGCCTGTTTCGATGTCCATATCCGAGAAGGCGTCGGACATCGCTTGCCTGAAGGAGAGATAATCTTCTCCGAACCAGAGTTCCAGCACATCGGGTTTCGGGCTTTCGGCGGTCTCGGCGGGCAGGGCGATCAGCCGTCTGGCGAGGTCCTCGTCGCGGCGCCAGAACTCCCAGCGTGCGACAAAGCCGGAGCGGTCGGTCTGCCACGTCGCCCTCAGCATCGTGAGGCAGCCCGCGCGGCCGTATTGCAGCCGGACGTTCGCTCCGGTCCGGCCCGTGGCGAGGTGCCGGTCGGCGACGGCAAGCGCGTCTTCCAGGCTCGCATCTGCGCTGATCCAGCCCTTTGGCTGGCGAAGGCTGTCGTCGAGGCCCGCGATCCGCCGGCGCAGGCGCCAGGCGATCAGGGCAAGACCACCTAGGGCGGCGAGGCCGAGAAGCGTCGATGTCACCGGTGGGAGCGCGGCACGAAAGTCCTGGCGTATTCCTCCGGGTCTTTCGGCACGCGGAACTGGCCGGACTGGCCGCCGAGGCCGCTATTGTAGTTGGCATCGATCACGTGGTCGCCCTTGCCGGGACGCGAGCCGCGCGGCTGGTTCTTTTCGGCGCGAACGACCCACGCGGCCCGGACCACCAGCACCAGCATGATCGCCGCTGAGATCAGCACGACCGGGGCGTGGATCCAGCCGGTCACTCCGGCGCCTTCGTGGTCAGCGCAAGGGCGTGAAGCTCGCCGTTCGAGCCTTCCATCTTGCCTTTTAATGCAGCGTAAACAGCACGTTGCTGCTGGACGCGATTTTTGCCGCGGAAGCTCTCGTCGATCACCATCGCGGCCATGTGAACCCCGTCGTCGCCGGAGACCTCGATGGTCGCGTCGGGAAAGCTCTCGCGCAGGAGGGCTTCGATTTCATGCGCCTGCATCGGCATCTCGCGATCCTTTCCTTACCCTGTGCGAAAGGTAGTCGTCGCCGCCCCGCACGGCAAGCCGGGCCGGCCCGGAAGGGTGTATGCCATGCGTATGGCAACCCGTATGGCAACCCGTCGGGCAGCGACCGGCGACCCCGGAAGGCTCAGAACTCCCCGAGCGCGGCCGCGGCGGCCTCGAAGAAGGTCCCGGCATGGCGCCCGTCGGCCACCGCGTGGTGCAGCTCGATCGCCGCAGCCATGTCGAAGCCGTCGTCCTTCGGGACGATCCGGCCCCACGCGACCCGGGGCACGCAGTCGGCGGCGCCGGGCAGGGCGTTCGTCAGCGCGGTGAAGTCGACCCAGGGCATGCAGGAGAGATAGGCCACCGGCGCCAGCGGGTCGGTGTTGGGGTCGAGCGCGCCGCCCGCGCGGACCGCCGAGATAAGACGTTCGGCCTCGCGGTCGAAGGCCGGCCAGTCGGGCAACCAGGGGAGGTAGGCGAAGCGAAAGCCGCCATCGGGCATCGACACGGTGGGGGAGAGGGCGACCCGGTCGTGCACGACGATTGTGTCGCCCCGGAACCGGGTGCGGAGTTCGGGTGCCGCGTTCAGCCCCGCACCGAGCGCCCAGAGGCAGGCGCGAAAGAGGCTGGTGCCGCTGTCGGCCTTCGCCGCCATCAGCCGCGAGACGTCGAGGCGGGCGGTCACGGAGAAGTGCGGCCGCTCGAAGGCGCGGAAGAAGCGGAAGGTCTCGGCCCGGGGCCAGGTGGCGAGGTCGACGGGCCTGCCGGTCATCGTGTCGCCGGCGTGTCGTCGAGCCGCGCGCCGATCGCGGCGGCCGCGAAGCCCGCGAAGGCGAGCAGGACCGGGGCGACACCGATTCCGAGCGATCCGGCATCGTTGAGCGACCGCATGGCGGAGACGAATGGCGGCGCGGCCCCTGGAAGACAGCGCAGAGCGTGGCCGGCGGCGGCCATCAGCACCGAGCCCGCCGAGAAGACGATGGGACCGAAGGCGACGACGGCGCCGAGGCGTCCGGGCACGGACCGGAGCCTGCGGCGGAGAAGCCAGAGGCCGGGCAGGTGCGCCGCGACGACGACGAGCCCGATGATCGCGGCGTCGCGGTAGAGCTGGAACGGGGAATTGCACCAGTTGCCCGCCTTCCCGAAGGAGAGCCCGTAGCCGATCATTCCGTATACGCCGACGATGCCGGCGAAGGCCGCGGCTGCGAGGCCCAGAAACGACCAGAGAGTCGCCCCTCCGGCCTCGCGCAGCCAGCTAGCCAAGGGCGGCCTCGAAGGCGCCTTCGTGCAGCGCCACGAGATCGGCCAGCGGCGCGCTGCTTCCCCCGATCCTGACCAGATCGCCGCCGAAACGGCCGACACACTGGAGCGCCACCCGGGCCTTGCCGGCGCGGATCATCAGCTCCTCGGCCCAGTCGAAGGGGCAGGCGAGGAGGTAGCGGCCCTGGTCCTCGCCGAAGAGCGTCGCCATCGGCGCGGCGTCCAGCGCGACGCCGAGCCCCGAGGCGGCGGCCATCTCGAAGGCCGCGAGCGCGAGGCCCCCGTCGGAGAGGTCGGTCGCCCCGTTCACCCATTCACGGTTGTCGTGAAGAAACGCTCCCGCCGCGCGTTCGGCGGCGAGGTCGACCGGAGGGGCCTCGCCCTCGTCGCGGCCGAAGACCTCGCGGAGGATGGCCGACCGCCCGAGATGGCCGCCGGTCGCTCCGAGAACCACCGCGAGGTCGCCATTGCCCGCCGTCGCGGCGATGATCGTGTCGATGTCCTCGATGAGGCCCACCGCGCCGATGGTGGGCGTCGGCAGGATCGCCTGGCCGTCGGTCTCGTTGTAGAGCGAGACGTTGCCCGACACGATCGGCATCTCGAGCGCCGTGCAGGCCTCGCCGATACCGCGGACCGCGCCGACGAGCTGGCCCATGATCTCGGGCTTTTCGGGATTGCCGAAATTGAGGTTGTCGGTGGCCGCGAGGGGTCGCGCGCCCACCGCGACGAGGTTGCGGTACGCCTCGGCGACGGCCTGCTTGCCGCCCTCGACCGGGTTCGCGGCGACATAGCGGGGAGTGACGTCGGAGGTGAAGGCCAGCGCCTTCGTGGTGCCGTGGACCCGCACGATGCCCGCGCCCCGTCCCGGAGGCCGGATGGTGTCGGCCATGACCTGGGCGTCGTATTGCTGGAAGACCCAGGCTTTCGAGGCGTAGTTCGGCGACGAGACGAGGGCCCTCAACCCGTCGACCGGGTCGACCTCGGGCACGTCGCCGAGAGGGTCGGGTTCGGGGGTCTCGACCCAGGGCCGGTCGTATTCGGGTGCGGAGGAGGCGAGCTTCGAGAGCGGCAGGTCGGCCACCGTCTCGTTGCCATGGAGGATGACGAAGCGGTCCTCGGCGACGGTTTCGCCGACGATGGCGAAGTCGAGATCCCACTTGTCGAAGATCGCCTTCGCCTCTGCTTCCTTCTCGGGGCGGAGCACCATGAGCATCCGCTCCTGGCTTTCCGACAGCATCATCTCGTAGGCGGTCATGTGCGTCTCGCGCTGGGGCACATGGTCGAGGGTGAGCCTGATACCGAGGCCGCCCTTGTCGCCCATCTCGACCGCCGAGCAGGTGAGGCCGGCGGCCCCCATGTCCTGGATGGAGATGACGGCGCCTGTGGCCATGAGTTCGAGGCAGGCTTCGAGCAGGCGCTTTTCGGTGAAGGGGTCGCCGACCTGCACGGTGGGGCGCTTCTCCTCGATCGTGTCGTCGAATTCCGCCGAGGCCATGGTCGCGCCGCCGACCCCGTCGCGGCCGGTCTTGGCACCGAGGTAGACCACGGGCATGCCGACGCCCGAGGCGGCGGAATAGAAGATCGCGTCGGCCTCCGCGAGGCCCGCGGCGAAGGCGTTGACGAGGCAATTGCCGTTGTAGGAGGCGTCGAAGCGCACCTCGCCGCCCACGGTGGGCACGCCGAAGGCGTTGCCGTAGCCGCCGATACCCTCGACGACGCCCGAGACGAGGCGCTTCGTCTTCGGGTGCGAGGGCTCGCCGAAACTGAGCGCGTTCATCGCCGCGACGGGCCGCGCGCCCATGGTGAACACGTCGCGGAGAATGCCGCCCATGCCGGTGGCAGCGCCCTGGTAGGGTTCGATGTAGGAGGGGTGGTTGTGGCTCTCCATCTTGAAGACCACCGCGAGGTTCCGCCCGTCGGGACCGGCGCCGATATCGACCACGCCGGCGTTCTCCCCCGGTCCGCAGATGACCTGCGGACCTGTCGTGGGCAGGGTCCGCAGCCACTTCTTCGACGACTTGTAGGAGCAATGCTCGTTCCACATCGCCGAGAATATGCCGAGTTCGGTAAGGGAGGGTTCGCGGCCGATGATCTCGAGAATCCGGTCGTATTCTTCGGGTGTCAGCCCGTGGGCCGCGACGAGATCCTCGGTGATGTCGGGTTCAGGCATGTGCCGCGATAAGCCTCTCTGTTCGGTACAAGAGGCTTTTAGAAGGTAAGACGACAGGCCGAAAGGGACGGAGGTCCGAAAAAAAAGAGGCCGAGCACTAAGCTCGGCCCAAGTCCAACAGGGAGGTTGCCGCGCTGCACACAACAGAGCGCCGCGCGACAACAGGGGAAGTATTCTGCCGATGTGGCGCAATCAAGGCATGCGGGTGTCGATTCCGGCAAACCCGCCATGCACCTGTTGCATGGCGGTCACCCTGCCGCGGCCTCCTTCTGGCTCTTGCGATAGGCGATGATCTCCTGGGTGACGAAATCGCGGAAGGCCGCGATGCGTTTCGACTGCCGAAGCTCCTCCGGATAGGCGAGAAATACCGGGACCTCGTTCGATTCCAGCTCGGGCAGAACGCGGACGATATGGGGGAAATCCTGCACGACGTAGTCGGGCAGGACACCGACCCCGAGACCGGCGAGCACCGCCTGCAGGACGCCGAAATAGTTGTTTACGGTGAGCATCGAGCGAATGTCGTGGGTCAGAAGCTCCTGCACCAGCGTCGCGCCGGCCTGCACCTGGGTGACGTTGAGGTTCTGGCAGACCAGCCGGTGAGTGGACAGATCGTCGAGCGCCTCGGGCATTCCGGCGCGGGCGAGATATTCCGGCGTCGCGTAAAGCCGCATGCGGACGCTCATCAGCCTGCGGCGGATGAGATCGGCCTGCGAGGGCTCCTTCATGCGGATCGCCACGTCCGCCTCGCGCATCGGAAGGTCGAGCACGCGCTCCTCGAGCATCAGGTCGATCTTGAGTTCGGGGTACTTGTCGAAGAGCTTCGGCAGGCGCGGGGCGAGCCAGAGCGAGCCGAAGCCGATCGTGGTGGTGACCCGGAGTTCGCCGAAGACCTCTTCCTCGCTGTCGCGGATGCGGGCCTCTGCGGCGTCGAGGCGTTTCGACATCGCGGACGTGGCGTCGTGCAGAAGCTCGCCCTGTTCGGTGAGGATGAGCCCGCGGGCGTGGCGATGAAACAGCGTGGTGTTGAGGCTTTCCTCCAGCGCGCGGATCTGGCGCGACACCGCGGACTGGCTGAGATGCAGCGCGTCGCCGGCATGGGTGAGGCTGCCGGCATCGGCAACAGCATGAAAGATGCGCAGCTTGTCCCAGTCCATGTCCGCTCCGCTTCCCGTTGGCGCCGTTCAGGAGCATATGCACCCGACCGGGAGGTGAACGCAAATATCGCAGTCCGCCGTCGGGCTGCGGCGCGAATGTCACGCGGATTTCATGTTTGCTGGAAAAATGGGGGCGAGCGCCATATTGACAGGCGGAACATCAATGCTTCCATCGGAACACATGCAGAAAAGCCACGTCGCGAGAGACATCAGCTACGCAAGCTCGGCGCAATCGAAGAGCGGGCGGGCGCTGATCCGTGTTCTCGAGAACGCCACCGGACGGCTCCGGATGATGAAGCGCGCGGCGGGTTACGAGACCGAGGTCGCGCAGGGCCGCGACTTCTGGCAGGTGATCGTCGAGCGCTACGGGCTGAGCCTCGACGTGGTGGCGGGGTCGCTCGACAACATCCCCCGCGAAGGTCCGCTGGTGCTGATCGGAAACCACCCCTACGGCATTCTCGACGGGCTGATCATGGGCTACATCCTGTCGGCGGTGCGCGGCGACTTCCGCATTCTCGCCCATCGGGTGTTCCGCAAGGCCGAAGATCTCGAACGGGTGATCCTGCCGGTCTCGTTCGACGATACCAAGGAGGCCGTCGCCCTCAACATCGAGACCCGGAAGGCGTCGCTGCGCTATCTCTCCGACGGCGGGGCGATCGGGATCTTCCCCGGCGGCACGGTGTCGACCGCGCTGAAGCCCTTCGCCCAGCCTCTCGACCCGGCCTGGCGGTCTTTCACCGCGCGGATGATCGGGAAATCCGACGCCGCCGTGGTGCCGATCTATTTCGTCGGCGCCAATTCGCGGCTCTGGCAGGTCGCGAGCCATATCCATGCGACCTTGCGGATGGCGCTTCTCATCAACGAGTTCAAGCGCCGGGTCGACGAACCGGTGCAGATCGCCGTGGGCGAGCCCATCGACCGGGCCGAACTCGATGCGCGGCGTTCGGACCCCAAGGCGATGATGGACTTTCTGCGCCGGGAGACCTATGCCCTCTCGCCAACCCCGCTCAGATCGACGGGCTACGGGTTCGAGTTCGAGGACAAGCACAGGTAAGAGCGCGGGGCCCGGCAGGTGGCGGTTGGCATTTTCGATTCGGGGCTCGGCGGGCTCACCGTCTTCCGCGCCGTGGAAAAGCGGCTGCCGGACGTTCCGCTCGTCTATTTCGGCGACAATGCGCATACGCCCTACGGGGTGCGAGATTCAGCCGATATCTACGACCTCACCTGCAAGGGCACCGAGCGGCTCTTCGACGCCGGTTGCGATCTGGTGATTCTCGCCTGCAACACCGCCTCCGCGGCGGCCCTGAGGCGGATGCAGGAGAGTTGGGTGCCGCGCGAAAAGCGGGTGCTCGGGGTCTTCGTGCCCCTCATCGAGGCACTGACCGAGCGGCGCTGGGGGGACAATTCGCCGCCGCGCGAGGTGGCGGTGAAGCACGTCGCCCTCTTCGCGACGCCCGCCACCGTGTCGAGCCGGGCCTTCCAGCGCGAGCTGGCGTTCCGCGCTGTCGGGGTCGATATCGAGGCGCAATCCTGCGGCGGAGTGGTCGACGCGATCGAGGAGGGCGACGAGATTCTCGCCGAAGCGCTGGTGCGCTCCCATGTCGACGCCCTGAAGCGGAAGATGCCGCACCCCGACGCCGCCGTGCTGGGCTGCACCCATTACCCGCTGCTCGAAGAGGTGTTTCAGGACGCGCTTGGCGCGGATGTCAGGGTGTTCAGCCAGGCAAATCTCGTCGCGGAGAGTCTTGCGGACTATCTCGCCCGCCACCCGGACAAGGTCGGCCCCGGGCAGGACCGGTTGTTCCTCACGACCGGCGACGCCCGCCGCGTCTCCGACCAGGCCACGCGGTTTCTTCGCCGGAAGGTGGCGTTCGAGGCCGCGTGATTGCGGCGCGCGCCGGAACTGCCTAAATCCAGTCCGACGGAACGCGGGAGGGCCCATGCCCCACAACATCGCCATACTCGGGGCGTCGGGCTACACCGGCGCCGAGCTTGTCCGCCTCGCCGCGACCCATCCGGGGCTGCGGATCGCCGGGCTCTCCGCCAATTCGAAGGCGGGCAGGGCGATGGGCGAGGTGTTCCCGCACCTGCGCCACCTCGACCTGCCGGATCTCGTGACCATCGAGAACCTCGATCTGTCGGGTATCGACCTCGTCTTCTGCGCGCTGCCGCACGCCACGAGCCAGAACGTGATCGCGGGGCTGCCGCGGGACTTGAAGGTCGTCGACCTTTCCGCCGATTTCCGGCTGCGCGACCCCGCCGACTACGAAAAATGGTACGGCAAGCCCCACGCGGCGCCGGACTTGCAGGAGGAAGCGGTCTACGGACTCACGGAGTTCTACCGCGAGAAGATCCGCACCGCGCGGCTCGTCGCCGGGACGGGCTGCAACGCCGCGACCGGACAATACGCCCTGCGCCCCCTGATCGCGTCCGGCGTGATCGACCTCGACGATATCGTGATCGACCTCAAGGCGGCGGTCTCGGGGGCCGGGCGGTCGCTGAAGGAAAACCTGCTGCACGCCGAATTGTCGGAGGGCTACCACGCCTATGCCGCGGGCGGGACGCACCGGCACCTCGGCGAGTTCGATCAGGAGTTCTCGAAGGTGGCCGGACGGGAGGTGCGGGTGCAGTTCACGCCCCATCTCATTCCCGCGAACCGGGGCATTCTCGCGACTGTCTACGTAAAGGGCGATCCGCAAGAGGTTCATTCCGTTCTGGAAAAATCCTACTCCACCGAGCCGTTCCTCTTAGCGCTCCCCTTCGGCGAGCTGCCGTCCACCCACCATGTGAGGGGCTCGAACTTCTGCCATATCGGCGTTGCGGGAGACCGCATTCCGGGCCGCGCCATCGTGGTCGCGGCACTCGACAACCTCACCAAGGGCTCGTCGGGACAGGCCTTGCAGAACGCCAACCTCATGCTGGGCGA
>CAZPPH010000067.1:0-15391 GCA_964588375.1 uncultured Rhodobacterales bacterium | reverse complement strand
ACCTTGGCCTTGCCTCTCAGGGTGCTCATCGCCTTGGAAACGATATCAGGCGAAGACAGCGACCGCATTCCCACTTCCGTGGCCTTGTTGGTCGGCACGCGCAGGGTCATCTTGTCCTTCTCGAAGGAGATCACGAAGAGTTCGAGTTCGAACCCGGCGACTTCCTGCTTCTCGATCGACACGATCTGACCGACACCGTGGGCAGGATAGACGACGTAATCATTGGGGCTGAACTCGGATTTGGTAGCTTTGTTCATCTGGACGGATTTCCCTGGTTGCACCGGTGACGGCGCAAAAGAACCGGCGGGAACACACACATCCTCCCGTCGGCCATGTTTGCGGCTGAGCCGTGGTTCGCGATTGCACCACCACGACAACTTAGATGGTATACATAACACAACAGGCGGCAAATTCCAAGGTGACCGGGTATTGCACCCTGATTACAAGAGTTTGCGCTTTGCCCTCGCAGCGTCAGCTCGCCATGCGCGATTCGGCTTCAACCGCCTTCGCCGGCCGTTGCCGAGAAGAACTCCATCTTTCCCGTCTTGCCGTCCATCTCCTCGGCAGTCGGCAGCGGGTCCTTCTTGGTGATGATGACCGGCCAGTCCTCGGAGTACTTCCGGTTGAACTCCACCCATTTCTCCATTTCGGGCTCGGTATCCGGCCGAATGGCGTCGGCGGGGCATTCCGGCTCGCAAACGCCGCAGTCGATGCATTCGTCGGGGTGGATCACCAGCATGTTCTCGCCCTCGTAGAAACAGTCCACCGGGCAGACTTCCACACAGTCGGTGTACTTGCAGGCGATGCAATTGTCGGTGACGACATAGGTCATGGGAAAACCCTAGTTTTGCGCTCGAAAGGAGGTAGACCAAGGATCGGGGTCATTCAAGCGGCCCGTCCTTCGAAAACCCCGCGTCCCGGCGCACTTTCTTGGTGGGCCTCGGACCGACCCGGGGAGCGGTTACCTCATCCGGAGGCGTCATGTCCTCGTAAAGCGCCGCGGCCTCGCTCGCCGGTCCGCGGCGGGCCGCCAACGCGACGACGCGCACGACACGGACCGTCCGGCCTTGCGGAAAGACCAATGTATCGCCCGGCGACACGGGCTGCGCTGGCTTGACGACCTTCGCTCCGTTCACGCGCAAGTGCCCACCGCCGACCATGTCACTCGCCTTCGAACGGGATTTGAAGAAGCGCGCCTGCCAGAGCCACTTGTCGGCCCTCACCCGGTCCGCGGCGCCTGTCAGGATTTGTCCTTGAGCCCCATCAGGGCCGCGGCGAAGGGGTTGTCGGGGTCGATCCTGTCTTTCTTCGGCGGGGCCGACGAGAAGCGCCCCGGGTTTTCGGGCTGGCCCCGTTTCGGCTTGCCTTTGGGGCCCTTGCCCCTGGGGGGGCCACCCTGCTTGCGGGGTTTGTTGCCCTCGCGGCGAGGCCGGTTGCCCACCCATGTGAAGGTGTAGAAGACTTCCATTTCGGGCTCGCCCGCCTCGCTCTCGGGGCGCGCGCCGACCGCGGTCTCCTGTTCGGACGCCTCCGGGATCGTATCGGTGACCTCTTCGCCACCGTCCCCGGCGACCGCTTCCGCGACCGGCGCCTCGCCTTCGGCAGGCATCTCGGGGACATCGGCAGTGTCGGCGGGCTCGACCTGGTCCGCAGGTGGCACCATGGCCGCATCGCCCGATTTCTCCTGCGCGGCATCCATCACCGGCGTGTCGCCGGCGGGACCGGGTTCGCCCGCGTCGCGCGGCTCGAGAACGGGACGGACCTTCTCGCGTTCGCCGCGGTCGGCGCGGTAGCCGAGCCCCTCCATGAGACCGGCGAACTGCTCGAGCGTCAGTCCCGTGATCGAAAGCATGTCGGGCTTCGCCTCGAAGCCGCCACGGCTGTCTTCGACGCGCAGCATGTCGGCGAGGCGTTCCAGCATGTCGATCCGGATCGCGCGTTCACCGGCGGGACGGTAGCCGGCGAGAAGCAGCGTGTCGGGCTCCGTTCCGGCGACCGGGATCGTCACGAGCCCCGGAGGCGGGCTTTCGGGAAACTCGGTGCGGCCCTCGGCGAGCGCGGCGAGCACGAGCCTGAGGCGGGTCGGGGCAGGCTTCAGAAGGGTGGGCATGAAGATTGTGAACTGCCCGAAGCGCACGCCATGCCTGCGCAGCGCCCCCCGCGCATCCTGGTCGAGTTCCTTGACCTCGGCGGCGACCTTTTCGCGGGGAATGATGCCCAGCGCCTCGACGAGGCGGAACCCGAACCCCTTGGCGAGACCGATGAGCGCTTCGTCCTTCTGGATGGCGACGAGCGGCTCGAACAGTGTCGCCACCTTGCGATCGACGAAATGCTGGAGCCTGCGCTCGACCTTCTGGGTGACGTCCGGACCGGCTTCCTCGTCGACGAACGCCGAGACGCCGGGTCGCAGCGGTTCGGGGCCCGGCACCAGCTTGCCCACCGCGTGCGAGCCCCACATCAGCCCGCCCTGATCGGTGAAGTCGATCTCGGTGTCGGGGGCGTTGTAGAACCTGTCCGCACGGAGATGGAATTCCGGTGCCAATGCGGACATCGCCGCCGCGCGAAGCGTCTTCGCCTCGTCCGAGGTCGCCGACGGATCCTGATGGAAGCGGAACGCTTCCAGCCGTCCGGCGTGCTGGTCTTCAACCGTGACCTCTCCGGCCTCGTTCACGTCTGCCACGAGCCGCTCCTTCTGTTTCAACCGGCGAAGCAGGACAGAAGTCCGCCGATCGACAAATCGCTGCGTCAGCGCCTGATGTAGCGCGTCGGACAACCGGTCTTCTACAGCGCGCGTTTCGTCGCGCCAATGAGAATTGTCGCCCGTCCAGCCTTTCCGCTGGGCCACGTAGGTCCAGGTGCGAATGTAGGCCAGACGTTTCGACAACGCGTCGATGTCGCCATCGGTTCGGTCGATCCGCGCGATCTGGGCGGAAAGCCAGTCATCGGGCACCCGGCCGGACTCGTGGAGAAACCCGAAAATGCGCGCCACGAGGCTCGCGTGCTCGGCATGCGAGATGCCGCGGAAATCCGGCACCCTGCAGACGTTCCAGAGCAACTTGACCGAGGGGCCGTCACTCGCGCGGGCGGCGACCTCTGCGTCGTCCGAGAGCATCTTGAGCGCCTGCAGATCGTCCGACTCGCGCGCCATCACGAGCCGTTCGTCGCCCGAGGGCCGCTCGAGCGAGGCGATGAGCCGCTCCATGCTGCCGAACTCCAGCGCGGCGTTTCGCCATTGCAGGCGCTTGAGAGGCGCGAAGCGATGTTCGGTGATCGCCGCGACGATCCCCTCGTCGAGCGGAGGAGCTTCGCCGGTGACGCCGAAGGTCCCGTCGGAGGTATGCCGCCCTGCCCGTCCGGCGATCTGCGCCAGTTCGTTCGGTTGCAGGTCGCGCATCCGCCGGCCGTCGAACTTCCGCAGACCGGAGAACGCCACGTGGTCGATGTCGAGATTGAGGCCCATCCCGATGGCGTCGGTGGCCACGAGGTAGCCGACCTCGCCGGACTGGTACATCTCGACCTGCGCGTTGCGCGTCCGTGGCGACAGCGCGCCCATGACCACCGCTGCGCCGCCCTTGAGACGGCGGAGCACCTCCGCGATCGCATAGACGTTCTCGACAGAAAACCCGACGATGGCCGAGCGTTGCGGCATCCGGCTTATCTTTTTCGAACCTGTATAGGTGAGCTCCGAAAACCGCTCCCGCCGCATGAACGTCGCTTCGGGCACCAGCGACGCGATCATCGCCCGCATGGTGTCGGCCCCCAGAAAGAGCGTCTCGACGAGCCCGCGGGCGCGCAGCAGACGGTCGGTGAAGATGTAGCCCCGCTCGGGGTCGCCGCAGAGCTGGATCTCGTCGACGGCGAGGAAATCGCAGGCCATGCCGTCGGGCATCGCCTCGACCGTGCAGACCCAGTATTGCGCCCGTTCCGGCACGATCCGTTCCTCGCCCGTGACGAGAGCCACCACCGACGGTCCGCGGACGGCGACGATACGGTCGTAGACCTCGCGGGCGAGAAGCCGAAGCGGCAGCCCGATGACACCGGTGCGATGCGCGAGCATCCGCTCGATCGCGTAATGCGTCTTGCCGGTGTTCGTCGGGCCGAGGACCGCAGTCACCCGCCTTGTGTCAGTGCCCATGGCAATGTCCCGAATGATGGGGTCCGCCCCTAGAGGGCCGTGCCCTCAGCCTCGCGTTCGAGCCGCTGAATGGCGTCCTGCGCGCCCTGCTGATGAGGATGGATCGAAACGACCTCGCGCCAGACGGCGAGCGCCTCCTCGATACGGCCGAGTTCCTCGAGGATCAGGCCAAGGCCGGACATCGCAACGAAATGCCGCGGGTTGAGCGCGAGCGCCTGCCGGATGTCTTCCAGCGACGGGCCGTAGAGACCTTGCTGGAAAAACGCCGTCGCACGCACATTGTAGGCCTCGGCGAAATTCGGCGCATGGTCGATGAGGGCGGTCATGTGTTCGACCGCGAGGACGGGGTTTTCTTCCTGCAGCGCGTCCTGGCCCCGCTCCAGAAGAAGGTCGATCGTGGGCGAACCCGACCTCGACCATTCCGCCCAGATGCGCCCCTCGATGACCCGGGCCGCCTCCGGTCCGGCGTCGCGCAAGGCGTCGAAGAGATCGTCGAGATCGGCCTCCTGGGCCGACCCCGGCACGGGAACCGCGGCCAGCGCCATGAAAGACGCGACGGAAAGGGTGACGAGGCTTGGGATACGAACCATAACGGTACATATCTTAGCGTTGTCGCGGTCGATTGCACCCCCCCTCACCGCACTCGACGATCAAATGGGAGAGAAATGATGTCCGATGTCATTACCACGGCCGTCGCAGCACTGAACGAGAAGCTTTCGGACGGGTTCGACGGCACCGCGAAGTTCGTGATCGAGGAGGAAGGTTCCATCGTGATGGACGAGGACGGCGCCCGGCTCGGTGACGATGACGCGGAAGTGACGCTGACCGCCGATACCGACACCTTCCGGCTGATCCTCGACGGAGACCTCAACCCGACCGCGGCCTTCATGTCGGGCCGGCTGAAAATCGACGGGGACATGGGAGCGGCGATGCGTCTCGGCAGCGCGCTCGGCTAGATGCAGCCGGCGCCGCTTCGAAACGATCTCGCCGAGGGGCCGCAAGGCGGAAGCGCTGTCTGGGTCAGTGCGGCGGATGGCGTTCGGCTACGGGTCGGCGGCTGGCCTGCAGGGTCCGGCGGAACCGTGCTTCTGTTCACGGGCCGAACCGAATACATCGAGAAATATGGCCGCATTGCCAGCCTGCTGGCGGAGTGGGACCTTGCCACGGCAACCTTCGACTGGCGCGGCCAGGGGCTGGCCGACCGGGTCGCTGGTGACCCCAACATCGGTCATGTGAAGCGCTTCGAGGATTATCAGCTCGACGTCGCGGCCTGCCTCGACGCGGTCCGCGCGATGGGATTTCCCGAGCCCTACCACCTCCTCGCCCACTCGATGGGCGGTGCGACAGGTCTGCGCGCCCTGATCGACGGCCTGCCGGTGAAAAGCGCGGTGTTCTCGGCGCCGATGTGGGGCATCAACTTCCCCGGATGGTTGCGTCTGCTCACAGGCCCTGTCCTCGGCTCGGGTCAGGCGCTGGGGCTCGGGCTCGCCTATGCGCCCGGCACCGGGCCCACGCCCTATCCCTTCAGGCAGCCCTTCGCGGGCAACCGCCTGACCAGCGACGTGGAAAGTTACGAATGGCTGCGCGCCCATATCCGGGCCGAGCCGCGTCTCGGGCTTGGCGGCCCGAGCGTCACCTGGCTCCGCGAGGCCATTCGCGCGGCCAGCGAACTGCACAGGATCCGCAGCGTTCCCTGCCCCGTGCTCACGCTTTTCGGCAGCGAGGAGGATACCGTCGACCCCGGCGCGATCATGAGCCTCGGCAAGTCCTGGGCGCGGGGAACGGTCGAGACGATTCCGGCCGCCCGCCACGAAGCCATGATGGAAACGCCGGAAATCCGGGCTGATTTCGTGCGGCGCAGCGCGCGCCACATGCTCGCCTGCTAGACGCGAAACCGCTCCGTGGCGGCGCGCGCCCCGGCCGCCATCCAGCCGAGTTCCGAGCCGACGAAGAACATCGTCACACCGTGCGCCTCGAGCGCGGGGGTGGCCGAGACATCCGGGGCGAAGGTGGCATAGACGCGTCCGGCCCGGCCGACCGCCTCACCCACCCGGGCATAAGCCGCCGCCAGATCATCGGAATCGAGGCTGTCATGCCCGTACCCCACGCTGAGATCCGCCGGTCCCAGAAAAGCCCCGTCGATTCCCGGCGCTGCCGCGATACGCTCGGCGTCGTCGACCCCTTCGGGCTCCTCGATCTGCACGAGGATCACAGGATCCGCGCCGCGCGCGAGCACACCGGCCATTCCGCCCTGGCCCCAGTCCGAACCGCGGGTGGAGCCGGCGAATCCCCGCCCGCCATTGCCGAAACGCGAGAGCTTGCCCATCTCGGCCGCCTTCGCGGCGCTGTCGACGTGGGGGATGACGAGACCCGCAGCACCCGCGTCGAGAGCCTGGAGAATGTACTCCGCCCGCGCCGCCGGCACCCGGACGAGACATGGAAAGCCGAGCGCCCGACCCACGGCGAGGCACGCATCGAGCCGCGCGCGGTCGAAGGGTGCGTGTTCGCCGTCGAAGCAGATGAAATCGAGTCCCGTGCGGGCCAGCGTCTCGACGACCATCACGTCGGGGGTCTTCACGAACGTCCCGATCATGCGTCGTCCCGCGCGCACATCGGCGCCGAAGTCGCCATAGGCCATGTCTTCTCCCTTCATAGCCTGATCTTCGAGAAACTCTCCCGAAGCGCTTCGGACCAGGCTGCGCTGATCTCGCGGAAGTTCTCGTCGCGATCCTCGATGCGCCGTTGTTCCGCGATCCGAAGCTGATCCTTCTCGATGACGACGAGGTCGAGCGGCATGCCGACGCTGAGATTCGAGCGCAGGGTCGAGTCCATCGACAGAAGCACGGCTTTCTTGCCCTCCTCCAGCGAGGTGTCCGGCGAGATTACCCGGTCGAGGATCGGCTTGCCGTACTTGTGTTCCCCGACCTGCAGGAACGGGGTGTCTGCCGTCGCCTCGATGAAGTTGCCTTGCCGATATATGAGGAACATCCGCATGTCCCCGCCCTTGCGCTGACCCCCGACGATCATCGAGGCGCCGACACTTTCCGAAAGCCGGTCCATCTTCGCCGAGATATCGCTCGACACGTCCGCCAGGGTCTTGCCGATCAGTTCGGCGACCCGGAGCATCGAGGGTGCGAGCATGATGGACGTGGCCGGAGTCGCCTCGGGGTCGGTTATCGCCTCGTCGAGCTGGGCTATGGCCGTCTGGGTCACGCTCAACGAGCCGGCCGTCATGATCGCGATCACCCGGTCGCCCGGTTCTTCGAAGACGAACATCTTGCGGTAGGTCGCGATGTTGTCGAGCCCGGCATTCGTGCGGGTATCCGACAACATGACCATCCCGTCATTCAGAAGCAGACCAACGCAATATGTCATGGGGTTCGATCCGAGGCCGTCACGACCCGGGCTTGGTCGAATTGATGCGTGCCGTCAAGCCGCGCTCTATTGCTGGGCCTGCGTGACCGACACGTCCACATCGAGCACCTCCTCGCCACTCCCGCTTGCCACGCCCCGGATGGGCGCCGCATCGATCGCATCCGTCCCCGAACCGATGCGGATATAATTCTCGTCGGGACAGACGCCGTTCGAAGCGTCGAAGCCGATCCAGCCCAGCCCATCGACGTGGAGTTCGGCCCAGGCGTGGCTCGCCTCGGCGGCCCCGCCGCCGCCGGCGTGGAGGTAGCCGATGACGTAGCGCGCGGGGATATCCACGGCATGCGCCGCGGCGATCAGCGCATGCGAATGGTCCTGGCAGACACCGTGGCCGAGCGCGAGCGCCTCCGCCGCGGTCGTCGCCGGCCCGGTCTGGCCGGGGCTGTAGACAATCGCTTCGCGAACCGCATTGGACAGTGCGTGGACGCGCTCGAGAACATCCGCCTCGGCGATCCCCTCCAGCGCGTCGCGCGCGAGTTCGACGAGCGCGGTATCGGGCCAAGTCGCGCGTGTCGGCGCGAGATAGGCCAGCGGCGGAACGCGCTCGCGGTGGCCCTTGAGCACACCCGTGAGATCGACGGTCTCGACGACACCGGAGACTTCGACCGCGATTTCCTCGACCGGCCCGATCATCGCGACCGTCTCGACCCAGTCCCCCGCTCCGTCGCGGAAGGCCGCTCCGCGCTCTGCGCCATCGACCCCGATCTGCCACTCGATGGTCTGCTGGCCCTCGTAGAGCGAGGGCGTGAGGCGAAGCGATTGCACGACACCGCGCATGGGCGGCTCGAACCGGTAAAGTGTACGGTGCCGAACCTCGAGCCTCATCGCGTGTCTCCGGAAAGATAGACCTCGTGAATCACCCCGCCGAGCGCCGAAATCTCGTCGATGAAGCGGGTCAGGAACTCGTGCAGTCCTTCGTCGAAAATATCCTCGACCGTGGCTTCCGCAAGCTCTGCAACGAGCGAACGGGCTTTTGTCTGTGCCTCGGTCGACCGGCCGTATCCGCGCGCGAGCCGGTCGAGATGAGAAGCTGCCCCTTCGGTCGCGGTGATGAGCGAACGGGGCGCCTTCCGGTTGAGGATCAGGAAGTCGGCGATCTTCGCGGGCGTGATCTCGCCGCCATAGGCCCACGAAAACGCCCGGTGCGCCGACATCGCCCGCAGGATCGTGCGCCATTGGTAATTGTCGAGCCCGGAGCCGACGTAATCGACCTGAGGCAGCAGCACGAAATACTTCACGTCCACGAGCCGTGCCGTCGAGTCGGCGCGCTCGAGATGATAGCCTATGTTGAGAAAGTCATACCCGTCGACGCGCAGCTGGGTGTCCTCGATGGCCCCCCGCAAGATCATCGACTGCCGCATGGTCCAGTCGATGAGCTCGGACAGCGGGAGCTTCGACCGCTCGGTCCGGCGCATGGCGAGCATTTCCTGATAGCCCGTGTTCAGCGCATCCCACACCGCCGATGTGAGCGCGGTGCGCACGATCCGCCCGTTCTCGCGCGCGCCCGTGATGCAGGACGCGACCGAGGACGGGTTGTCGAGATCGAAGAAGAGATAGCTCTCGATGTTCCGCGATACCGGGTCGCCGTATTTCGCGGCAAAGCCCGCCTGCGTTCCCGACGCCTGCAGGATTGACTCCCACTCGTTGCGGAAGCCTCCGGAGAGGTTCGGGATCAGCGCGTTGCGACCGCCCACCTCGAGGAGTCGCGCAACGGTCTCGGCGCGTTCCATGTAGCGCGCGATCCAGTAGAGGCTGGCGGCGGTCCGGGAGAGCATTATTCGGCCATGACCCAGGTATCCTTGACACCGCCGCCCTGGGACGAGTTCACCACGAGCGAGCCTTCGCGCAGCGCCACCCGCGTGAGCCCGCCGGGCACCAGTTCGATCCGCTCGCCCACAAGGCAGTAAGGCCGCAGGTCGACATGGCGCGGGGCCACGCCCTCTTCGACGAAGGAGGGACAGGTCGACAGGGCGAGCGTCGGCTGGGCGATGTAATTGGAAGGATCTTCCCTGATCTTCTCGGCGAAGGCGGCGATCTGCTCTTTCGTCGATTTCGGACCGACGAGCATTCCGTACCCCCCCGAGCCGTGCACCTCCTTGACGACGAGTTCGCCGAGGTGCTCGAGAACGTAGGCGCATTCGTCGGCTCGCGCGCATTGCCAGGTGGGCACGTTGTTCAGGATCGGCGTTTCGCCCAGATAGAACCGGATCATCTCCGGCACGAACGTGTAGATCGCCTTGTCGTCGGCCACCCCCGCCCCCGGTGCGGAGGCGATCGTCACGCCCCCCGAGCGATAGACGTTCATCAGCCCGGGCACGCCCAGCATGGAATCGGGCCGGAAGCACAGGGGGTCGATGAAGGCATCGTCGATCCGGCGGTAGATGACATCGACGCGGCGGGGCCCTTGGGTCGTGCGCATCCACACGTAGTCGCCCTCGACGAAGAGGTCCTGTCCCTCGACGAGTTCGACCCCCATCATGTCGGCGAGAAACGAATGTTCGTAATAGGCCGAGTTGAAGTGGCCCGGCGTGAGGATGACCACGCAGGGATCGCCATCGCATTTGTGCGGCGCGACGCTCGCCAGGGTGCGCTTCAGAAGGGCGGGATAATTCTCGACCGGCGAGATGCGGTTTTCGCGGAACAGTCCCGGGAACAACCGCATCATGATTTCACGGTTCTCGAGCATGTAGCTCACGCCCGACGGCGTGCGGCAATTGTCTTCCAGGACGAAGAATTCCTCCGGACCGGTGCGCACGATGTCGATCCCCACGATATGCGAATAGACACCGCGGGGCGGCTTGAAGCCGACCACGGATTTCTCGAAGGCATCGTTGCGGTAGACGAGATGCGCGGGGATGCGCCCTGCCTTCACGATTTCCCCGCGGCCGTAGACGTCCATGAGAAAGGCGTTCAGCGCGCGCGCACGCTGCTTGATCCCCGCCTCGAGCTTGCGCCACTCCGCGGACGAGAACACCCTCGGGAACATGTCGAAGGGTATGAGCCTGTCGGGGTCTCCGCCCTCGCCGTAGACGGCGAAGGTGATGCCGATCCGGCGGAACAGCTTCTCGGCTTCCGATTGCTTGAGATTGCGCAACTCGGGCGGCATCTGTCGCGTCCATGCATCCAGCCCGGCATATGGCGCCCGGACCATGCCGCCATCGAACATCTCGTTGAAATACTCGGGTTTTCCGCCATCCATCCGCCGAGCATAGGACGATCTGCCGTGGGAAGCAAAGGCCCGCCACCCCGTCGTCCGGCACGGCCATGCTGTTTGCGCGGAAAACCGGCGGACAGGGGGTGGCTCGGTGCGGCTTCGCGGCCGCCTTCGTCCGAGCCACGCACCTTTGGTCTCGAAAAGCACCCGCGACGGGCTTCGAGACTTGGGCTCGGCGACGCCGCTTTCACAGCCCCGGGTGTCACGCGACCGGGGCCGGGATCACGGTCCGGTTACGCATCGCAAGGTTCGAAGGTCGTCCCGAGACCCGCCGGTTCCCGCGATCATTTCTTGTCTCCCGCGGATGTCGGCCGTCCGCCCTTGGACGGCGGGTTCTTCTCGTCGGGCCGCCGCTCGATCTCGGCCCGGCGGGCGGTTTCGAGTTCCTCGCGGGTCGGCGGATTGCCGGAGGCTTCGGCATCGGTGCCGAGCGGCGCGGCCGACGGGTCGGGAAAGTTCACCTTGTCGCCGGCCTTGCCGTGCGTGATTTCGTGCCTCAGCTGCGCGCTGGTCGGCGAACGCCGCTTCTTCTTCTCGTCAGTCATGAAACAGTCCTTTTCGGTGTTGCCTCGACAACGCAGAGCGCGCTGCCCGCGTTCCGGCTGGCGCGCTGTCTCGTCCGCACTATCGTCGGCCTCATGCGCGCGGCAGTTCTCACCACCACGGACCGGGGCATCTACTGCCCGGCGGGGGATTTCTTCATCGACCCCTGGCGTCCGGTGGACCGCGCGGTGATCACCCATGCGCACGCCGACCACGCGCGAGCGGGCCACGACCGGTATCTCGCGACCCCGCGCACGGCTCTGGTCATGCGTCATCGGCTGGGCGAGATCGCCGTCGAGACGATGTCTTTCGGCGAACACCGCCGGATAGGTGACGCCGCGGTGTCTTTCCATCCGGCAGGCCACGTGCCGGGCTCGGGCCAGGTCCGCGTGGAGGTCGGCGGCGAGGTCTGGGTGGTGTCGGGCGACTACAAGACCGCGCCGGACAGGCTGTCGGAGCCCTTCGAGCCGGTCCGCGCCCACGCCTTCGTGACCGAATGCACCTTCGGACTGCCGGTGTTTCGGTGGCGCGAGGAGACCGATCTCGCCGCGGAGATCAACCGCTGGTGGGTGGCCGCGGCCGCTGCGGGCCGGCCGGCGATGCTCGGGGCCTATGCGCTCGGCAAGGCGCAGCGGCTTCTGACCATGCTCGATACATCCATCGGCCCGATCCTGACCCATGGCGCGATCGAGAACACCAACGACGTGCTGCGCGCTGCGGGCCTCTCCCTGCCCGAGACGGTCCGCGTCACCCCGGAGACGAAAGCGAAGGACCACCCCGGGGCCCTGGTGCTCGCGCCCCCCTCCGCGCTCGGCTCGACATGGGCGGGCCGATTCTCCGGGGCGACGAAGGCTTTCGCGTCGGGGTGGATGGCGATCCGCGGCATTCGCCGACGGCGCGCCGCAGACCGCGGCTTCGTGATCTCCGACCACGCCGACTGGGCCGGCCTCAATACCGCAATCCGCGAAACCGGGGCGGAGCGCATCTTCGTCACTCACGGCTACACGTCTCAATTCCGCCGCTGGCTCGAAGCGCAAGGCTACGACGCGCGTATCATCGAAACGGAGTTCGAGGGCGAGGCGCCCGACAGCACGGCGGAGGGCGAAACGTGAGCAGGCAAAGGGGGCGTCGCCCCCGCCGCCTGCGGCGGCTCCCCCAAGGTACTTTTGCCAAGATGAAGCCCGGGGGTGCTGTGTGAAGGATTTCGCTGCCCTCTTTCTCGCCCTCGACGGGACGACGCGCACCAACGCCAAGGTGGCCGCGCTGGCGGAATATTTCCGCACGGCCGCCGAACCCGACCGGCTCTGGACGATCGCCCTCTTGTCGGGACGCCGTCCGAAGCGGACCGTGACGGCAACGCGGCTGCGCGAATGGGCCGCCGAGGCGGCGGGTCTTCCGCTCTGGCTCTTCGAGGAGAGCTATTCGGTGGTGGGCGATCTCGCCGAGACGATCGCCCTCGTCCTGCCCGAAACCTCCGGCGGCTCGGACCGGTCGTTGACCGAATGGATCATCGACATCAAGGGGCTGGCCGCACTCGAAGAATGCGCGCGGCGGGACTGGATCACCCGGGCCTGGCACGACCTCGCCACGGACGAGCGCTTCGTCTTCAACAAGCTTCTGACCGGCGGTTTCCGCATGGGGGTCAGCCGCAAGCTGATGACCCGCGCGCTTTCGGAGGCGACGGGCATCGACGAGGCGGAACTTGCGCACCGCCTCATGGGAGAGTGGCGACCCGAGACAACGAGCTACGAAGCGCTCGTGCTTGCGCCCGACCGAACCGCCGAGCTTTCCCGGCCCTATCCCTTTCAGCTCGCCTACCAGCTCGACTCTGCGCCCGAGAGCCTCGGCGACCCCGGAGAATGGGCGGCGGAGTGGAAGTGGGACGGCATTCGGGGTCAGCTCATCCTGCGCGGGGGAGAACATCACCTCTGGTCACGAGGCGAGGAGTTGATGACGGACCGGTTTCCGGAGTTCGTCCTGGCGCGCGATTTTTTGCCCGACGGCATTGTCCTCGATGGCGAGGTCCTGGCGATGCGCGGCAAACGGCCCCTGCCCTTCAACGTGCTTCAAAAACGGATCGGGCGGAAAAACGTACCGAGGAAGGTTCTGGAGGACGCGCCGGCGGGAATGCTCGCCTACGATCTCCTCGAAGCCGGCGGCGAGGACCTGCGTGCCCTGCCCTTCGCCGAACGCCGTGCGCGGCTCGAAGTGCTGCTGGCCGATCTGCCGGACGTGGCGCCAGTGGCCCTGTCGCCGATCGTGCCGTTCGACGATTGGTCTGCGCTTGCCGGGGAACGCAGAACCTCGCGCGAGCGCATCGCAGAGGGTCTCATGCTGAAGCGCCTCTCAAGCCCTTACGTTGGCGGGCGGCGGAAGGGGGACTGGTGGAAATGGAAAGTCGACCCGCTGAGCGTCGACGCGGTGATGATCTACGCGCAGGCCGGCCACGGCCGGCGGGCGAACCTGTTCACCGACTTCACCTTCGCCGTGCGCGACGGCGACGCCTTCGTTCCGTTCACCAAGGCCTATTCCGGGCTTACGGATGCGGAGTTCCGCGAAATCACCGCTTGGGTGCGCAGGAATACCCTGGAACGCTACGGCCCCGTCCGGGCTGTCCCGCCGACACATGTCTTCGAGATTCATTTCGAGGGCATTCAGTCCAGCCCGCGCCACAAGTCGGGTGTCGCGCTGCGGTTTCCGAGGATGGCGCGCTGGCGGAAGGACAAGCCGGTCGGGGAGATCGACACGCTCGCACACCTCCACGGAATGCTGGCCGCCTACGGCTAGACCGTCGGATCCGAGCTTCGCCGGGCCGCCTTGTGCTTGAACCGCCCCCGCTCCGCCCTCTATCTCTGCCGGGACATCGCAAAAGGACACGCCATGCGCCGCACTCCCCAGCCCGTCTTCGATGCCGACCCCTCGGGCGGCAAGGACCTCGGCAACCTCCCCGAGTGGGATCTGACCGATCTCTACGCCGCGCCCGACGCGCCCGAGGTCAAGCGCGACCTCGACTGGCTGGAAGACGCCGCGGCGCGTTTTGCCGAGGATTACGAGGGCAAGCTTGCCGCACTCGACGCGGCGGGCATGCTCGACTGCGTGCTGCGCTACGAGAAGATCGACATCGTCGCGGGCCGGCTCATGTCCTACGCGGGCCTGCGCTACTACCAGCAGACGACCGATGCGGACCGCGCGAAGTTCATCGCCGACATGCAGGACAAGATCACGTCCTACACCACGCCGCTCGTCTTTTTCTCCCTTGAAATCAACCGGATAGAGGACGACAAGCTCGACGCGCTCTTTGCCGGAAACGCCGATCTCGCCCGCTATCGGCCCGTCTTCGACCGGCTGCGCGCGATGCGGCCCTACCAGCTTTCCGACGAGTTGGAGAAGTTCCTCCACGACCAGTCGACCGTCGGGGCGGCGGCCTGGAACCGGCTCTTCGACGAGACGATGGCGGGGATGGAATTCGAGATCGACGGCGAGACGCTGCCTCTCGAGTCCACCCTGAACTTCCTGACCGACCGCGACCGGGCCAAGCGCGAGGCGGCGGCGAAGGAGCTTGCCAAGGAATTCGGCTTGAAGATCAAGCTCTTCGCCCGCGTTCACAACACGCTGACGAAGGAAAAGGAGATCGAGGATCGCTGGCGGGGGATGCCCTCGCCGCAGATGGGGCGGCACCTCGCGAACCACGTCGAGCCGGAGGTCGTCGAGGCGCTGCGCGACGCCGTGGTCGCGGCCTACCCCAAGCTAAGCCACCGTTATTACGAGCTTAAACGCCAGTGGCTCGGCCTCGACACGCTTCAGGTCTGGGACCGCAACGCGCCCCTGCCGATGGAGACCGACCGCGTGGTGGGCTGGGACGAGGCGCGGGGCATCGTGATGGATGCCTATAACGGGTTTTCGTACAAAATGGGGCAGCTTGCAGAGCCCTTCTTTACAAAAGGGTGGATCGACGCGGGCGTGAAACCGGGCAAGGCGCCGGGTGCTTTCGCCCACCCCACGGTCACCGAGGTGCACCCTTACGTGATGCTGAACTACCTCGGCAAACCGCGCGACGTGATGACGCT
>CAZPPH010000066.1:0-16250 GCA_964588375.1 uncultured Rhodobacterales bacterium | reverse complement strand
GGGCCGCGACAACGGCACCCAGGACCCGGAAGAATTCGCCGGGATGGTCGCGGGGGACATCGAGGCAAAGATGGGCAGCTGGTACGACCAGGCCCCAGAGCGACCTATTTCTTCATCTTCTGAAGCTGTTCCTGCATCGCGGCGAGCTGGGCGCGGATTTCTTCGAGCTCCTTGGGGCTCTCGGAGCCTTCGTCCTTTTCCTCGTCGCCATCGGGAGATTTCCAGTTCGCCATGCCCCCTGTGACCGCGTTCAGAAAGGCGGCCTGCTGGGCCTTCATCGCCTCGAAGGCGGGCACGCCGGACATCGGACTCGTCATCTGCTCGACCATTTTCGACTGGCTGTCGCGCAGCATGTCGAAGCTCATGGCGAGAAACTGCGGGACCACCGATTGAGCCTGGCTGGTGTAGGAGCGGACGAGGTCGGTCAGCACGTCGATGGGCAGGACGCTCTCGCCCCGGCTTTCGTGCTCGGCGATGATCTGAAGAAGGTATTGCCGCGTGAGGTCGTCGCCGGTCTTGAGGTCGATGATCTGGACCTCGCGCCCCTCGCGGATGAAACGCGCGATGTCCTCGAGCGTGACGTAGTCGGAGGCCTCGGTATTGTAGAGCCTGCGACTGGCGTAGCGCTTGATGAGAAGCGGATCAGAGGGTTTTGCCAAGAAGACCTCCCCGGTGCGACGGTGCAGGGGACCTTACGTCCCTGAAACGACAATGGAAAGCGCAGCTTTTCGGCAGGTGCAAAAAAGAAAGGCGGCCCGAGGGCCGCCAGTCTGTCCATCCCGGCAGGGAGGTGTCCGGGGATGAAGAACGCTTACTTCGTGGTCGCCTTCTTGGCGGCGGAGGTCATGTCGTCGGTCGCCTTCTTCACGGCGGCGCTCGCGTCTTCCGACATGTTCTTGCCTGCCGAGAGCATCAGCTCGACCGATTCCATCTGAACTTTCTTGGCGATCTCGGCAAAGGCGGCCATCGATTCCGACGACATCTCGGCCTGGGCGGAGGCGAAATCGGTCATCGCCTTGCTGTAGTCGCTCACGTCGTCCTTGGCATTGGTCACGACGCCGATCTTGCCGATCGTGTCCTTCGTCCATTTCGAGGAAATCTCGGTCGATTTCTCGGCGGCCTCGAGGACGACCTTCGACATCTTGTCGGCCAACGCGGCCTGGGTCTTGAAGACATCCTGCATCGCGGTCATGTCGACCGGAAACGCGCCCATCATGTCTTTCATCATCGTGCTGTAGTCCTGCGTCTTGGCAGCCATGTCTGTTCTCCTCGGCGTTGACTGAAGCGGCCGTGACCGCTGGTGTTGCAGAGGATACGTAGATGCTGCAGCGCAGCATTGCAAGAAATTATTCTGCATTGCAGCAAAAATTTCAGGCCGTGCGGTCGGCAGGGTCCTCGGTGACGTAAGTGCCGGGGGCCGGGCCCAGAACCGGGTGGCTGTCGCCGCCCGGCGCGCGCGCCGGGACCTTCCGGCCCGACCGTCTCGCGAGCCAATCGCCCCAGCGCGGCCACCAGGACCCTTCGTGGAACGTGGCGCCCTCCAGCCAATCGGATGCAGCTTCGGGCCAGTCCTCGTTGGTGTAATGGCCGTACTTCTTCTTAGACGGCGGGTTGATGATGCCGGCAATATGCCCTGATTCGGAAAGCATGAAGGTCTTCGACCTGCTGCCCATCTTGCGAAAGCCGGCGTAGCTCGAAGTCCACGCCGCGATGTGATCGGTCTCGCACGCGATCGCGCAGAGCGGCACCTTCACGTCCCTGATCCGCAGCCGCTCGCCAAGAAGCTCCATGCCGCCCCGGGCGAATTCATCTCTCTGGCAGAGTCCGCGAAGGTACTGCATGGCCATGCGTGCAGGCAGGTTGGTCGAATCGCCGTTCCAGAAGAGCAGATCGAACGCCGGCGGCGCCTCCCCCATCATGTAGGAGCGTATCGCCGGCTGGTAGATCAGGTCGTTCGAACGCAGAAAGGAGAAGGTGCGCGACATGAAGAAACTGTCGAGAATGCCCTTCTCCCGGGTCTCCTGCTCGATGCCGTCGACGAAATCGTCGTCGAGAAACACCCCCACTTCGCCCTGGTCGGAAAAGTCCGTGAGGGTGGTGAAGAAGGTGGCGGAATTCACCGACTTGTCCTTGCGCTTTTCCATCAGCGCGAGGGTCAGCGACAGGGTCGTTCCGGCGATGCAGTAGCCCACCGCGTTGACCTTCGGCTCCCCGGTGATCGCCTTCACTTCCTCGATGGCGCGCAGGTAGCCGTTTTCGATGTATTCGCCGAGCCCCTTGTCGCGGTAGGACGGGTCGGGGTTCCGCCAGCTCACGACGAACAGCGTGAAGCCCTGCTCGACGATCCAGCGAATGAGGCTGTTCTTCGGCTTGAGATCGAGAATGTAGAACTTGTTGATCCAGGGCGGAAAGATCACGAGCGGCGTCCTGTGCACCGCTTCGGTCAGCGGCGCATACTGGATGAGCTCGAACATCTCGTTGCGGTAGACGACCGAGCCTTCCGTTGTCCCGAGGTTCTCGCCCACTCTGAAAGCGTCCTTGTCCGCCAGCGTGACCTGGATATCGCCCTGGCTCGCCTCGACGTCGCGCACGAGGTTCTCGAGGCCATCCACGAGGCTCTGCCCGTCGGTCTCGACCGCCCGGGCGAGCGCCTCGGGGTTGGTGCCGAGAAAATTCGCCGGGCTGAACATGTCGATGATCTGGCGGCTGAAATACTCCACCCGCTTCTTGTCCGCCGGATCGAGCCCTTCGAGGTCTTCGACCGCCGATCGGACCGCCTCGGAGGAAAAGAGATATTGCTGCTTGATGTAGTTGAAATAGGGGTGTGTGTCCCAGAGTTCGCCGGAAAACCGTCTGTCCGACGGCCCCTTGTCCTCGGGAGGCGCGAGCTTGCCGTGGACCAGTTGTTGCTGGGCGTCGGCATAATGCTTCAGCGCCTTGCCCCAGTAGCCGACCTGATGCTCGACGATCTTCGCGGGGTTGGCCATGAGCTCGGCCATGTAGGCCGCCGCGGCCTTGACGAAGAGGTCATGACCGGGGCCCTGCAACGAGGCGGGTACGGACCGCTTCTGGGCGACAGCGGCCACGAGCCGCTGCGACAGATCCTCGATCTTCGCGAGATTGGCGTTCAATTTTTCGAGGTCGGCGCCTGTGTCGACGGGATCGGTTGTCATGTCGGCGCTTTCCTTCTAGGCTGTTTGCAGGTGCAGCATCTGCGGCTGACCTGACAGTTCCAGTGTAACGTCGCCGGGACCGGGGGGCAAAGCGATGATCGGTCCTGCCGCCCGGAAAAAGGAGTGTGTCGATGCGTTACATGGCGACGTATGACCTGATGGAGACGATCCGCAACACCAATCAGTGGCTTGGTGCGACGGCCCAGGCCATGGGGTCCTATCCCGCGACCGGGCTTTATCCCTTCCCCGCCTTCCAGATGCTGGCGGCCTGGGGCGAGGTGACCGAGCGCGCCTTCGCACGCATGGTTGTCAAACCCGGCTGGGGTATCGATACGGTCGTGGGCACGGACGGGCGCGACCACGTCGTCACCGTCGAACAGGAAGTCAGCCTGCCCTTCGGCGACCTCATCCGTTTCCGCGTCGCGGGCCGGGCAGAGAAGCGCCGCCGCATCCTCCTCATCGCGCCGATGTCGGGCCATTACGCGACCCTCCTGCGCTCGACGGTACAGAGCCTTCTGCCCGATGCCGAAGTCTGGGTGACCGACTGGCACAACGCGCGCGACATTCCGGTCTCGAAGGGCAAGTTCGATATCGAGGATTACACCGACTACCTTGTCGATTTCATGGGGCATCTCGGCCCCGAGACCAACGCCATCGCGATCTGCCAGCCCGCACCTCTCGCGCTCGCGGCCACCGCCTATCTCGCGGCCGAGCGCCCGAAGGCCCAGCCCCGCACGCTCACCCTCATCGGCGGGCCCATCGACCCCGACGCAAACCCCACCGAAGTGACCGACTTCGGCAGCCGGGTGACCATGGGCCAGCTCGAGGAACTCGTGATTCAGCGGGTCGGCTTCAAGTACGCAGGCGCCGGCCGCATGGTCTACCCGGGCCTCCTCCAGCTTGGCTCATTCATGTCGATGAATGCCGAAAAGCACGCCACCGCCTTCACCGACCAGGTCTTCGCCACCGCCAAGGGCGAGGCGCATGACTTCGACAGACACAACCGCTTCTACGACGAATATCTCGCGGTGATGGACATGACGGCGGAATTCTACCTCTCGACCGTCGAGCGCATCTTCAAGGATCGCGAGATCGCCGAGAACCGCTTCACCGTACGCGGCAAGCCGGTGGATATCGGGGCGATCACCTCCGTCGCGGTGAAGGTCGTCGAGGGCGAGAAGGACGACATTTCCGCGCCCGGCCAGTGTCTCGCGGCGCTCGACCTGCTCACCGGGCTGCCGGCGGACAAGAAGGCCGCGCATCTCGAACCGGGTGCGGGTCATTATGGCATCTTCGCCGGCAAGTCCTGGCGCAACAACATCCGCCCGCTCGTGCTCGACTTCATCGATCAGAACACGCCGGTCGCGAAGCGGGCCCGCAGCGCGGCAAGCGCCTGACCCGAGACTGCCGCGGGGGCGGGGCGCCCGGCTTTTGCCCCACCGCCACGCCTTTCCTTACGTATTCAGATGCTCTTCGAAGAAGGCGAGCGTCCGGTCCCAGGCCAGCGTCGCGGCTTCCTCGTCGTAGCGCGGCGTGGTGTCGTTGTGGAAGCCGTGGTTCACGTCCGGGTAGAAGTGCACGCTGAACGCCTTGCCGTGCTCCTCGAGCGCGGCGGCATAGGGTTCCCACCCCTCGTTGATCCGGTCATCGAGGCCGGCGTAGTGGATCATCAGCGGCGCCTCGATCCGGGGCACGTCCTCCACGGCCGGCTGGCGGCCGTAGAACGGCACCGAGGCGGCGAGGTCGGGGTAGGCCACGGCCAGCGCATTGCACACCCCGCCGCCATAGCAGAAGCCCACGGCGCCGACCCTGCCGGTGGTATCCTCGTGGTCGCGGAGAAACTCGAAGGCGGCGAAGAAGTCCTCCATCAGCTTCGCACCGTCGAGGCTGCGCTGCATCTCCCGGCCCTCCTCGTCGGTGCCCGGGTAGCCGCCCAGGGGCGTGAGCCCATCCGGCCCGAAGGCGAGATAGCCAGCCTTCGCGGCGCGCCGCACCACGTCCTCGATATAGGGGTTGAGGCCGCGGTTCTCGTGGATGACGAGCACCGCCGGGAGCGGGCCTGTTGCACCGGCCGGCCTCGCCATGAGGCCCTGCATCGTGCCATGACCCTCGGGGCTTTCGTATTCTGCCGTCATGGTCTCGATCGTGGGGTCGTCCGCCGCGACCTGCTGGGCGAAGGCATAGTTCGGCTGGAGCTGTTCGAGAATCATCGCGCCAGTCACGCCGGCGGCGGCATACTTGCCGGCCCGGACGATGAAGTCGCGCTTGCTGATCTTGCCATGCACGTAGCCATCGAAGATCTCGAGGATACGCCGGTCGAAATCACTGGCCTTCTTGCGGGCGGCGGGCCGGGGAATGTCGTTCATGTCGGGACCTCTCCTGTGTTGGCAACCCCATGGTCACCCGATTGCGTCAGAAGCAAAATGAAATGTTCGCGACCGCCGCCTCCGCGAGCGCATCGCCACGCCTAGCTCAGCAGCAGCCGGTCGTGGAGCCAGCGATCGAGGGCCGCGGTCGTCTTCTCGGCCTCTTCCAACGTCGGAAGGTGGCCCGCGTCCTCGATGATCTCGAGCGTCGCGTTCGGAATGATTCCCGCCATGAACTCGTGGCGCGACACCGGGCATACGGTGTCGTGGCTGCCGCAGAGCACCAGCACGGGGCAGTCTGCCTTGCGCAGCGTCTCCTCGGCGTCGGGTCGGCGCATCAGCGCGCGCGACTGACTGACGAAGACTTCCGGGCCGAGGGCCATGGCCATCTCCATGACGGTGTTCAGAACCTCGAGCCGCCTCGGCCCCGGGGCCAGGTAGCGGGGCTTCATCTCCTCGCGCATGACGTCCTCGAGCCGGCCAGCCCGCACCCGGGCGATCTGGGGTTCGCGCGCGGCTGCGGCCTCGGGAGTCTCGGCCAAGGGGTTGGTGTCGAGAAGAGCGAGGCGGGAGACCATGTCCGGGGCCTGGCGCAGCACCTCCATCGCCACGATCCCGCCCATCGAGAGGCCCGCGAGTGCGAACCGCGGCGGCGCGTTGGCGATGACGCTTCCGGCGATGTTCGCGATCGTGTCGCCGAGCATCGGTGCGACATGAACCGCGCGCCGTCCCGAAAATGCGGCGATCTGCGGCGCGAAAAGCCGCGCGTCGCACATCATGCCCGGCAGGAGGAGGAGCGGCTCGGCCATCTAGCGAACACTCGCGCGGCGCGCGCCCTCGGACAGCGCCGCGAGCTTCGCCCAGGCGATCTCGGGATCGACGGCACCGAACCCAGCGAAGGTCCCGAAACCGCAATCGGAGCCGGCCATCACCCGTTCGGCCCCGAAGATCGCCACGAACCGGCCCAGCCGCTCGGCCACGAGGTCGGGATGCTCGACGAAATTCGTCGTCGTGTCGACGACGCCCGGCACGAGCACCCTGTCGTCGGGCACCTCGTCCTTGCGGTCACGGAACACGGTCCATTCATGGGCATGGCGCGGGTTCGAGGTCTCGAAGAGCACGTAGCGGGCCCGCGCCTTCATCAGCGTCGGCATGACTTTCCCCATGTCGATGTCGCAGACATGGGGGCCCTCGTAATTGCCCCAGCAGATGTGGATGCGCACCTGCGCGGGGTCGATGCCGTCGAGCGCATGGTTCAGCGCCGCAACGTTGGCTTCGGCGACGGCAACGAACTCCTCGTCGGACAAATCGGTGAAGAGCATGTGGCGCGAGAGCGCGAGATCGGGACAATCGAGCTGCAGGTCGAGGCCCGCATCGACGATGGTGCGGTATTCATCGCCCATCGCATCGGAGAGAGCGGCGAGGTAGGCGCCCCTGTCGGGGTAGTGGGCGTTCTGGAGAAAGAGCGAGATAACGCCGGGAGAGGCCGCGTTCATGAAGCCGCGCTCGGCACCATGCGTCGCCATCGCCGCCTTGAGGTTGGCGATATCCTTCTGAAGCTCGCCCTGGCCCTTCGAACGGACTTCGCCCACGCACATCGGGCGCGCATATTTCGGGTTTCCGCCCTCGGCGGCAAGCCGTTTCAGGAACGAAGGGAAAAGCTTGAGGTCGGCCGGCGTGTTCCGCGGGCTGTCGCCGTCGAACCCGGTGTATCGGTCCTTGACGTAGGTGGCGTAGCTGATCTTCGAGGTTTCCCCGTCGGAGACGATGTCGATGCCCGCCTCGACCTGACGACGCACGGTCTCGTCCACGGCCCTCGTCATGGCCGCATCGAAGGCCTCCTCGTCGCAAGCATCACCCCGTTCTCGGGCAAAGAGGAAATCGACGACCTCCTGGCTGCGGGGCAGGCTTCCCACATGCGTCGCCGCGATCTTCGTCATGCCCATCTCCCCGTTTTTTCTTTTCTTTCAAGGCTCATGCCACGGGCAATTGCACCCCGCAAGACGCTCGAGGCTCGCCCATCACGATCTGAGTCCAAACCGCAACTTCGTCACAGAGCGTCCCTTCGCGCAGGAGGCGGCAAGGGTCGAACCCGCATCACATGCAGACCCGGCATTCCGGAGTCTTCGACAGGCACGTACGCGGTTCTCAGGTCCAGTGCGGAAGATCACCGCCCGGAAGGGCCGCGCGGGCGCGCATCGGCTCCTGGGGCGCACGGTTCGTCGCGGTGACAAATCCGTTGACCCAGGCATCCTCCATCAGCAGGAAATCGAGCACCGCCGCGAGAAGCTGCGCATCGCCCGCCCGCGCGGTCAGATCGGCAGAGGACAGCCCCGCCGAGCCGAGGAAGACCTGCAGGAGATCGTCCTCCCCCGCCAGCCAGCCCAGCGCCTCCAAAGCAAGCGTTTCCGCCTCGTCCCGGCCCATTTTCCGCCTGCTTTCCGACATATTCGGGAAACTCATTCTTAACCTATATGCACCAGAACTGAACGGAGTGCAGAGCATTTTAAATGAATCGAGGACAGGCAGATGAGCGCCCGCATCCTGATCGCCGACGAAGTGGCCACCGGTCGCATCCAGTGGCGGGTTCGCCTCACGGCCGCCCATTATCAGGTGAGCCTTCTCGAGACTCCGACGCTTCTGCCCGAAGCGGTGAAGGCCGAACGTCCCGACCTCGTCGTGCTCGTTCACCGGGACTTCTCCGAAGCACTGGGCATCTGCGACCGGCTGCGCGAGGAAATCGGGGGAGCCGAGACACCGGTGGTGCTCGCCGGCCCCGACGCGGGGCCGGAAGCCCGGCTCGCCGCTCTCGCGGCGGGCGCGTCCGATCTCATCGAGACCCCGTTCTCCGACATGGTCTGTCTCGCCCGCATCCGCAGCCTCCTGCGCGCCCGAGACGCCCGGGCCGAACTCCTGCGTCGCCGCTCGACGGCGGAGGAATTCGGCTTCTGCGATGCCGGATCGACGTTCCAGAGACGCGGTCGCGTCGCTCTCGTCGCCCGCTCCCGCACACTCGCCACGGCCTGGCGCGATGCGCTCGTCGGCAATCTGCGCGACAGGGTCGAGGTGCTTGGCGAGCACGACGCCCTGTCGACGGCGGACCACCGGACTTCGGCTGATGTCTACGTCATCGATATCGGCGCCGACCGAACCGAAGAGGGGCTGAGACTGCTTGCGGACCTTCGCGCCCGGGCCGAGACGCGCCGTGCCTCGGTCATCGCGGTTTTCCGGCCAGGCGATGCCGAAGCGGCAGCGCGCGCGCTCGACCTCGGCGCGAGCGACCTCATCCCCGGCGACTTCGACCCCGCCGAACTGGCCCTTCGCGTAAAGGCCCAGATCCGGCGCAAGCTGGAGGCCGACATGCTGACGACGGCCCTGGAGGATGGCATGCGCCTGGCCGCCACCGACCCTCTCACCGGGCTCTACAACCGTCGCTACGCGATGACCCATGCCGCGCGGATTCTCCGGGAGGCGTCGGCGGCCGGCCGGCCGGTGGCAGTGCTCGTCGGCGATCTCGATCATTTCAAGCGGATCAACGACATCCACGGCCATGCCGCCGGCGACACCGTTCTGATGGAAGTCGCCGCGCGGCTTCGCGCAAACCTGCGAGGGGCGGACGTGCTCGCCCGCCTCGGCGGCGAGGAGTTTCTCATCGTGATGCCCGAGACCGACGTCGCCCGGGCCGGCCCCGCCGCGGCACGGATCTGCCAGTGCATCGGCGAGACGCCCGTGGTGATCGACGGGGGTCTGAAGAGCGTGGCGGTGACCATGAGCATCGGAGTTGCGGCAATGCTGCCCGGCGATGACGCCGCGGAAACCGTCGAAGCGCTGATCGCACGTGCCGATCGGGCGCTCTATGCCGCAAAGGCCGCTGGCCGCAATCAGATCACCGTCGCCGAGGCCGCCTGAGGTCGACCTCGAGCCGATCGGCATAGGCGCGCCGCTCATCGACCGTCATTTCCTCGAACTGCTCCAGAACCAGCCGTTCGCCAAGCCGCTGATGTGCCGCGGCCGCCTCGCGCTGCGCTTTGAGGATGCGCTCAAGCGCCACGACATCGAGGTCTTCGGCCCTGAGCGTGGCAAGCAGGCTCTCGAAGCGTGCAAGCAGCTCCGCCCGGCTCTCGCGCAGACTGTCGCGCTGGCCACGCAACTCACGCACGAACGCACGGCGATCCTGCGGCGAAAGGGCCCGGACGAAGGGCATCCCGGCAAGGTCGCGCGCGGCCTCGCGTGCTGCGCCCGGACCGCCGCCTGAAAGCACGGCACCGCCGATCATGCCGGCCACGAGAAGGTTGAGCGCGAGAGAGACGACGAGCAGCGCCCGCATCCAAAGCGGGCTGCGTGCCGGCGGGCCGGGTGGCGGAGCGGGGTTCGTCTCAGCCATCGGCAAGCCCCAGCGAGTAGCTGCCGCCGATGAGAGCGGAGAAATCGTAGTCGCCGCCAAAGCCACCGAAAGCGAGGTCGCCCACCGCTGCGGGTTGAGCGATACCGATCCAGACCCCCGCCACGGTCGCGGTCGCGAGCCCCGACAGCGCGGGCCAGCCTCCGAGAGCGGCGAACCAGCCTGGCCGCTGGCGGCGCCCCGTCGGGTCCGGGGTCGGGGTGGGGGCCGGCTGTGCGGCGAGCGCATCGTCCAGCAGCCGCGCGCGAAACGCCGCGTCGGGTGCCGCTCCATACCGCCCGGCCGCTTCGAAAAAGGCGTCGAGCCCCGTGTCGTCCCGGTCCGTCCTACTCATCGTCCAACCCCAGTTCTTCCTTCCGCGGCAGGAGCAGGGCAGCGAGCCTGCGCTTGCCCCGCGCGGTCAAGCTTTCCACCGCCTCCACGCCGATGTCCATGATCCCGGCGATCTCGGGGTTGGCGAACCCCTCGATATGCCGCAGCACGACTGCCTCGCGCTGGCGCTCGGGCAGCGCCATGAGCGCCGTTTGCAGCGCCCCGGCCCGCTCGGCGCCTGTGAGACCCGCGACGGCCCCGGGTGCGGGGTCGGGCGGGTCGGCCACGGCGTCGAGCCGCACCTGCCGCCCCCCCTTGCGGAGCGTGTCGGTGCAGAGGTTCGCCGTCACCCGGTAGAGCCAGGTCGTCACCTTCGCCTCGCCCTGCCGCCAGTCGGGCGCGATGCGCCAGAGCCGCAGCATCGCTTCCTGGGCGACGTCCTCGGCCTCGGCCCGGTCGCCACCCAGAAGACGCGCGGCATGGGCGAGCACGCGCGGCGCCAACCGGTCTGTCAGCGCGCGCGCGGCCCGGGGGTCGCCATTGGCATAGGCGACAAGGAGCGCCTCGTCGGTGACCTCGTCCATGCTCCGGTCTGTCGGCCTTTCGTCTCACCATGCCCGAGCGCCCCCCGCCCGGCAATCGGGAGCGGTCGCCCGCCCCCGCCCGGCCTAGCGGTGCCGACCCTCGCCGTGCCCGCCGTGTCGGGTGCGCCTGTCGCGCATTTCCGCGCGGGCGGTCTCGAACTCCCCGGCGTCGAGGCCGCCATCACCGTCTGCATCGAAACGCGAGAGCATCCGGCTCATCCCCCGGCCGCGATCGCCCCGGCGGGCCTCGAACGCGTCGCGCGACACCATCCCGTCACCATCCGCATCGAGCCGCGCGAACCAACCGGCGGCTCTCTCGGCGGCATTTGCCCGGATCCTGTCGATGAATTCCGCCTCGCTGACCGTGCCGTCGCCGTTCGCATCGAATTCGGCGAAGCGCGCGCCGGCTGCCGCCGCGAGGTCCTCGGCGGTCAGAAGACCGTCATCGTTGCTGTCGAGCGTCTCGAAATCCGCCCCGCGCATGCCACGGTCGCCCGCGGGGCCGTCGGCGCTTGCCACACCGGCAATGCCGCCGGCCATAACGAGGGCCAGAAGCCCCTGCGTCATACCTTGTTTCACGTCTGTCTCCTTCGCGTCGGCCGCCCACCCTGCGTGGACGATCTGATGATGGAACGGGCGGCCTGCCCGATTCCGTCGCGTCTGCCGCGTATTCCTGGAAATTGTTTTGCGACATCGCGACGCAAGGACATTCCGCCCCCTAGGGCTGGACACGCCGGCGGCCTTAGATGAGGCAAACATCTCAGGACGCCCCCATGTTCGACGGAAGTCCCGCCATCAAGACCGATCCCGCCGAGCGGCCGCTTCGTCCGGCCCTTCTGCGCGGCTGGCGCCGCCGATGCCCGCGCTGCGGCAAGGGTCCGCTGATGCGCAGTTATCTCACGGTTCGCGAGTCATGCCCGATCTGCACCGAACCGCTGGACCGGCACCGCGCCGACGATGGTCCGGCCTATCTCACGATCCTCGTCGTGGGCCATGTGCTCGCCCCCTTCATGCTCTGGGGGTTCACCACCTTCCGGCCCGAGCCGATGGTGCTCGCCACCGTCTTCGTGGTGGGCGCCGTGGCAATGTCGCTCTGGCTGCTGCCACGGTTCAAGGGCGCAGTGGTCGCCCTGCAATGGGCGAAAAGGATGCATGGCTTCGGCGGCGTCTGAAGCCGTGCAGATCCGCGACGCCGCGACTCTCATCCTCGTACGGGACCCCGCTACCGCGCCCAAGGTGCTCATGGGTCGGCGGCTCCGTGGCGCGGTCTTCATGCCCGGGAAGTTCGTCTTCCCCGGCGGAGCGGTCGATTCCGGCGACGCCGCCGTTTCGCTCTCTGGCGCGCTCGGGCCTGCCTGCCTTGCCCGGCTCGCCGAAACCGGCGCCGGGCCGCCCCACCGTTTTGCCGCCGCGGCGATCCGTGAACTCTGGGAGGAGACCGGTCTCGCCTTCGCAGAGCCCGGCACCTTCACAGCGCCGGGGCCGGACTGGACGGGCCTCGCAGTGCGTGGCCTGCGCCCTTCGGCCAAGGGGCTTGCCTACGTCTTCCGGGCGATCACCCCGCCCGGCCGGACGCGCCGCTTCGACGCGCGGTTCTTTCTTGCGGATGCCTCGGGCATCGCGGGAGACGCAGACGACTTCGCCGGGGCCTCGGGAGAGCTCGCCGAGCTCGGGTGGGTGCCCGCTCACGCCCTCTACGGGCTCGACATCGCCCCCGTGACGCGCGTGGTGCTGGATTTCGTCCTGCCGCGCCTGCCCGAGCTCGGCCCGCCCGAGACGCTACCTCTGCGCGCCTAGGCCCGCGGCTCCATCAGAGGGTGGGGCACCGGGTCTTTCCGGCCGAAAAGATAGCGCCGGAACACCTCGCCGTAGCCACGGTAGAGGTAAGTGTCGTTCATCGCGAGCCAGCGCGCGCGACGGGAGCGGTAGAGCGCGGGCAGCCGATACCAGGGCACCTCCGGGTGGGCGTGATGGACGACATGGAGATTGTTGTTGAGAAAGAGCCAGGCGAGCGGGCCCCGGTCCTCGACGATCGCGGTGCGTGCCCGCGCCGCGGCGTGCGCCCGGTGCTCGAGAAAGGTCCGGATCTTGACGAGCCCGAGCCCTGTCCAGACCGCGACCGCATAGGCCCAGAACGGCATCGGGGCCGTCCAGACCCAGACGAGCACGAGCGCGACGGCCGGGACATGCAGAAGCCAGCCGCGGAGGACCCGGATGTCACCCGACCGGTGGTCGCGATATTCGGCCAGCAGGAAGCCGATCTGGCCGACGAACGGGCCGATGAGGACCCGCCCGAAGAGCGTATTGTTGAACAGGAGCACCTGCCGCAGCCATCCCGGCATGGTTTCCCATCGCGCGGGGTCGAGGTAATTCGATTCCGGGTCGTCGTAGGGATCGGTCAGGTCCGCGTCATAGTGGTGCGCGAGGTGGATGTCGCGAAACCGCTCGTAGGGAATGACGAGCGAAAGGGCAGGAAACACCAGTGCGGCATTGGCCCGCGGGTTTCCGAACGGATGTCCGTGGATCATTTCGTGCTGAAGCGACGAGAAAAGCGCCACCGCCAGCGCGGTCAGCGCCACCGCCGCCGCAAGCATGTGCTCCGCCACGATCGTCGTCCCGAGGCCCCAGGCGGCATAGCAGCCCGCGAGCATCGCCAGTGTCGGCCATTCCCCGGCCAGCCTCGCCATGGCAGGTCGCATACGTCCTCCGCAATGTGTTGAACCGGCATTGGTCTGACCTGAAACGGGCCGCTTGCAAATTCCGGGAATGCGCAACATAAAATAACAATTGTTATTTAAAGTCACCAAATGTGATCGATATGGACAAACGTGACCGTGCCCAGCTGTTTCGCACCCGACTGTCCCAGGCAATGGAGACGGCCGGCTCCAATCAGTCCGCCCTCTCCCGCGCCGTCGGCGTCGACCGGTCCACCATTTCCCAATTGCTCGCCCCGGGGACCCGGCTGCCCAATGCCCACGTTGTCGCCGAATGTGCCGCGGCCCTCGGCGTCTCGGGCGACTGGCTTCTGGGGCTTTCGGAATTGCCCGAGCAGGCCAGCGACCTGCTCGCCGGCCAGGTCCTTTTCACCGAGGCGACGCGCACGCCGACCGACGAGCAGATATTTCGCTGGCACCGCGAGGCGGCGGGCTACAAGATCCGCCACGTACCCGCCCGGCTCGCCGACATGTTGAAGACCGCCGAGCTTCTGCGATGGGAATACGCCCCGCACCTGTTGCGCACATCGGAACAGGCGGTGGGCGCGTCGGAGGACCGGCTCGGCTGGATGCGCCGGACGCGAAGCGACTACGAAATCGCAATGCCGCTCTTCGAGCTTCAGTCGCTGGCCTTCGGCACGGGCTATTATGACGGGCTGCCGAAGGCGATCCGCGCACGCCAGCTCGCCCATCTTCTGAACCTGCACGACCAGCTCTTTCCCGCCCTACGGGTCAGCCTCTTCGACGCCCGTCGCCTGCATGCCGCGCCGGTCACCGTCTTCGGCCCTCTCGTCGCGGTGCTCTACCTCGGCCAGCACTACCTCGCCTTCCGCGACACCGAGCGGGTCAGCATCCTGTCTCAGAGCTTCGACACGCTGGTGCGCGAGGCCTCCGTTTCAGACCGCGCCCTGCCCGACCACCTCGAGCGGCTCGCCGGCAGGGCCGGGCTCGATCTTTCGGGTCAGTAGGGCATCGGGTGCGCCTTGTGCGCCTCCCCGATCTCACCGAGAACTTCCCGCGAGAGCGTCACCTCCGCGGCTCCCAGCGCCCGATCGAGCTGGTCCATCGTCGTCGCCCCGAAGATCGGCACCGTCCGGAACGGCCGCGACCGGCAAAACGCGAGAGCGAGATGCACCGGGTCGAGTCCGTGGCGCGAAGCGATATCGAGATAGGCTTCGGCCGCAGCGAAGGCACGGGGCGTCATCCGCCCCCCGAGACCGGAGTTGATCGACCCCCGGGAGCCTTCGGGCACCGCGCCGTCCTGATACTTGCCGGTGAGAAACCCCGCCGCGAGCGGCGAGAAGGCCAGAAGCGTGACATCCTCGTTCACGCTGAGCTCGGCGAGGTCGGTGTCGAAGAGCCGGCACATCAGCGAGTATTCGTTCTGGATCGTTTCCATCCGCGGCAGGTCCCGCTCCTCCGCGATGCGCAACCACTGTGCCGTGCCCCAGGCGGACTCGTTCGACAGCCCGACGTGACGCAGCTTGCCGGCCTTCACCATGGCCCCCAGCGCCTCGAGCACATCGTTCATGTGATCGAGCGTCTCTTGCCTGGATTGTCCGGAGGGATCGTAGGTCCAGTGCTGGCGGAACATGTAGGAGCCACGGTCGGGCCAGTGAAGCTGGTAAAGATCGATGTAGTCGGTCTGCAGCCGCTTCAGCGAGGCATCGACGCATTGCGGAATCGTGCGCCCGTCGAAGCCCTCCCCGCCGCGCACCTTCATGTTGCCTTCGCCGGTGATCTTCGTCGCGATAACCCAGTCATCGCGCCGGCCGGTTTTCGCGTTCCAGGTCCCGATCAGTTCCTCGGAGCGCCCGGTGGTCTCCGCGCGCATCGGCGTCGTGGGATACATCTCGGCGGTGTCCATGAAGTTCAGCCCGGCCTCGCGGGCCCGGTCGATCTGGGCGTGCGCCTCGGCTTCGGTGTTCTGGCTGCCCCAGGTCATCGTGCCGAGGCAGAGCTCGCTCACCCTGAGCCCCGTCCGGCCAAGCTCGACCATGTCCATTCCCGTCCCTCCGTGTGTTTGTCGCGGCAGGGATAGCCGATGGGCTCCCGGGGGCAAGGGAAACTCCGGCCCGCTCCGACCGCGTTCGAATCCCGTGCCAGCCCGTCCAGTGCCGATTGCGACGGTCGGCCAGGGAAGCCGGGCGCTGCGCCCCCTTGAGAACAAATCAAGAACGCATTACGCTTCATCCATGTCCGTCAGCCCGGCCCCGCACCTGCTCACCAAGGCCCCCCACCGCCCCGCCGCCGGCGCGGCGTTTCTGGGCGATCTCGCCCTTGCCCCCGCCCGGGTTCACGAAGCCTGCGGCGTGGCCCGGCACACCTTCGCGCTCATCGTCGCCGCCGCCCTCCGCGGCCCCATCATGTGGATCGCGCCGGCCTGGCGGCCCGAACGGCTCAACGCCGAAGGCATCGTGCGCTTCGTCGACCCCTCCCGCTTCCTCTTCGTCACCCCCAGGCGCGACGAGGACGTGCTTTGGTCGATGGAAGAGGCTCTGCGCGCGGGCTGCGTCCCCCTCGTCGTCGCCGACCTGCCCGGCCCTCCCGCGCTGACCCCGGTCCGCCGGCTGCATCTCGCCGCCGAAACCGGCGCGGCCGAGGGCAATGTCTGCCCGTTGGGGCTTCTGCTCACCCCGGGTGCGGGCGGCGCGGCGGGCGTCGAGACCCGCTGGGAGATGACCCCCCGCCACGGCCCC